>CAZFVC010000001.1:0-59540 GCA_964522175.1 uncultured Desulfurococcaceae archaeon
ACTCTAGAATTATCCTCATCATCTTAACTGTCTTGCCGGGCGGGCAGTAGGCGTCCACTGGATGGAAGGCGTTCTGCTGCAGGAAGTCCTCCCTAATCATTCTGGCGACGTCGAGAAGAAGCTTGTCCTCCTCTGGCAGGGCGTCAGGGCCTACTAGCCTGACGATCTCCATAAGCTCAGACTCTCTCTGAAGGATTTTCAGAGCCTCATTCCTTATGTCAAGCCATTCAGGGAAGTCCTTCTTCCACCACTCCTCAACAGTCTCGACATAGAGGGAGTAGCTCATCAGCCAGCTTATCGCCGGGAAGTGTCTCCTGTTCGCAAGCGATATGTCCAGAGCGACTAAGGTCCCTATATATCTTAAGGTGTTCTGGGTGACGGGCTCGCTGAAGTCCGCTCCAGGTGGGGATACTGCCCCAACAATTGTTAGTGAACCGCTTCTTTCAGGAATCCCTGAGCACACGACCCTGCCTGACCTTTCATAGAACTCGGCCAGCCTCGAACCTAGGTATGCGGGATAACCCTCCTCTCCAGGCATTTCCTCCAGTCTCGCACTGATTTCCCTCATTGCCTCAGCCCATCTCGAGGTCGAGTCAGCAACCATCAGTATGTCATACCCCATATCCCTGAAGTACTCGCCAATGGTTACACCGAGGAAAACACTTGTCTCTCTGGCTGCGACAGGCATGTTGGACGTGTTGGCAATGAATACGGCTTTCTCGGACAGAGGTCTCCCTGACTTCGGGTCCTTCAGCTTAAGGAAACTGTGGAGAGCGTCAGCCATCTCATTACCTCTCTCGCCGCATCCTACATATATATTCAGCTGTGTCCTCGCCCATTTAGTCAGTGTTTGAAGTAGCACAGTGTTATGGAATATTACAGGAGTATAGCCTCCGACGAAGTTGCGCGTTTGAGGAACCACTAAGTCATAAACAATTGTCTTCTCTTCAACTATCTCAACGTTCTCAATCCTATCTAGGGTCACGTATTCAAGCATGCTCAGTATGTTTCTAAGATATTTTCTAAGAACCCTGGCCTTGACTGACTGCATAGCTTTACTCCTGGTTACGGCTTCAAGCTTAAGAAGAGACCTCGTAGTGATATTCTCGTTTCTATAAATCTGGTTCCCTATGTGTATTCCTTGAGCCTCCAAGGCCCTCTTAGATAAGTAGTCGTAGATTCCCCTCAGAATTCTTGGATCGACAGGTATTGCCTCCCTCGACACACGTCCAGCTCTTCCTGTATATGCTACTCTCTCAACTTGAAGAACCTTTTCTGTGCGTACTGCATCCTTAAGCACTTTTTCAAAGAATTTCCGAATTTGTTCCTTCCCGGTTATCAGTATTCTGTTCTTTCTAGGCTTGAAGCTTACTGAGTAAAGAATTCCGAGCCTAGTTAGCAGATAGGTTAATCCTTTAGCAAGCTCCTTTGAAGCGGTAGATAATTCCAGCTGTGTCTTCCCTGCATAACCGTCTCCTAGGAAGAAGCCCTTAAGGAAAGCGGAAATCACATCATCGCTTGCAGTGAGTATTTCTTGAGGAACTTTACATGTGTTTGCCTTATTCTCTACAGGAATACCTAGGGCTTTGAGAATTCTTACCACTAAGGATGAATGAATCTCTAATCCTCCAACAGTTCTGAATGTTTTACGGACTCCCTTAACATCGAATATCTTCGTCATCAGTTCCTCAAATCTATCTATTAATCTAGCGTCATTATTGAAGAACCTCACATGGGTGGCTGCAATCATGCCGTCAGATATTATTAGTCCGAGAAGCTCTGCAAGATCCTCATCCAACGTGTTGGGTATTCTAACAACTTTAGAGCTTCTCCTAACCCGCAGTGTCTTAGGTAGCCAGATTTCTGCTTCAGTTAATTTCCTGAGATTCACAATAACCTTTAGCGGCACTGTTCTGTCTTTGTGATATATTATTTGTTTAAGCGTATCAGTTTTCAGTTCTGAGAGATCAGCAAGCTTCTCAAAGAGCTTGGGATCATTTCTTAGAATCTCCTTCAACTTATCCCTAACTAGATCATTGACTTCCTTATCGTCGCTTGCAATGTCTCCATATATGCTTAGTTTCTCAAGTAGCTTTTCAGCTAGAGGTATTTGTTTATCCTCCAGCTTTATGTGTTTAGGAACTATGAGAAACATTCCCTTCTCAATACTTTCCGCCTTAAGCTCCTTCACTTCCCCTTCAGGGAAGTAGATAGGGAGTTTATGCTGGGGAGTTACCTCAATAATCCTTCCGCTCGAAGTCTTTATTCTGACTATCCTGTCAGTATATCCTCTATAGACCTGTGTTGCGTGGACTTTCCTGAGCTTCCGGCCGTCGAAACCTATAAGCTCTATCGGCTCTTTAAGCTCATATATCTCTTCAGGTAGTGTTGGGTCAGGTTCACCCCCCTTCGCTTCCTTAAAGATTTCATCAATAATTCTCAGCGACCCATCACTAAGCATTACCGGTGTGCCTGGAACCACACATTTCCCGCTGCCGAACCCTCCGGGAACTGCGGCCTTACCTCCTTTAGCTATTGGGAAAAGCATGTCGAGAACTCTCTGCCCAGTGATCAGAGGTTCCACAGGCTCCAACCTCTTTAGGTAGGGTCTCGGTTTCCTCACAGGCCATTTCTGAAGCATTGGGAGCTCTTTAACCTCTCCTCCTCCAATGTCTATGACAGCTATTGTTTCCTCTATGGTGTAGTCGCCGTCGGGAGCCACTTCGTTTAATATGCCCTTAATGCCGGGAGGCACCATTATTTTATGTTCCAAGATAGGCGTCTCCGGCACTACACCGAGAACAACTCCGGGCTCGACCTTGTCTCCTGGCTTAACTTCAGGGTTTCTATGGAATTCCCACTTCTTCTCCCTTGAGAGGGGAGGGACCTTAATACCTTTCTCGATGAAGGGGCCTATCATACTGCCGAGAACGGATAAGGGTCTCTGCAGTCCGTCATACACGGCACCAACAATTCCCGGCCCCAGCTCAGCAGAAAGCAGATCGCCTGTGCCTTCAACAGGTTCCCCGACTTTAAGGCCTGAAGTGTCCTCATACACCTGAATGAAGGCCCTATCTCCCTGCAGACCGATTATTTCACCGATTAGTCTCTCCTCACCAACCTGAACAACTTCGTAAACCATTGATCCTTTCATTTCCTCAGCAACTATGAGTGGTCCAGCCACCCTCCTTATTTTACCTACTACCATTTGCTCACACCTCCAGACTTATGCCTAAGTAAGTACGTATGAGGGAGGAATAATACTCCTTTACGTCCATTTCATGTGCCGTCCTCCCGCTCGGCATGTAAATAATTAGGGGATACATGGTGGTTCTTTTCAGTGACTCAACCACATTCTTAAGTCTGTCCTGAACAATCACCACCCCCACATCACCTCTCTCATATATGCTGGTCAACACCTGCTTCACTTTCTCCACGTTACCTCCGTTACCAAGATTTTCAACTATGTAACTCACCTTTGCTCCTCCTAGACGGAAGCCGGTGACGAAGACTTCGTCACCGACGACAGCTATTTTGCCTTTACTTACTGGTGAGCTCATAAAGCCATAACCACCTCTCTAAGCTCTGCTTCAGGTATTCAGGGGAGTACCCCATGCTTAATGCGTAGATTGTGTGTGTAACGAAAAAAGTTTCCCAGTCCTTTAGTATTAGGTACTGGAGAAGGGTTTCAATACCCAGGGGGGAGAGATGTATCTCGTTTAAGCAACGGAAGAGTTCTCCGAAGATTAGGAATGATTCCAGCCTCCCGTAGTCTTCAGCTGTCGCCTTAAGTATCTCCTGTTCCTTAGGATCGAAAAACTGTAGCACTTTAGAGATGTCGTGCTCAGTTAGCTCAGCCTTCCTCACTTCATGAATAAGTGGAATAACTTTCCTCACCCTATTCATGCACCTTGTGAGGGCTTCCCCTCCACCAGCCTTCCTCACCTCATCAGCAACCATAGACCAGAACGTTTTCCTAGCCTTAAGGATGAAGTCGTAGGGATCTACCTCACGTATCTCGTAGTCCCTGTAGTTCTGAAGAATTTCTATGACGGGTTTGAGGTCTTCCCTACTCTTCTTCTTTAGGGACTCGATTAGGTCGGCGAAGGTTTTCGCTTCCTTAACCACTAAGAAAATGTCTTGATTTAGAGGATATGGGAGATCAACTGTTTTGTTACCTGCTATTCCATAAATAACTGCCATGAGAGGGTATCTTCCTATGTATGTGTTTACAACACTCGTCAACTTTCTTCCGGGCCCGATCTTGGTCATGAGTTCCTTGAGGTTGCTTGTCCAGCAGGACAGGAGCTTCGCATATATTACGTCGGATTGCGGTATTTCACTGATCTTTATTTCTTTCTGTAGGCACAGTGATACATCTGTTCCTGCAGCGGCGGTGATGAAGTCTGAAGGTGTCTTAATGCTTACACCCACCAGCCTGTTTAGGTAGGTGGGTGTTATGGTCTTGTTTAGCTTCAGTTTAAGGACGCTGAGAAACTTTAGGTCGCTGGTTGTCCACATTGATTTATCCCTTGAATATCTCCTTATTCAGCTCCCCCAATATTATTCTGATTGCTCTCTCCAACCTAGTTCTGTAGGTGTTGTCTATTGCCACGCTGGAGTCCTCGTTCTCAATAATCAGCCCCCCTAGATATTCCTCAGGAATTATTTCTGCGGCGATGAGGTCTTTCTGGAGTCCCAACTCCTTAACAGCCTCCTTAACTAGTTTGAGGTCGTGCTCAATTACCTTGACCCTGAAGCTCCCGCCTATGATTCCGCTGTCGAGGGAGTCTTTAAGTAATCTCTTAATAGATTCCTTCCTCTCCGTCTTCGAGAGGTTCTTGATTCTCTCCGTAGCTTCCTTAACTATGTCCTCGATGAGTTCCCTCTTCAGTTTAAGGAGTTCAGCATTTAGCTCGCTTATCCTGGCAGTATATTTCCTGCTCTCTTCCTCCCTTACCTGTGTGATTATTTCTTCCTTCCTCTGCCTAAGTCTCTCCATATATTCTCTCTTAGCTGACTCCACCAGTTCCTCCGCCTGTTTCCTAGCGTTCTCCAGAATTTTCTCTGCCTTCAGCCGCGCCTTCTTGATCACACTCTTCCTCAGTTCCTCTAGACTCACTCCCCCAACCTCCTAGGTCTTTACTATATGGGGAGCCCTGCAATTATTGTCACTACTAGGTATCCCAGCACCATGCCGAGAATTCCGAAAAGCTCCTCGTAGGATGCGAGAATCATTGTAGATGTAGCTATCCTTCCCTTAGTCTTAACTAGCTCGAGAATACCTGACATACATACAGCTCCTTGGTAGGCTGCAGAGAACAGCTCCGCAAGCATTACCGCTAGGCTGACAGTGAATATCGCTGCGGCCTTGGCGATGGTCAGAGTCTCTGTCACGGAAGGTAAAACGCTGGTGAATCCTAGGAGTGTGTAGATGAATCCGTAGAACGTCTGAGTCATTGGTAGTGAGGAAAGCAGCATGACCCACTTGAAAGATCCCGGGTCCTCAGCCAGGACTGAGAGACCTGCATTCGCTGCCCTTAGAATACCTATTGCTGAACCTACAAATCCTCCTATGAAACCTAACGCTATACCTGCAGCCGCTACAGCGAAGGGGTCTAGGAACGCTGTGACTGGTTCTGTCATATCTCCACCCAAGAAGATGTTAGTGGGGGGTTATTAAGCCATGCGCAAAATTCTTAGACGTATGAAAACTTTCTCATACCCCTTTACCGACTAGTATATGCTTCCCCAGCTTCGCTGTGAGGGGCTGGAACTCCCTACCATTTCCTTCATACCACTTCGGAAGGAACTCTACGAAGCATAGACGGAGGGAATGCACGAACGCCCCTATGACGCCGAACACTATGTTAATCATATTCATTGCCAGCATGATGAAGGCCGCCGCGACAGCACCAATAACTATTCCTGCCAGCGGTATCATTGAGGAGAAAGCTGTGAATACCTCTAGGGAAAGGCCGTTGAAGCTTTTCGCCATAAGGTATGTCGCTAATCCAAGCCCGGCAAGCCTGCTATACGACAGTATGTCACCGAGTAGGCCTGTTATGCTGAAGAACCACATAAGCATACCTAAGCCGCCCATGCTTTTCAGGCTTCCTGCAATAAGCATACCGAGCCCCACCAGGGATGCCCCTAAGAATATTGTGAGCATCTGGTCACTCATCGGGAATATGTCGTAATGCATCATGGAGTGAAGGATGTATGGAATACCGAAGATCTGGACAATGAAAATACCTGCCTCCATCATGACGTGCCCGAAGTTTCCCTCCTTAATCCCTTTAGCTAAGGAGATGCCGTGGGATATGTTGATATGTATTAAACCAACCACCAGCGCGAAGGTTAGGAACCATATCGGGTCCACGAAGTTAAGTATAGAAGGCACTGCCGCCCCCTGCTCGGGGAGGGTGAATACCCATCCATTCTCTGTGAGGACGAATGAGAACCCGGCGAAGGTGTTGGAGAGGAGGCCGAATACGGTTGATGATATTGCAAGCATTAGCAGCATCTTCTTAAGGGTTACGTAGCCCTCTGAGTACGGATTGTCTATGAGTCCTGACCTGTCGAGAACGAACTTAATCAGAATGAATAAAATTATTCCGTAGACAAAGTCAGCGAACATGGCGCCGAAGAAAATCATGAATGAATACATTATTATTGGGGTCGGGTCCCACTCCCTCCTGTCAGGGACTCCGTAAAGCCTCGTAATGAGTTCGAAGGGCTTTATGGGTTTCCTATTCTTGAGTTTAGTTGGGGGTTCGCGATCCACCTTCTCCACGCGGGAGATGTAGAATGTGCCGACCTCCTTCTGCAGTGCCCCCGGAACTAGGTGGAATTCCGGCTCCGGCACCCAGCCCTCCACGCCTGCTAGGTAGTCTCCACCGAGAGCACTCATCAAAGCGTTTAGTTTAGCCCTGTAAATCTCCGAAACCACTTTTCCGTAGCCGATCTCCGGAGCGTTCGACTCAAGAATCTCTTTCAGCTTATCCTGAAGCTTCTTGGATTCGTATGCAAGCTCATTTATCCTGGCTTCAAGCCTTCCAAGCTCTTCACTGAGGGTTTTATCCGAAGGTTCAATCGGAAGTATTTCCACCTTATTCTTCTTAAGCAGCTCGCTCAGGCTGTCCTTACTTATCTTCATTCCAGCAATAACAGCAACATCCTTATCCTCGATTGGTGCCCTCGCTACTATGAGTGTGTCTTCAGGTATTTCCTTAGCGACATTATTTATGGAGAATCTGCTTCCTAAAACAACCATGGAGTAGATAAGATCTCCTTCCCACACAATATTCTTTATAGGGACATCCCCAACCACAGGGAGGAGAGCCTCCAGTGAGGAGTGAATGGTCCTGAGCTTGGAGAACTCTCGCCCCATGTTATCTATGCTGTAAATCAGGTTCCCTACCTCGCCTTTCAGCCTTCTTAAAATCTCGAGAGTTTTAGATAGCTGCTCATCCAGAGTCGAGACATCAATGTCTTGGGTTATCTCCACAATAACGGGTTTTTCGTATGTGCTCTCCAGAGACTCTATAAGTCTCTCCAGCTCCTCAACCTCTCTGGCCTTCTCCTTTAATGCCTTAACATCCTCCTCAGGTATCTTCCCTATAGGCTCTACCTCCATAATCCCGAGTTCCTGAAGAGTGGCTATAACCTTCTCCCTTAAGTCCCTTGTCGTCAGAATTCTCACGTAAGTGAATCTCTCCGGGAAGGAGACAATCATCTTAATCTCCCGTCAAGGCGGTTAGGTTCACGATACGCTCAATAAATAAATTCTTCTTCTTCTCGAAGGCCTTACGGATCTCAGTTTTTCTCTTCTCGAAGTTTTCCTCAGCATCCTTAAGCCTGGAAGAATATTCGGCCTTAATGGCCTCAAGCTCATCCTCCCTGACAGGATTCTCTATCGGCATGTCGTGCCATTTCTCAGCCTCAGCCTTCGCCTCGCTAAGGATACGCTCGGCCTCCTTCTCCGCCTCCTCAATAATTCTCCGGGCCTCGGCCTCGATCTCCTCAATCGACACTTCCAACCCCCCAAAAGAAGGGATAGGGTTAGTTAAAAAGCATTGGTGATGATGAGTTTAGCAACCTACTGCTGCTTCTAGACCAGTTAAAACTAATTTAGAAAAGGAAACTAGGTAAGAAAAGATGCAAGTAGTTAAAAGATCGGTAGCTATCGGTCCTGTTCTGGACCGCGTAATTAGGGGGACGTGGGAAGGATTAGTTGATGCAGGGTATGACGTATCATACTCAACAGTCCTGAACTTCCTGCTCACCCTCGCCGTGCTTCAGACAGCTAAGCACGGAATAGATGAAGACATAGCTCAAACACTGAAGGAGCTTCTGGAGACGTCTCCCACGGTGCTGGAGCTTGACATAGTGGATGCTGAACTAAAGCTTAAGGATCTCGCGGTGAAGGCACTTCTTCAGTCCGCGGAAGAGGAAGCTGAGGAGCAATCCACAGAGAAAACCAGTAATTAAACCTCTTTTTCATTAAGGTACATGAATTAATGCATTAAGTAATAGACTTAGGCAACGATAAACAGTTGCCTCAAGTGTCAGACCTCACACGGTTCTTCATTGATTACTCAGATCCGGAGTGTTCTTCATCACGCGTTATCAATGTTTTTTAGAGATTAATATATTAACTTCCCAGAGGGAGAGTTATGAGCGAGGACTTCCCGGTCTACCTAGAATACGCCAGCGCTAAGTCATTCATCACGGTTCTTAAGGCTTTAGGGAACCTGGTTGATGAGGCCCTATTTAATTTCACGAGTGAGGGGTTGAAGGTTAAGGCTATTGACCCCGCACAGATTGCTTTAATCAGCATAAGCCTCCCCTCAGATTCCTTCCTTGAGTACAGGGTTGATAGGGAGGTGGGTGTAGGGGTAAACGTTAATAATCTGCTTAAAACCCTTCCCGCACCTAAGAAAGGCGATAAGCTGATTATGCGTGCGGGGGAGGAGTTCTACGAGGTCATTCTGGAAGGTGTCACAACAAAGAGGTATAAGTACAGATCCATTGAGGTCTCAGCGACAGAGATCCCGGAGATAGAGCTTGACTTCAAGGTCCGTGCCCTAGTTATGGCCAAGTCCTACACTACGGCGATTAAGGATCTTAAGGGTGCAGGAACACTGATTTTCGAGGTTAATGATGACCAGTACTTCCATATTAAGGCGCCTGAACTTAATGCGGAAGCTAAACTCTCGCGGCTTGGAGGCTCAATAATCGATATGGAGGTTAAGGAGGCTTCCAGAACAGGGTATGATGAGGACTATCTTGCGAGAGTGCTCAACATAGGTAATGTCGCTGAAACACTTGAAATTAAATTCGGTAATGAAATACCTGCGTATTTGTCTTTCAGTCTCGTTGAAGGGGGTTCTGTTGAATATCTATTAGCTCCCAAGGCCTGACAGGAAAATTTTTAATCATCATCGAATAAATATTTAACAGGGTGTGTTATATTGGTTATTCTAGATTTAGATGATATTGATAAGAAACTTATAAATATTCTTCAGGAAAACGCTGATTTAACATATGCCGAGCTGGGACGTAAGTTAGGTATTAGCCCATCCACAGTGTATATGAGGGTGAGGAGGCTTAAGGAGAGGGGAATAATTAAGAGGGTTGTGGCTGAAGTCGCTCCCGAGATACTTGGCTATAACCTGAGGTCTTTGATATTTCTTGCTGTAGACATTAAGAAGTATAATAACATAGTTAAGGAGCTTCTGAAGATGCCTCAGATAAAGGTCATTTACGACATTACTGGGGAATGGAGTTTCGCGCTCGAGGTACTTGTGAAGGATCACAAGGAGCTTTCGGAACTGCTTGATAAGGTCGGCACTATTGATGGTGTGCAGCATACCTCAACAGCCGTCGTATTAAGAGTGATTAAGGAGGAGAGGAAGATATCACCGGACTAATCCCTGTCTACGGCCACGGATTGTTCACTGTGTGCCTGACGGGGGACATAATCGAGCAAATAATTTTTGAGTATATTGATGAGGAAGGGATTTATGAAGAGATTCTGTCTGACGAGGACCTTAGGCAGGAGGAGCTGAAGAAGATTAGGAGAAACATGCAGGCGTTCCTCGATGAGGAGATTGTGAAGATAAACGGGGTCGAGGTAAGGCCCATGGTTTTCCATGTGGATATAGGTTTGGCAGGATCCATAAACAGACCTTTCATCAAGTATCTCATCAGATTCGCCGGTGATTTCAAGGAGGGCCTCAACATATATGAGAACATCTACGAACCTGAGGAGGCGGAGTATAATTACTCAGTTATATGGGTTTTTCCTGAAGGTGCGCGCATAGTTGATGTAGATGTTGGAGTGACCTACTTTGTAGGTCCTTCAAACATTCTAAGGTTCTATGTGAGGAAAGGCTTCAAGACTTCTGGGGTTGAGAGGATTTCCTTCGTTCTTTCCGGAGTTCCCTCCAGTAGTACTGGAGAGGTGTCTTAGTGCCGCAGTCAGCCACACACATACCTAAAGTCTTCATTTTCTCGCAGCTATAGGTCATGTACTTCTTCCTGCTTCCCCTCAGCCCCGCAAGATGCTCTATCTGATACCTAGCTATCCTCTCATTGAAGTCGGGGCTGTGCCTCATGAGGTCCAGAATGTAGTCGACGGAAGCACCTATGTTAACTAGGAAGGTAGCTGCTGCGAATCTCTGGTGGTGTGTGAGGTGCTCTCCTCGGAGCAGTGTTGAGAGAATTTCCTTTATGCAGGGCGGAAACACGTCCTCCCTTATCTCACCCATTAACTCCTCCTTAAACTTTTCAGATTCCTGAGTAGTGAAACCCCTGACCTTCCTAACAAGTTCCCTGATGTTTTGAGCGGCCTCCACGAATTTCTCGTTAGTTATCTCCTCCACATACAGCCTCATTTCATTTATGTATGCCTTCACAGCCTCCTCAAGAAGCCTAACCACCTCACGCCTACCTAGATACACGTAACCCTTCCTCAGAACGAGGTTGGTGAGCTTCCATTTAGGGTCGGTCCTAAGCTTTTCGGAAAGCTTCAAATATACAGGTATAGGCATCCTGAAGGGGTAGCACTCAATAACGGTTCTTCCGCTTCTAGGATCCTCACCAACTACTGCTTCAAACCCACATCTATTAGTGTCAGTGGCCAAAAGCTCCATCTTTACGCCTAACCTCCTCCCAACAGCCTGAATAACTTCATCCTTCTCTGAACGGAGGTACTCATTAGCCCTCTTCCCTTCATAATCCGCCAGCTTCCTCAAAGCCCATATATCGGCTAGAGCAGCAATCACTAAGGCAAGGTGAAACACAGCGACCTCCCTACCCTCATCTAGGGAAGGTCTGTAGGGTCGGTTAGTTATTGCTAACTCAACCCTCCTTAAGGCACCTTCGTAGTAGTCAGGAATGTCGATAAGGTCGTTTAGATCCACGGGGTAACTATAGAAGTGGCTGAAGTATTCCTTAACATCGATCAGGAAAGGATACTTCACGTATGTCGGCAGATCCTCCCTCAATTAATCACCTTTCCCACTAACAAGCAGTTATATACTTAATAACTTACTTCCGCAATTTTTCTGCTAGAGGAGGGGGATCAGTTGGGTAAGTGGGTAGTAACGTCGGCATGGCCCTACATAAACACAGTGCCTCACCTAGGCAACCTGGTCGGAAGTATACTGTCAGCAGATGTGTTCGCAAGGTTCCTCAGGATGATGGGTCATGAAGTAGTTTTCGTGAGCGGAAGCGACGAGCACGGGACACCGATAGAGATTGAAGCCATTAAGAAAGGTATAAGCCCTAAGGACCTGACGGATCAGGCTCACGAATACGTTAAGAAAATGTGGGAGCTGTGGGACATATCCTTCGACAATTACACAAGGACTGAGACAGAGATTCATAAAGAGTTCGTTCAGGGAATAATGAAGGACATTCACGACAGAGGCTACTTCACCGTTAAGCCCCAGATAGTTCCATACTGCCCGAAGGAAGGGATATACCTACCGGACAGGTTTGTTCAGGGCATCTGCCCTTTCTGCGGCTTCGAAGAGGCTAGGGGGGATCAGTGCGACGGATGTGGCAGACTCCTAGACCCTCAAGACCTGATAGACCCTAGATGCGTTTTCTGCGGGACACGCCCCCACTTCAAGAAAAGGGATCACTGGTTCTTCAGACTTGATCTCCTAGAGAACGAAATTATTGAATGGATCAGCAAGAATGAGAAGCTTGATCAGAACGTGCGTAACTTCACCGTATCATGGATCAGGTCAACCGGACTCACCCCTAGGGCAGTGACTAGGGATAACAGGTGGGGGATCCCTGCACCGTTCCCTGGAGCCTCAGATAAAACGATTTACGTATGGTTCGATGCCTTAATGGGTTACGTCTCAGCAACCATTGAGTACTTCCGTAATATTGGAGAGCCTGAGAAGTGGAGGGAGTTCTGGATCAATCCTCATGCGTCAACATCCTACTTCATAGGTAAGGACAACATCCCCTTCCATGCTGTAATCCTTCCCGCAATGTTCATGGCTAGCGGAAGGGGGTACAATCTACCCACCCTAATCTCCGCGACCGAGTACCTGATGTATGAAGGAAGTAAGTTCACTAAAAGGAAGAGAATAGGTATTTGGGTGGATGAGGCCCTGAAGATAGTTGATGATGTGGATTACTGGAGGTACGCCCTCATTAGGATGAGGCCTGAGGACAAGGACACGAATTTCAAGTGGTCCGAGTTCGTTAGGTTTGTGAATAATGAGCTCAATGACCACATAGGTAACTACATACACCGCGTGCTTACTCTTATCTTCAAGTACTTCCATGGCGAGGTTCCTGAACCTGAAGCCTTTAACGATGACGACTTGGAATTCGCCTCAGCCATTAAGAATCGCTGGAGAAGATATGTAGAGCTTATGTATAAGGCGAGGCTTAAGGCAGCGTCCGAGCACATAGTGGCTTTGGCTGAGGAGGGGAACAGATACCTGAATAGGAGGGCGCCATGGAAGGCTGTTAAGGAGAATCGTGGTGAGGCCGCCGCCATACTGTTCAATGCGTTCCGATGCGCCGCAGCCTTAGTATATATGCTTAAACCGTTAACTCCAAGATCCTCTCAGAGATTCGCTGAGATAATGGGCATTAAGAATGTGGAGTTCTCGGATGATGAACCTCCAAAAATAGATTCAGGTATAAGGATCTCTAAGCCCTCTCTCGTATTCCGCAAGCTACCTAAAGAGCTAGTGGAGAGTATGCTGGATGAAGGAAAGAGGGAGAAGCTGCTGGCTCAGGTCAAGGAGGAGGTATCTAAGGGCAGACCAGAATTCCTGAGGTTCTGACCTACTCGAAAAGGTTTTCCCCCAGAATAGCCATCGAGATCTTCACTAACGCTTCGAAAGTGTTTTCATCGACGAAGATATCCTTCCCTTCCACAATTATGGCCAATCCCTCGAGAGGATTAAGAGGTGGGTCGGGGAGGGCCGGGTCCGGCTTCTCCCTACCAACATAAATCCATTTAAGCCTCGACCTCCTCCCTTCCTCATCCGCCGGGACCTTATATATTCTGTACCAGTAACGCCCGAAATACACGTATTTAACTTTCCTGCTCCCGAACCGTTTATACACTAGGTGGAGAGGCTTCAGATAATAACCCGATTCTCTTATCTGGGTGTTATAGTCATATATCCTCAGCCTGTAGGGAGAGAACAGCTCCATCACTAAGTCATAGCCGCCACTTATCTTTACGCTCTTAGGTGTCTTGACCATGGTCTCCGAAACATATCGTCTTAATGCAAAATATTAAGGTTTCTGCATTCCGAATCATTTCTCCGCAGTCTCAGCCTGCGGACCTGCGAATACACCTCCTCCTTATATGCCTCCAGCTCCTCTGGAGGCACACCTTTCTCTGAAGCTATCTTCTTTATCTCTTCCAGTACCAGGTCATACTTCTTGAACTTCTCGTTCAGCTCCTTCCACGGAATGCCCTTCAACGCCTTACCTATTCTCTCATCGTATGTCAGAACCCCCTTCAGCATAAGTAGCGAGAGTATCGGGTAGCCAACGTAACCCCTGTAGACGGTGCCGTTATCTGTGCTGCATGCCTCCCTCTTCTCCGGATCCACATAAACCACGTAAGTTCTTTCACCTGTTGAGGAAGTGATTAATGCGTGATTATCGTCGATTAGTTTAATTCTTTCGTCAGCTATGGCCCCTGCCGCCTCCAGGACCTTTATTTTAGGTGGCCATCTGAGGTACTGCAACTAATACCCTTTAAACAGTTTCTCTATTTAAATAAAAAATCAGCTCTCTTCCGAACGTATCTTCTCTGCGTAGGCTTCAGGTGTCAGAAGCTTTGAGGTGTCGGGTGTTTCCTCAACCCTTATCTTGACTACCCATCCATCCCCGTAGGGATCCTTATTGATTAGGTCAGGTGTGTCGATGAGTGCTTCATTCACTTCAGCAACCTCGCCTGAGATGGGGGAGTATACGTCCTCAACTGACTTAACTGACTCTAGGGTCGCTACCGAGTCACCCTCATTAATTTTCGTGCCCGGCTCAGGAAGCTCAACACTGACAACATACCTAAGCTTCTTCTGCGCATAGTCCGTGATGCCTAGAGTAGCGATATCGCCCTCTATCTTGACCCACTCATCAGACTTTGTGTAGTGGAGCCCTTCCTTAACTAGGTACTCGCCAAGCTTAGTCTTCACGGTTATGTCTGGCGCCATTTTTTACCACCTTAAATTAATGGGAAGTCAAGTATTTTAGCTTCATGCATCACTCCCCTTATCTCGATGTCGAGTCTATACCCTATATAGGCATGGGAAGCCTTCACGTAACCCATACCTATCGAGCGCTTAAGCACAGGTGAGTAGGCCCCGCTAGTGACGTAACCCACCTCCTTACCGTCCACGAATATTTTATGTCCATGTCTCGCTATCGCCCTATCCTTCTTCTTAAGTGTGAACCCGATTCTGAACTTCTGTGCCCCCTTCACATAGTGCTCGTTCACCTTGTCGCAGCCTACGCATCCCTCCTTCCCTCTCGTTAGGGGGAGCCAGTACCTCGCCTCGATTGGGTTTGTTGATTCATCCATGTCCCCACCTATCAGGAGATACCCCATCTCCAGCCTTAGGCTATCCCTCGCTATCAGACCTGCAGGCTTAGCTCCGAGCTCTAAAGCCTTCTCAAACACTTTTCTCCCATGATCTATAGTTGTCCAAATCTCGAATCCGTAGGAACGGACTTCCTCCCCAGTCCATCCTGACCTACTGACTAGCTTGACCTCTTCACCTAGAATCTCTGCGTTAGGCACGAATTGAAGGATGCTCAGCTTCTTAGCTTCTGCGAAACCCATCTCCTCAAGAATGTCCGCAGATTTCGGACCCTGAATAGCGATTAATGCAGTCTTAAGGGTGACGTCCTCGATGAATACGTCGCTTTCTCTGTAGCCGAACCTCTCTCTAAGGCTCTCCAGCCATTCCTTATCCTTCTCAACGTTCGGTGCATTAACAACAGCAAGCCATTCGTCGTCCGAGAGATAGTAAAGCATAATGTCGTCCTTTATCCCTCCTTCATCGTTAAGGAGGAGCACAGGTCCGCTCATGAATCCCTGCCTGAATTTCTTAAGGTCTTTACTGACGGCTTTCTGGAAGAACTCGAAGAGTTTACTTCCCCTTATCACATACCTGCCCATGTGGGAGACGTCGAAAGCTGTAGCTTCATTCCTAGTGGCGAGGTGTTCCTCCATAGGGTTCCCGTAATCCATCGCGGTCAGCCATCCCGCGAACTCACCTAAAGAAGCTCCATGTTTACGTAAAGTGTCCAACAGAGGTACTTCCCTAACCATTCAAATCACCGTGATAATTAGTTGCCGAACCGATAAATACTTAGGTAGGCGGATTACCTCACTTACGTCAATAAACAGTTTTTACTGAGCCTTAATTTACACATCTGGCGATTAAAGAAATGCCGCATGCATGGATACCTAATTCCTCACCCTCCATAAAGGAGCGGATGCTGCGGGAGATCGGGGTTCGCGACATTATGGAGTTGTTTAATGATGTCCCCCAACACCTAATACTCAGCAAAACCCCCGATGTAGGATTCGCTAGGCCGCTCACAGAAATAGAGGTCCGTAGGAAGTACAGAGAATTAATGGGGAAGAATATTCTTCCAGACCCATCGAAAACGTTTTTGGGCGGAGGTGTATGCATTCACTACATCCCCGCGGCAGTGAAGTCCATTGTGTCTCGGTCAGAGTTCTTAACGGCCTACACACCTTACCAGGCCGAGATAGCTCAAGGCCTTCTACAGGCTTTCTTCGAGTATCAAAGCCTTCTATCCGAGCTCTACGGGGTAGACATAGTTAACGCCTCCCTCTATAATGGAAGTACTGCCGCAGCTGAAGCCGTTAGGATGGTGAGGAGGGTTAGGAGAGGCCGGAGAAAGGTTCTTGTTGCAGGAAGTATTCATCCTGAGACGCTGGAAGTAATTAAGACATGGGTTATGGGGACCGATGTTGATGTTAAGGTAGTTCCATTCGATCGTGAGAGAAGTGTAGTGACTCAGGAGAGTTTCGAGAAGGAGTTAAGCAGTGATGTGGCTGGCGTGTACTTAGAGTCGCCTAATTTCTTCGGGGCGGTTGAGGAGGACATGCCCGCCATTATTGAGGCTACCCATAAGCACGGAGGTCTCGCGATTGTGGGTTCAACACCGATATCTCTAGGGGTGCTGGAGCCTCCGGGAGAGCTCGGGGCGGACATAGTTGTGGGGGATGCCCAGCCTCTAGGACTTGGCCTCAATTACGGCGGGCCCTCAGCAGGAATTTTCGGGATTAAGGATGAGAAGGAGTTGGTTAGGCAGCTTCCGGGGAGGTTGATAGGGGCAACCATCACGGCTGACGGGAGTGATTTAGGCTTCATGATGATTCTCCAGACTAGGGAGCAGCATATCCGCAGGGAGAGGGCAACATCCAACATAACTACGAACTCAGGTCTTGAGGCCATAGCCGCGGCTGTTTATCTTTCACTGCTGGGCTCCGAGGGCATCACTAATCTTGGGAAGGAAATCCTTGCAAGAACATACTATCTTATGAGAAGGCTACAGGAAACGGACGGTGTTGAAGCACCTGCCTTCACATATGAGGCATACTTCAGGGAAATACCTATCTCATTTAGCGGCCGAAACGCTAAGGAAGTTCTCAATGGATTGAAGAGACAGGGAATTTATGCAGGTCCACCACTCAGCAGGTTCTTCAAAGGAATGGCCGATAAATGCTTGGTGTGTGTGACGGAGGTTCACACAAGGAGGGATATAGACGAGCTTGCGGAAGCTATAGCTAAGTCTGTAGGAGGTGGTAAGTAATGTTCAGGCAGGCGAAATGGAGTGAGCCCCTACTATTCGAGATAGGCAAGGAGAGTAAAGAAACCTTCAGTATTGGTAAGGAGTTTGAAGAATACTACAGGGAAGCAGCATCTAAGATCCCTGAACCCCTCTTAAGGAAATCCAGGCCCAACATACCTAATCTCAGCGAGATTGAGGTTGTGAGACACTACACACGCCTCTCCCAGATGGCTTACGGAGTGGATCAAGGCCCGGTCCCGTTAGGCTCCTGCACAATGAAATACAACCCCAAAATCAATGAGGAGCTGGCCTCCCGCGACGAACTTGTGAACCTCCACCCATATCTTGAGGAAGAAGATGTGCAGGGCCTCCTCGAGATAATGTATCTTCTCCAGGAATGGCTTGCCCGCCTCACCGGAACTGATGCATGTTCTCTCCAACCTCCCGCAGGAGCTGCTGGAGAGCTCGTTGGTGCGTTAATCATAAAGAAATACTTGCAGGAGACAGGCTACGGAAATAAGAATGAGATGATTGTTCCTGAAAGTGCTCACGGAACAAACCCGGCAAGCGCAGTGATGGCCGGGTTTAAGGTAGTTCGAATACCTACTGATAAGGATGGGAACACAGATCTCGAAGCGATTAAGACAGTCGTGGGGGACTCGACTGCAGGCATAATGCTGACTAACCCGAGCACTCTAGGGCTCTTCGAGTCGAGGATAGTGGAGATTGCGGAACTTATTCACAAAGCTAACGGCCTGCTTTACTATGACGGAGCAAATCTGAACGGAATTCTAGGTATTGTTAGACCAGGTGACATGGGTTTCGACATAGTGCATCTCAACCTCCATAAAACCTTCTCAACACCCCACGGCGGTGGAGGGCCTGGCGGTGGTGCCGTATGTGTAAAGAAGCATATACTCAACTACCTGCCCGTACCCATAGTTGTGAAGGAGAACGGGAAATATCGCTTCAAGTATGACCTCCCAAACAGCATAGGTAGGATTAGCTGGTTCTATGGCAATATAATACCGATAGTTAAGGCCTTCCTCTACATAGCCACATTAGGTCCAAACATAAGGGAGGTCGCCGAGATCTCTGTTCTCAATACTAATTACTTCATGAAGAAGGTGTCGAGCCTGAGGGGAGTGTCACTCCAATATGGAGAGGGAAGGTGGAGGAAGCATGAGGTCGTGCTCAGCTTCGACAGACTCCATAAAGAGACAGGTGTGAGCGCAGAGGATGTGGCTAAGGCATTACTTGACAGAGGATTCCACGCACCCACAATTTACTTCCCCCTCATAGTCAGTGAGGCTCACATGGTGGAGCTAACTGAGACAGAGAGTAAGGAGAATATAGATGCCATGATTAACGCCTACACGGAAATTGTTAAGCAAGCCTACGAAGACCCTGAGAAAGTGAAGAAAACACCCGTAAATACTTCCGTACATAGACTTGATGTCTTGGTAGGTAATCACCCGAAAACCTATACTCCGACCTATAAGTATCTGGAGAGGGTCAGATCGTTACTTAAGAATAAGAAATAGTTTTTACATTATCTTAGTGTTCTCTAAGAAGCCGAATTACATGATCAATTAGTTGATGCGTAGCTTCAGAGGCTTTCTTAGGAATAACTATATCTGCAGCCCCTTTAGCGTAATCATCTGCATCAAGCGGTGCAACACCAATTCCAGCAACTTTTAGCATTGAGGAATCCACGGAGCTATCTCCTACCGCAATGACATCATCGGATCCAAGTCCAAGTCTTGTAATTATTTCTTGTAGTGCGCTACCTTTATCACATTCCTCAGGGACTACATGCATAGCGTATCCTGAGTAAACTAGTTTAAATCCAGGATAATTTCTCGCAACATATTCTCGTATCCTCTGAATCCCTTTCTCCACTTCCTTAAGGGGGAGGTTACGAGGAAATGTGAGTGCAATATCATGGTGTCTATAACGGTTTTGCCAGCTTGTCTCAAGACCGAATGATTTTGCTAATTCGACACCTATGCTTTTCGCTTCCTTCTCTGTAAGGTGGATAACTTCTCCATTCACGTTTATGATACACCCACCTTCCGCAATCAAGATCTTATCTAAGTCAAGATATCTCACCAAAGTCATAACAACAGGGTATGAATTAGCTGATGCAAGGCACGTAAGAACACCCATCTCTCTAAGATGCCGGAATTTCTTCATAAGATCCAAATCAAGTAGAAAATTACCTCTAGTCACCGTAAGAACACCGTCTATGTCGGAACATATGAGTTTAGGTGGCTTCTTAATGATTTCTCTCAAACTCTTCCCTAAATCTTCAGCTCCACTCATAATCCCACCGGTTATTAGCAAAAGATATTGTAATATATGTTGATGGATTGTTTTCCTAACCTATAAAAGAGCTTAAACATCCCTTGAGTAAGGGAAAACATGAACGAGATTCTCAACATCCAAGACCCGATTTTTAGAGACATATACAGTGTTGAAGAGGGAAACATATATAGATTCAAGGCATACGCTTGCGGACATTGGATTGATTCAGATGTTTATATGCCTGTGAAGAGTCCTATAAATAATGAGATTATTGCTAAGGTTCCCAAGCTTACTCAAAGTGATATAGAGGAGATGTTTAAGAAAATCTTTGAAGTTGGAAGATGGAGGATTAGAGATTTACCTGGATCAAAGAGGCTTGATTTGATGAAGATTATCGCAGATCTCCTCAAGAGACACTCAGACGACTTCGTGGAGGCCTTAGTAACGAATGCTGGAAAAACCTATGCCCAGGCTAGGGGAGAGGTTAATGCAAGTATCGATAGACTTATGAGGGCAGAGCTCGACGCCCGAAAGATTTTCGGAGAATATGTTCCGGGAGATTGGGATAAAACAACACTGGAAACGGAGGCAGTAATACGTAAGGAACCGTTCGGGGTTGTGTTAGCAATAATTCCCTTCAACTATCCGCTCTTCGACACAGTTTCCAAATTCGTTTACAGTACTATTGCAGGTAACGCAGTGGTCGTGAAGCCCCCTTCAACAGACCCACTTCCAGTACTCCTTTTCGCTAAAATTGTTGAGGAAAGCGGCTTCCCGAAGGACTCATTTGCTGTTCTCACTCTTCCGGGTAAAGAGAGTGATACCCTAGTTAAGGATCCTAGGATACATGTAATAAGTCTGACTGGAAGCAGTCAGACAGGGCGCCATGTTCTGAGGGTTGCAGGGATTAAACAATTCATTATGGAACTTGGAGGGGGAGATCCTGCTATAGTGATGAAGGACGCTGATTTAGAATTAGCAGCCGACAGAATAGCCAAAGGGATATATAGCTATGCAGGTCAAAGATGTGACGCAATCAAGCTTGTGATTGTAGAGAAGGATGTATATGATATGTTTAAGGAAAAACTATCGAGCATTATCCGAAAGGTCAAGGTGGGTGACCCTAGGGATCCAAGCACTGAAGTTGGCCCTCTAATAAGTGCTGAATCTGCAGACAAGATGATGGAAGCTGTTCAGGAAGCTCTCGATAATGGAGGAAGGCTTCTTGCTGGAGGCAGAAGATTAGGAAAGACATACGTGGAACCAACACTAATTGAGGTCAAGGACAAAGATCTTCTTAAGGAACTCACCTTATACAGAAAGGAGATCTTCGCCCCCGTAGCCATAATAACAGACTACGTAACCCCTGAAGAGGCTATAAAACTTGCAAACGGGCGGGAGTATGGTCTTGACGCTGCAGTTTTTGGTGAAGATATAACAACAATTCGTAGGTTCCTCAGATTCTTAGAGGTTGGAGCGATCTACATAAACGATATGCCTAGGCATGGTGTGGGGTACTATCCATTCGGCGGGAGGAAAAATTCAGGTATAGGGAGGGAAGGAATAGGTTACTCTGTTGAGTATGTATGTGCATTAAAGACAATAGTCTATAACTATAGGGGTAAGGGTGTGTGGAAATACTTGACTAAGTGAACTTACTTTGTCACCCTAATCTTTCAGGACAGCATGATGGGATAACCTTCATAACCGTTTCTTCCCTGTAACCCGTAATTACCTTAATATAGCCCGATAGCTTGAGGTCAAGCTCGGGATCTCCTGTATCCACAATGAGGTGCTTTAGTCTCGATATTTTTCCAGGTGTCGCCAGAACGAATATGTTTTCCTTCCCAACCCTTCTGAGAACATCTGAGGTGAACTGTTGGTTCCCCCTCCCAAAGACGAATCCTTGACCACCAATAACCGTTACAACAATCTTGGCGTTTCCGTATTTCTCTATTAGGTTCAGTATATCTCTCTCACCGAGATCCTTCCCAACTATCTTACCATTATGCAGCGCGTCAACACCCAGCAATGTCTTGGGAAGGTTGAGGAGATCCGTTACTGCCTTAATAGTGGTGCCCGGACCTAGGAAGTAGAGTGTTTCATTATCCAAGTATTCCTCAATGAAGTACTGTGCGATACTCTTCTTCACCTCCGGGCCTTCAGCAATTGAGGGATCCTTCTTAGGCACTACTAGGGATGTGACAACAGGGGTTTTTGCAAGCCCGTAAACCTTAATGTCTACAATGCCTTTCCTAATAGCGTCTTCGTTAGCGTCTGCAATTTCCGCAACCTCTATATCTGCGGCTCCCTTACTAAACATTGCAACAAGTTCCGCACATGCTTCGGGGGATATACAGAACACGCCTGAATACATCTTGACGCCGCAGGGTATTCCTATTATAGGGACTTCTCTTCCGGAAGCCCGCACACCGTCAAGCACATCCCTCGCCGTGCCGTCGCCTCCCGCAAAAACTATTAGGTCACATCCCCTCCTCACAGTATCCTTAACAGCCTTAATAGTGTCCTCACGGGAGGTTTCCCTATTAGGGTCTTCGGGTATAGGTAGGCATTCGTGATTAAGGTTGGTGTCCTTAAGGTAGTCGCATCCCATTGAGTGATTGGCAGACAGAATTAATCCGTGGAACCCTAAGGAGTTGAGCTTCTTCGCGAATCTTGACGCTCGCGAAGGCGCTACTGGTTTGGCTCCAAGTGAAATAGCCTGCCTGAAGAGCCCTCCATCTGTTCCCTTTAGCCCTACCGCCCCGCCCATCCCGGCTATGGGATTAACGACAAAACCTACTTTCATACCTACCCACAACCTATTAGGTCCCCTCATTAAATATATGAAACTTTCACCCTTCTCACACACCGGGTGGATACCCAACATTCTGAAACCTTCTTGTGGTATTACCCTCGACTTGAAGCCGGTGATTTAGACGAGGTGTCCTAACTGTGGATGGGAAGATCTTGTGTGGGACTATGAGAGAGGGGATATTATCTGCCCAAAATGCGGAACTGTTGTGGAGAGAATTTATGTACCGCCAATTACCAGCAGAGAAGAGGATATTGAATTATTGAAACCATTTCGCCGGCCCCAGCCGAAGCTATCTAGGCTTTCTCGAGAGTATCTGCGCATACTTCACGAGATAAAGAGTAATAGGAGGCTGTCCTCGCGTGCTTACATAGATAGTGCGAAACTAATGGAGTTCGTTAAGGCCTCATCAAATAGGGTTAAGGTTATCAGGGTGGATCTTCCGAAACCGGAGCTTTTGAAGGACCCTAAGATCAAAGCAGTGCTGAAGATTGTGGCTAAGTATCCTTCACTCCACTCCAGAACAGATAGGGCTAAAGTAGCTATTGCGCTGATCATGTCTTCACTGATTGAGAAGGGCCGAGTTAATGTGGGTGAGGTCTCACGCTCCACCGGATTAAGCAGGATGCATGTGAGGAGGCTTATAAGGCTTGTTAGTAGGGAAGCTTCCTTCCTTAAAGAGGCTGAGTATGTGCTGGCTAAGCCAGCACCTCTGGAGGGACCTTAAATATGTATACCTTCCCTTGAATTGTTTTGACGTCCTTGATCTTCTTAAGGGCTTCCTTCCCATTAATTGTTCCTTCATCAGGATGATCTAGCCTAACACCGATAACATCCTTTCCTTTGATAAGGAACTTCATATTCAGCTTGTCCTTGGTTCTTACGTTAATGTAAAGAATTCCTTTATCCTTATGCTCGGTCCAGACTGCTTCAAGAAGCTTCTCAAACTCCTTCCCAGAGCACTTATGGTCCTTAATATCGATCATCTCTGACTTAAGTAGAATCATTCCCAACGTAACCTCATCTGATAGGGCCTCAGGATTCTCAGGAATGGTTAGGCCTTCATGCTTCTTCTTAGGCTTCTTAGGCTTCTCCTCCTTCACTTCCTTCTTAGGTGTAGGTGCAGGCGCTGGGGCTTCATGCTTCTTAGGAGGCTTAACTTCCTCAGCCTTAGCTGCCTCAGCAGCTTTCGGGGCTGCTGGCGGGGTAACCATTTCTTTAACGGCCTTCCTCCTCTTCAGAGCCTCCACAATGGAGGGTATTTGGAACATGATTTTGTTCTTGAGATCATCTATGAAGGTAGCTACTCCTGAAGAAAGAACACGCTCACGGAAGAAACCTCCCTTAACTGTGACGAAGCCTGTTACTAGGCTTCCCGTACCACGTTTCTCTATTGTGAGTTTAAGGTGGAAATAAATCTGTCCCTGACCCTCAATACTCACGGTCTTGGAGGCTTTCCCCTCAACAGTAGTCATCTTTATCTTCAGTTTATATATTGCACCAGCTATCCTTACCGTGACTTCGGCCTCGTTCTCACTGATCTGATTCATTGACTCGTAAATAGACCAGAGGGGGATGTGCATGTCTAGACGGCCAAGAATCTCGAATACGTCATCAGGTGGGATAGCAGTGATGACCTCAAATGACCTTTCTATTGTCATCAGGTATCACTATCATATATATTTAATCGGGTTTCTTATAAAAATCTAGATACTAATTATTTATTCTTCGGTAATAATTTTACGAAACAATATTTCTTTACTTCTTCTTTATTAAGGAATTTATTTCATTCTTCACAACCTGAGCAACCTTCCTTCCGTCTGCCCTCCCCCTAACGACCTGCATTACCTTACCCATGATTAGGCTGAAGGCCTTATCCCCTTTTCTGGCCACTTCATCGCTGTATTTTGCGACAACCTCCTTAACTATTCTGCGAAGTTCCTCGTCGCTAAGCCCTTCATACTTTCTCACAAGCTCATCAATTCTTCCTTCACTTCTAAGGTACTTCTCAAGTATTTCAGGAACTGCTTCCTTAGCTATTCCTCCTTCATCCACCGCCTTAAGCAAGTGGGAAAGCTCCTCAACCCCTACCTTGGTTATATCGAGGCCTTCAGATCTGAGTCCTTTGAGATGAATGAGCAGTGTTGTCGCCGCTAGGTGAGGGCTTATTCCATAGTCCTCGACAAGGTCGAGATAGGTCGGTAGCGAGGGGTCTCTAAGCAACTGCTCAGCCATATTCCTCCGTAACCCGTGCTCCTCCGTAAGAGTTCTAAGCATTTCCTCAGGCGTCTTAGGCTTAATTCCTTCCGCTTCCTTGAGAAGTGTCTCATCAATTTTTACAGGAGGGACGTCAGTCTCCGGATACATTCTTGCCGACCCCGGCTGCGGCCTCAGATACTTAGTTGTGCCGTCAGGGTTCGCACCCCTAGTCTCCTTAGGTATACCTCTGAAGGCTTCCTTCACCCTATCGATAACGGCCCTCAACGCCCTGAAGGCTTCCTCTCGGTCAGCAATAACGAATAGGTAGGCGTCTTTCTCCTCATCCAGGCCCAGGATCTGGTAGAGCTTTCTCTTATCCTCGTCACTTATTCCGTATGCAGGAAGTTCGTCGCTGTGGATAATTCCTGTAACACCTCCCCAAGCCTTAGCGTAGTCAGAGAGCTCTGTCCCGAACCTCCGGCCAGGCATAAGCCCCCAGCCCAGAATTCCTCTGAACCCGGGAAGCCTAACAGCGTAAACCTTTAGCCCCTTCTTTAAGGATCTCTGAATAAGCATGCTTCCGCTGTCTTTCAGAGCGTTGGTCACATCAATAATTTCCTCCTCCACCTTTTCAGGAGACAGTCCCCTCCTAGAAAGCTCCTCCCTTATCTTCAGGAGGTTGAGTTGACGCATCGCCTCATACTTAACAACCTTAGGAATAAGCTCAAGCTTCCCTACACCCTTAACCTCGATCTTTTCCCCTCCCTTAATCGATATGTTGAGGTCTTGACGAATCGTTCCGAGGCCTCTCTTAACCTTACCCGTCAGCCTGAGAAGGAGGCCTATTTTTAAAGCCACCCTCATAGCCTGCTCAGGACTCCTTATGTCGGGCCCAGTAGCTATCTCAACTAACGGAATACCTAGCCTGTCAAGGTTATATTTAATGAAGCCCGGGCCCTCACCCACCTTCCTAGCGGCGTCTTCCTCGAGACACACCGTCTGTATACTTATCTTCCCTTCCTCGTCCTCCAGGTAACCCCCGACACCAACGATTGCAGTTCTCTGGAAGCCTGTGGTGTTCGACCCGTCAATAACGATCTTCCTCATGACTTGGATCTCGTCCAGTATTTCGGAGTTGAGGGCCTTAGCTATGGCTAAAGCAATAGTTAGAGCCTCCCTGTTAAGTTCGTGGGGAGGTTCCTCATCCATCTCAACTAAGCATGCGTGGCCTTCCGGAGCCTCATAAATAATTTTCCTCCCTTTCCTCATCTCGTAGAGGGCCGCAGGATCAATCTCCCCCACCTCGCTCTTCACAACTCTTAGATATCTGCTGAACTCGCGCCTCGGTGTGGAATCGTCTGCAAGCCGTGTTGGGCAGGAGCAGAAGAGCTTATGCTTAGAGTTAAGCTGCTGATGAATCTCAAGCCCTACCTTTAGCCCCAACTCTTCGTAGTCCAGTTCCTCACCCATGGTACCACCCCGGATAGTGGTTCATGTCTAGGGAGGGATTCATCTCATTCACCATGTTAGTTGTGTATAGGGAGGCGATCTCTGAAGGATCCTTGTCGGGGTAGGTTCCTATGAGCCAGGAAAGCTTCACGAAGGCCGTCTCCGGAAGCATATCCGATGACGGTATCGCACCGGCCTCAATGAGTTTACGCCCGTTCGTGTAGACATTCATGTTAACTCGGCCGAAAAGGGTTTGGGAAGTTACCGCTACCACCACATCCTCCTCAGTAGCTCTCTTCACTGACTCTACACATGAGCCTCTTATGTGTCCAAGGCCTGTTCCCTCAATAACTATTCCTTTAAACCCCTTATCTACGAGGTAATCGATGATGCCGCACTCCATGCTTGGAAAGAACTTTAGTAGGAATACCTTATCGCTGAACCTTCCCACCTTCCTGAACTCTTCCCTTCTTCTCCTCGGGAGGTACCTCCTATTTATTAGGTGGAATTCCTTATCTGGGAAAGTAACTTTGGCTAGGGGGACATCATTTATTGATTGGAAGGCGTCCCTCCTACTCGTATGCATTTTCCTTACCTTCACACCTCTATGGGCAAGGACGTAGGTGTCTGAGGTGTCTCCATGCATCACCACGCAGACTTCTCCGAAGGGGGCGTGTCTGGCTATGGAGGTCGTTGCCTTAAGGTTGATGACGGAGTCCGTGCTTGGGCGGTCGCTGCTCCGCTGAGCACCCACAATCATTACAGGGATCGGGAGGTTTCTGAGGGTGAACGCCAGAGCTGAGGCGGTGTAGCCCATTGTGTCGGTGCCGTGGGCAATTATGACGGCGTCGTATCCTTCTTCCACCCTTTTAGCTACTTCCTCACCTATTCTCTCCCAGTGTTTAGGTGTTAGGTCCTCGCTGAGAAGTCTGTATAGCTCAACAACCTCAATCTCGGAGGCCTCATCCCGGAAGTCCGGAACCATACCGATGAGTTCCTCGGCCGTGATGGCTGGCTTGACGGCACCTGTCTCGTACTCGACCTTACTCACTATTGTGCCTCCAGTGCTGAGGAATGAAAGCCTTAAGTCTCCTTCCCCAGAGACCTTACTTTTTGCTAGGGACGGTGACTCCCCTACAGCGACAGCGCCTCTCTCAACAAGCTCTACCTCAGCCTTCTCCAGATCTATGCCGACGTTGTAGCCGTTAGGTAACTTGATGATGAGGGTTGAGGGAGAGCTGAACTCTGTCTTAGGCATCACTATGCCTTCCAGAACGTTCTCCCTTAACCTAACCCTAACTCTATCCCCTGGCTTGAAACCAGCCACTACTTAACTCCCGTGAAGATAATTAATCAAGAATTAAGAAGGTATGTGGTTGCTTTAGCTCACTAACTTGACTTCCTGGGGACTGAGGACGGTGGGACCACGGTCGGGACAGGTAGTCCTGCCTCCTTCCTCTTCCTTATCCAGTACTCCCTCCTATTCCTTATTCTTGGAGGGAGGTTCCTCTTTGGCCTCTTCTCAATCTTCGGCGTCTGATTCCTCACCTTCCCAGCCTTAGTCATGGATCCGTGCGTAGGCATCTTTACTCCCTGCAATCATGTGTTAGGGGAATAAAAAGCTATTCGGAGGAATGGAACTGAACTACTTATATATGTTTCACGCCCTTTTTGTTTTGGGTGTAGTATTGAAGCTCGTATTAATTGATACGGTTATCGGAGCTTTCGCAGGCGATGAAGAAGGGAATGTGCTGCTGAAGAAATTCACCGGGAAAGATATTAACGACCTCGTTCAGAGGGCTCTCCAGCTTGAGGAAGGTAAGCCTTCCCAGGAGTTCGGTGCTGCGGCGGAGGAGGCCGCATCCTCCTACGGCGGCGACGTAGTGTTCATAGTTGAGGACGAGCAGCATGCTAAATTCCTCAGAAACAAGGGTTTCGACTTCGAAATATCTGCAGGGTATGGGGGAGTTCTGGGTTTAAGGGCTAAGCTTCCTGAGCTCGCTGTTGAGGCAGGATTCATTAAAACTGTGGATGAATGGACCACGTTCCTTAATAACTTAACTCTCCAGATGACGCGGATGAAGCTGAGGAAAGTGGCTGAGAAGAGGGATCTCCTAGCTATTCAAGCTATTAGAGCGATAGACGACATAGATAAGACAATTAACCTGTTCGCGGCGAGGCTGAGGGAGTGGTACAGCATACATTTCCCTGAGCTCGATGATTTGGTTGCTGACCACCTGAATTACGCAAGGGTTGTTGCTGAGTTAGGGAGCAGGGAGAGGATAACGAAGGATGCTTTAATGAAGCTGGGCTTCGGTGAAACTAAAGCTGAGAGGATTGAGAAGGCTGGGAAGAAGAGCATGGGTGCTGAGCTCTCAGATTTCGACATAGCGCAGATACAGACGCTGGCAGATATAATGCTTAAGATGTATAGGCTGAGGGAGTCTCTAACGGACTACATAAGTAAGGTCATGAGGGAGGTCGCCCCCAACATCACCGAGCTTGTGGGCCCGCTGCTGGGCGCAAGGCTTCTGTCGCTGGCTGGAAGCCTAGAGAACCTTGCTAAGGCCCCTGCAAGCACTATCCAGGTGCTGGGTGCTGAGAAGGCGCTCTTCCGTGCCTTAAGAACTGGTGGGAGGCCGCCGAAGCATGGAATAATCTTCCAGTATCCGGAGATCCATACGTCGCCTAAGTGGCAGAGAGGCAAGATCGCTAGGGCTCTTGCAACTAAGCTGGCTATAGCTGCTAAGGCAGACTTCTTCACAGGTAGGTACATAGCTGATAGGTTGAAGAAGGAACTTCTGGAGAGGATTGACGAGGTTAAGAGGCTGTACGCTAAGCCTCCGCAGAGGCCTCAGAGGGAGGAAGCTAGGAGGAAGCCTCCGAGGAAGGGTAAGAAGGGCCGCAGAAGGTTTAAGGATAAGAGGAAGAAATAATGCCTCCAGTACAGAATTAAGGGTGGTGTGAAAAGATGGCCGAAGTTGTGAAGATTGAGGAACACCCTAAGTACAGGGGCGTTTACGTGGTCGAGCTTGAGGACGGGAGCACAAGGCTCGCAACGAGGAACCTGACTCCCGGGAGGAAGGTTTACGGTGAGTGGTTATTCAGGGTCGGCGAGGAGGAGTACAGGGAGTGGAACTCCTACAGAAGTAAGCTCTCGGCAGCCCTCCTTAAAGGGATTAAGGATCTGGCAGTGAAGGAGGGGAGTAAGGTCCTCTACCTTGGTGCAGGCTCCGGCACTACCCCCAGCCACATATCCGATCTTGTCGGCTGGAAGGGTGTGGTCTACGGGGTGGAGTTCGCTCCGAGGGTTGTTAGGGAGCTTATCTCGGTCGCGGAGGACAGGAGAAACATTGTTCCGATCCTCGGTGATGCAAGGTTTCCTTCAAGATATGCGCATGTAGTTGACTACGCCGATGTCCTCTACGCTGATGTTGCGCAGCCTGAGCAGGCATCCATAGTTAACGTTAACGCTAAGCACTTCCTTATCGATGGAGGTTACCTTTACCTAGCGATAAAGGCGAGAAGTATTGACGTCACTAAGGAGCCTGACGAGATCTATAGGAGGGAGATAGAGACTTTGAAGAGCGGGGGCTTCGAAATACTGGACGTTGTTCACCTAGACCCCTACGACAAGGACCATGCGATGGTTTTCGCCCAGTACAGGAAGAAGTGAACTCAGCATTTCTTTTTAGCTCATTATCATTAATATAGTATAGAGAGTCATGTCTGTGTACAGTAGAGGTAGCGCTAGGGAGGAGGCTAGGAGGATATTTAAGAGGATAGTCAGTACTCTTGAGAGAATAGGTAAGAAGTACGCACTCCTTCAATTCCCGACAAGTTATAGGGAGAGGTCCATAGATCTAGTTACTATTGGGGGGTCAGGTAGCGACGCGGTTATCAGGATTAAGGTTGGGCATAAGGTGAGCAGGGATGAGGCCGGCGATCTTTCAAGGGCTTCCCTAGCGCTTGACTCGGTACCGGTAGTTGTTTCAGATGATCCTTCCCTCTACGACAATATTGTGTATGAGAAGGAAGGAGTGTTCCTAATGAATGAGAGGACTCTAGAGAACATGTATCTAAGGCCTAACGAGATAATAGCGTTTTACAGGAAGGGCAGCATCTATTTCGTGGCGGATAAGGAAGCCATACGTGAGAGCAGGGCTAAGAGGAACATGAGCTTAGGGGATGTGGCATACCTAACAAACCTCACCCGAAAAACTATCTATATGTATGAGAGGGAGGGAGGTATAGTTTCGGTCGAGACTGCTGAGAAGCTTGTCGATGTTTTAGGGTCTGAAACCGTTAAGTCAATAACTCTAAACGTCCTTAAGAACGAGTTCCTGAGGAAGGCAAGCAAGTCTGTTAGGAGCGTTGATTCAGGTAAAGTGCTTGAGGTCCTAGAGTCCTCTGGGGACGTGTACCTGATAAAGAAGTCTGCACCCGACTACATAGTTAGGGGTGAGGAGATAGTTACGGTTATTGATGCATCATCTAAGGACAGGTTCTACCTCCCTAAAACCGCTAAGAAGGTTGAGGAGTGTGTTAAGCTCAGCGAGCTTGTGGATGGTGAGGTGAAGGTTCTGGTGACTCCTGAAAGGAAGAAGTTTCTTGAAGATGAGCTGTCTACAAAGATAGATCTCAATAAAATAATTCTTCAGAAGGTTAAGGGAGGAACGCATCCCGAATGATTAAGGTTCTTGTCACGGGACGTCCAGGAATAGGTAAGACCACGGTAGTTATGAGCGTCGCCGATAGAGTGAGAGCACAGGGCCTTGTTGTGGGAGGAATTATCTGTCCGGAGGTCAGGGCAGGAGGGAGGAGAATAGGTTTCGATATCATCGATATTATGGACGGTAGAAGAGGTATACTATCACGTGTATGTTCAGCAGATTTCACGGGCCCGCGCGTGGGGAAGTACTGTGTGAGCGTTAGTGATGCTGAATCGGTCGGTGTTGCGGCGATAGAGAACGCTCTCAGAAGGGCAGACCTAGTGATTATGGATGAAATAGGTCCGATGGAGCTTAAGGTTCCCGCCCTTAAGCAAGCCATGTTTAAGGCGCTGCGTTCTAGAAAACCTGTTGTTGCAGTGGTTCATGTGAGGTCGGTTGATTATGTCTCGAGGCATGTTAAAGGCAACCGAGTTATTTATAGAGTGGATGAGGCCAACAGGAACTTTCTTCCAGACGAAATATGTTCAAGGCTTAAAACCCTCTTATGAAGTTATATTAGCTTTCAAGCGGTATGATAATCTAGGTAGGGTGTCGCTAGAATGGAGGTGACGACGGAGAAGAGAATCCTAGAGATCGTTAAGGAAAAGACGAAGAAGGAGGGCGGTGTTGTCCAGAGCCTTCTCTGGAGCATGTTAGGCATTGATAATAGGGAAGGCACTAAGGCAGTTCTAGCGCTGGTTAGGAAAGGACTGATTAAGCGTGAGCCAGTAGTGTTTAAGGGTAGAAGGACCTATAAACTAATCTACAGCCCGACAAAACTTACGAAGGTTAAGGTTGTTGTGAAGCTCAACCCGGTGATGGAGATCCCATGCTTCTCCTGTAAGGAGCTTTACAGATGCGGTTCGGGAGGTTACTACAACCCCTTCAAATGTATTCTTCTTTCTAGATTCCTTGAGGAGGCTTAACCTTCCACACACTCAAGGAAGTTTCTCCAGTCAGCATCAGTTGATATGCAGTCACTGCATAAATGGCTCCTCACACCACCCAGACCCTTACTCCTGAGACATTCCGCAATCTTCTCCGCTTTAGGCATGTTTATTCTCAGGTACCTAGCCGCTGTCGAGACCCTGTAGGTTTGTGAGTAGTTGGCTTCCTGTGACAGCTTCTGGAGAAGGGATTCAGCTTCATCACGTGTTGGAAGGTAGCTTAGCTTACCCTTAAGAAGCTGGAGGGATCTATCGATACATTCCTTAGATGAGGACGGTCCGCTCCATAGGGGGCCTATCACCTGAAGACTCCCTCCGCAGATAGGGCATTCCCCACGAATCTCTGTAAGCTCAGCTAATTCCCTGAAGCCGCATCTCCGACAGTAAGCCATATATCTGAGGTTCTCTTCCCTCATCCTGCTTGCTTGAGCTGCTCCTCTACGCACCCTCAGAATCACCCGGTAGTAATGTTTTGAGGTGAAAGACATTAGGGGTTCGACATATCTGTCCCTGGCGGCAGCCCTCCTAGCAATGAATCCAATTAAGAGATTTATGCCTACGTAGTGAGGAACATCAGTCTTCGCAAGGTACACATCATACTTCCTCGACCCCGCAACCCATTTAGTCCCGCTCAGCGGTGCGGTATCGGTGGCCGTCACGGCGAGGAGCCCTCCATTCCTAACGCTCCACACACCCGCATCAACGTAGGGGGCGGGGCTCCCGTAAGGATCTATATCCACTATATGGAATGTCAGCCCCATATACTTCATGAGGAACATCAGAGAATTGGCCTCAGTTCTGAAGACCTTAACCTTGTCCTGCAAAGAATTCATGGACGCATTAATTTTTATGAGGCGGTACGCCTCCTCATTAATGTCGTTGGCGTACGCCTCCTGAACCCTCGGAACTTCCTTAAGATACCTCAGTGCCCTAACCCCTGTCCCTGAGAAGGGGTCTAGGACACGCATATCTTCGTCGCCTAAGCACGCACTGGCTGCGAGAATGGATAGGTCTCTGTTAAGTGTCTGTGCAGGGTTGTAGAAGACCGGGGCCCATGACGGCTCATAAACCCCGTCCGGCCTGAGGTATCTAGAGAAGTCCGGCACCTTAAGCCTGACCAGACCCTCCTCAATAAGTATGTATTCCTCCCTATCCATATGCATGGGCCCAAAAGGTTAGAGGTGAGGGAAGTAATAAGGAATCCTACACATCCACGTAAATCACTAAGTTATCTATCAGGTCCCTATACCTGTTCCTTATCGTCACTTCAGAAACCTTAACGCGGTCAGATACCTCCTTCTGCGTCTTTCTTTCGTCTAGCAGTAGAGCAGCTATGTAGAGGGCTGCAGCAGCAACTCCTCTAGGCCCTCTACCGGATGTGAGACCGTCCTTCTTCGCCTTAGACACTATCTTTATTGCTAAGGACTTCACCTCGGGAGAAACTCCCAGCTCGTAAGCCATCTTATCAATGAATTTCAGGGGGTCCAGCGGCTTAACCTTGATGAGTTCCCCGAACCCTGTCCTTATCTTCATCTGGGCCTTCCAAATATCCGTAGTGGTCACTTCACAGCTGTTCAGAACCACGGACTTATCTATCGGTGTGTCTAGGTTGTTGGCCGCGATAAGTATGGCAGCAGCCACTATCGCCCTATAGTTCTTATTCATGATGACTTTCCTTGAGTGAAGCTTCCTTATTATTAATCCGGCTTCATTCTTCAAGAGCTCTGCATTAGGCAGGTCAAGCCTCCCAATAGTTTCATTCATAAGCCTCAATGCTCTCGCAAGCCTCTTCTCCCGAGCTGACTTGACACGGATCGCCTTTTGCCTCCTCTCCAGTATTCTGCCTTTTCTTGTCCTGGTATCTATCTCTGTGTGGAATCCTTGATCATGAACCTTATTGGTTATGGGTGTACCCGCCCTAATTCTTGCATCGAAATCGCCGTAGCCATGGAACCTCCATTCAGGCCCATAGATATATATGTGATCCTCCAGAACCTCCCCAGTCTCTGTACAGATGTACTCACCCCTGTCCTCATCAAACACTATTGCGTGGGGAGGGCACTTCACCTCGCTCATTTTCTCTCCCTCCTGAAGTATGGCTTTATGTAGAGGTCCTCATAGGTTTTCAGATCTATATCCCTCCTCACAGGCTTAACGACTGCGTAAGGTGATTTAACGGGGCCTATAACGTCGACAATCTTTCCGACTACACGGCCGCTTGAATTAATCACCCTTACACCTAACTTAGGCAGTTTCTTCATAGTCATCTTAACGAGCATTTTCTTGGATGGTGTCCAGTGGATGAAATAACCCAGCCTTATCAAATCAACACCACTAAGGAAACTCCTGCAGAAAACTATTTAAGGGGTATATCCCTTAAGATGGTTCAGAACCATAATCATTCAAGGGGCTGCATTAAGTAATATTATCGAATTATTATTGCTGTATTACTAACTAATTGAATTATTCGTAAGCGATTCCCAATTTCTCGGCGAAATTTTTAATAAGGATCGATTTAGTAATACCTTCCTCATTAACTCGTACAATAATTCTGTAACCAAGTGCCTTAAGCGATGCCCTAGGATAGTATTTACCTTCCTCGATCTCGCATTCATAGCCAAGCTCTCTACATATTTTTAGGAATTGCTGTGGCTCTGGCCTGTGAAGTCCCTGGTCCTTAGGTATTCTCCGGCCTTCCTTTCTGGAGAGTGGCTTCATAAAGTATTCAGGCCAGATAATGAATTCCTTAGCCTTACCCACGAGAAACCCTAGTATAAGTAGACAGATTCAGGTAATTAATTGATTGTGTTACTCCTCAGCCTTCTTCTCGATAAGTACTGCATTAACTACGCCGTCCTGGCCGGGGCGTGAAGTGACCTTAGCTAGGCCTAGCTCTGTCTCTATTATTGCTCCCTTAGTGATTATGTTTCTCCTTGCATACTCTCTGTTGGCCTGAGTCTCGACAATCCTTATGATCGCAACCTTCTTCGCTGTGTTTGTTTCAGGGTCTATTATGTTGGCGTGCTTCGCCCTCCACAGCCTGACCTTTATGTTCCCTCCTCTAGTCCTTAAGACTTCCCTCCTCTCCTTCTCGCTCACTGTGGTGAGTGTGGGGAACCTTCCTAACTCATACTTCCTGTTCTTTCTGTGGGGTCTCCTCCTCCCGCCGCTGATCTTCTTCATATCCTTCCCTTGATATATACCCATTCCTTTCAGCCCTACATGGTGTGGTTAGTTTCCCTTAAAAGCTTTAATAAATAAAGAGGTAGTGAAGGGGAAACATGCCAGGGAGAACCACGAGGAGTGTTGCGGGGCTGCTGAAGAGTTTCCAGTGGATCGTTAACGCCATTTCTAAGCCGGCTTATAAGGTCTATGAGGCTTGGTTATGGTCTCAAATATCTGACGGACCCTTCCCGAAGCATGTGGCCATAATCCCTGACGGCAATAGGCGGTGGGCCCAGTACGCAGGCAAGGACTATAAGTACGGGCATGAGGTAGGTTACCTCAAGCTTAAAGAGGTGTTGAAGTGGCTGTGGGAGCTTAACGTTAAGGCAGTCACGATATATGCGATGTCCTACGAGAACTGTACTAAGAGATCGGAGGAGGAGAGGAACCACTTAATGGGTCTGCTCGCTAGAGCGATCCAGGAAATGATTGAAGATAACGAGATTGAGAAACGTGAGCTTAAAGTGAAGTTCATGGGGAGGCTTGACCTCATAACCCCGGAACTGAGGGAAAGGATTAAGGAAATTGAGAAACTCAGCGCGAAGTATGATAAGCACTACCTCAATGTGGCTCTATGCTACGGCGGCCGGCAGGAGATTGTTGAGGCCGTGAGGAGGCTTGTTAAGGACGCTAAGGAGAACGGTATGGTTCCTGAGGATGTGGATGAGGAGTTCTTCAATAAGTATCTGTTCACATCCCATCTAAGGGAAGACGGGATAGAGGAGCCTGACCTCGTCATCAGGACTTCAGGCGAGCTGAGGATAAGTAATTTCCTTCTGTGGCAGATAGCGTACAGCGAGCTATACTTCTGTGAGGCTTACTGGCCTGAGTTCAGAAAGATTGACTTATGGAGGGCTATAAGGTCCTTCCAGAAGCGGGAGAGAAGGTTCGGTAAGTAGGTTAAATAACCTCCTTCTCAATAGCGTAGAACACTACCGACAGAGTCATTAATATAGCTATGTAGAGCGCGAGTGTCTGGAGCAGGTAGTTCTCATTGAAGAGTCTAAGTATTTCCCCCAAGTCGTCCGTGTCTGCAGCAAGTATTATTTTACTCATATTCATCGAGAACTGGTAGGCCACACCAAGCACTGCGAAAGCTATGAATTCGCGCCACACCTTAAACGACTTCTTCAGGAATCTGTACGCCATCTTCCCCGCAATTATAGGTATTATCGCTACTAAGGCATACGGCATTACGTCTCTTATGTAGGTCGCTACAGATATCACGTCTAGGGAGAACCCCCTGCTGTAGAAGGAGGAGTACAGCATTGTGAGGGTGAGGACTGTGGCGAGAATGCTGAGAGTCAAGGAAACCTTCGTGATTGGGGATGTGCGCCACCAGGTCGCTATAGTGTCGGTTATTCCGAAGCCTTTCAGCACTAAGGCAAGTCCTAGCAGGGCTAGAGTTATGGACCATGCGTACCCGCTGTAGGGACTTATTGATAAGGCAACGTAAGTAATTATGAGGGCTCCGGGCAGGCCGAGAAAGAACCTCGCGAATCTGGGTTCCTCCAGGGCCTTCCTCAAATACCTCCCGAAGAGGACGTAGGTTTCCTCAACCCCCCTCATCTGCTCCACAACAACCTTCTCCACACCCACTATCTTGATTAATGAGGCTATCACCGGCGTAACTGCTTCATCCTCAGCACTATCCACAACAAGTATCGCGGATGTGGAGCCTGTGTAGTTAATCACTGTCTCAACCTGTCTCTTAAGCGCCAGACCGGCCTTAGACCCTCCCTTCTCGTCTCCGGCCACGAACGATATTTCAGCATCTATCCCGTCCTCTTTAAGCTCGCGGTAAATCTTTAGGGCTGTGAATAAAGTATTTGAGTCAGCATCGGAGGGGAACATTAACGCATACTTCTGCGCTGCCTCCATACAGCTATCATAACCTATTATAGGGGTTGATAATCCGGCCTTCTTGAGGTCATTATCATAATCCACTGCAAGCACTAGTGTCCTCTCGGCCGAGGAAGACATTTTATCCTCTCTAGTTAATAATGAGGATTGCATGCTAAAAACGTTGAAGCCTTACACACTGATTCTACTCCTCCTCTCCCTCGTCCGAGGCGTAGAGGAGTTGAAGATCCTCGAAGGTCAGCCTCTGACCCTTCCTCAGCTTCTCCTCAACCTTCTGTTTCTTCCGGTTAAGTATTGCTTCCTCAATAGCTTTCTTCCTCCCAAGCCTAATCTCTCTCAGCCTCTTCTGCAGCTCCCTATACTTCTCGATGAGTTCACCTATCTTTCCTGAAACCTCAGTTAATGTGTTGGCCCTCTCCTGAATCCACTTATTCCTTTCATCAATCTCTGCCTGTATCTCCGATACTGACTGCTTCAGATTGCCTATCCTCTCCCTGACACCGTTGATTTTCTCGCTTAAGCTCCCTATCTTCCTGCTTAAGTCATTCAGAACTATTATCTGTCCCTTAAGCTCGGCCCTCAACTCATTATACTCGTTCTTAAGCTTCTTCACCTCAAGCAATTTTTCCAGAAGCGACTCAAGCCTGGCAATCTCCTTAATTATCCTGTTCTCCTCCTCTAGGGGGAGGGACTCCGTGATTATCCTCCACTCCAACCTATCGATTTTTGCCCTAATCTTCCCGGCCGGAATACCGTTGATTTTGCCTGCATTATTCATTAGTTCACGCTTCGAGAAGAGCTTCTTCTTAATTTCCCTAATTCTCTTCACAACTTCCTTCCTTTCCTCAATGAGTGCTGCCCTCTCCTCCTTAAGCTTACTCAGCTCCTCCCTCAGCTTCCTGAGCTCTTCCTTAAGCTCCTTAATTCTGTCTATAAGTTCCCTTCTCTCAGCCTTCAACGCCCTTATCTCGTCAGCCGCCTGCGCCCTCTCCTCCTTAAGGGACTTTATCTGCTCTCTGAGGGTGTCTATCTCCTTAATAATTACTTCTTCCTTACTGCTCAAACCGGAACTCCCTACAACTTAATCAGTACTCTAGCATCGGCTATGGCTGCCCCCTTACCCTTTTCGAATGCCATGATAGGGTTGAGGTCGACGTCGGTGACTAGCTCCTGCTCCTCCATGAACTTCGACAGCTTCATTATTATGTCGACTAAGGCATCCTTATCCCTCGGAGGCGTTCCTCTATACCCCTCCAGAATCTTAGCGGCCTTTATCTCGCCGAGCATTGATTCCGCATCGAACTTAGTTACTGGAGCTATCCTGAAGCTAACGTCCTTAAGAACCTCCACGAATATACCGCCCAGGCCGAACAGAAGCACTGGGCCGAAGGTGGGGTCCCTAGTGGCCCCAACTATAACTTCGAGGCCTTCAGGAACCATCTCCTGTATGAGGACGCCAGCGATCTTCGCGTCTGGAGCCTTATCCTTCACGTTACTCATAATGCTGTTGAAGGCCTCCTTAACCTCCTCAGCGTTCTTCACACCTACCTTAACCCCACCAACATCCGATTTATGGACTATGTCGGGACTAACTATCTTCAGGACTAGTGGATAACCAATTTTTTCAGCTATCTCTACAGCCTTCTCCGCTGACTTAGCCAGGTCTGCCTTAGGCACAGGCAGACCGTAAGCCCTAAGAGCCTCGTAGGCCTCATGCTCCAGAAGCTTCTTCCGGCCCTCACTCCTCGCTTTTTCTATCAATTCCCTAACCTTCTCGACCTCGTTCATACTTAACCCCTTAAACACTCATCCCCTAATTTAAAAAGTTGATAGGCTTCAGTGCTCACTAGCCTCCTCAGTGAGGAAGTCCTCTCCTCCCGCAAGAGATCTTTGAAGCGAGCCGTAAACCATGTCAAGCCCTACAAGCTCCTTCGCTGAGGCAGGGATTACCTCCCCGCTTAAAGCCTCCTTAAACACGTTGCAGAGAAGCCGACTTATTTCAGTATCTATAAAAAGCATTGAGTTACCTGCCTCAACACAGCTGTAGTCCTCATCAAGGAGGCGAAGCATATATATCTTCTCCTTAAGATCTGGGACTTCAGGCCCGTACATCTCCGTAATAAGGTCTATCTTATTGATCACTACGCTCATAGGTATCGCCACTCTGTACAGCGTAGACAGCGTTAGGAGGGCTGAAGAGAATGCTGATGGAGGATCCGTGACAAGCCTGACGTCGAGGAGGAAGGCCATTGTAGCCTTACTACCCTTCACAAGCTCCTTCAGTAGGAGGGGCCCCAGCCTTCGGAAAGCAACTATCTCAAGCTGGCCGGGCAGATCTATTAAGGCGTAGTTAGCTCTTGTCTCATCAATCTCTTCCCTTATATCCATCACGTAATTAATTAGGTAGTCAACGCTTGCGACTAAGGCTCCGTTAGGCCCCAGGCCTTTCTCAATCATTAAGTCCCTCGCATTAATGTATCTCCTCACATCAACATCTGGTGTGTAGGGAAGGACCTCGGCTGCGGGATCGAAATTAACTTTCGCCACGTCAAGGCCGTTGTCATGCATCCATGAGGCGAGGGCTGATGTGAATGTGGATTTCCCTGACCCAGCAGGGCCGCCGATAAGTACATAGTACAGAATCATCACCACCAGTGAAGAACTTTCCTGCCTTTATATTTCCCAACGATGTTCAGCCTATATCCACAGTAGGGACACCTATTGTCCTCCGTAAGCTTCCACTCAGAAATGTCGAAGCCGTACCGCCTGATAACGAGTCTCCCGCATTTCGGGCAGTACGTGCTTTCGTACTTATGTCCCGGTATGTTACCCAGATATATGTAGTGGAGGCCTTCAGACTTAGCTATATCTGCCAGCCCCTCCAGCGTGGATATAGGGGTCGGGGGAAGATCCTGCATCATGAAGTGGGGATAGAACCTGAGGAGGTGGAAAGGTGTTTCAGGGCCGAGGTTCTCAACAACCCATCTCGCAAGCCTTTTAAGATCCTCAGGTGAGTCACCGTACCTAGGCACCACCAGATTAGTTACCTCGATAAATATTCCCTTCCTCTTCATCTCTATTAATGTTCCATAGATAGGTTCGGGGTCATGCACACCCATGAACCTGCGGTAGAACTCCTTATTCCCTGCACCCTTGAAATCAACGGTCACCGCATCCATATAAGGCGCAAGCTCATCTAAGGCCTCAATAGTCATGTATCCGTTGGTTACCATGGTGTTGAAGAGCCCTTCCCTCTTAGCGAGCTTTGCCGTGTCAAGCATGAACTCGTAGAATATGGTTGGTTCGTTATAGGTGTAGCTAATTCCGTCAGCCCCATACTTCTTAGCCATCTCAACAACCTGCTCAGGGGTGAAGAACTCTCCGTAGACATCGCTTCTCCTAGACTGGCTAATGGTCCAGTTCTGGCAGAACTTACACATGAAGTTGCATCCCGCAGTAGATATTGACATAACGCTTGACCCCGGCATGAAGTGCATGAGAGGCTTCTTCTCTATGGGGTCAACATTAGCTGCTGTGAGCAGTCCGTACACTAAAGTGTAGAGTGTTCCTTCATGATTGTATCTAACCCCGCACGCCCCATAACCTCCGTTCGCTATTGGGCATCTCTTATAGCAGAGTGTGCACACCACCTTCTTACCCTTAACTCTTCTCCAGTGCTTAGCTGGACGGACCCAAGGCTTACTTAAATCTATCGGCATCTTCCGCACCTATCATAAGATGGTTTACTGAATTAATTAGCTATGGGTAAAGCATGATTAAGGGGACGGTAATGATTAATGGGGGAAGGGATTTGATAGTTTCTCTTCCAGGGACTGAGGAGCTGGGGTCGAGGATCAGCAACCTGCTTAGATGCGAACACGTTATCCCTTACACCAAGGTTTTTCCTGACGGGGAAAGCTATCTCAGGCTTGAAGGTGATTTCGAGGGGGAGGAAGTTACGCTTCTCTCAACAATGTACCCGGAACAGAATAGGAGGCTTGTTGAGTTGGTGTTCGCTTCAAAGACACTCGTCGAGAGAGGGGCCTCCAAGGTAAGGGGGGTTGTGACCTACTTAGCTTACGCGCGCCAGGACAAAGAGTTCCTGCCTGGTGAGGTCGTCAGCGCTCGAATAGTTATCGACATGCTTAAGTATGCTGGGATAGGGGAGCTCTACGTTGTCGATGTGCATAAGCCGGAAATCCTTAACGGTTTCGGAGGTCCTTCAAGAAACATACTTATGGTTGAGACATTCGCTTCATTCCTCAGGTCCCGAGGGGTGGACAACCCGCTGATTGTCGCGCCTGACTTAGGCGCTTCACATAGGGCGGAAGCCCTGGCTAAGGAGATAGGTGGTGAGTGTGTAATCATTAGGAAGTTCAGGGATAGGGTCACTGGGGAAATAAGGCATGAACTCCCTGAAGGTTTCCACATTGATGGGAGGACGGCAGTAGTTATTGATGATATAATAAGTACTGGAGGCACTATGGCAAGCATTGTTTCATTCCTGAAACGCTCAGGAGCGAGAAGGGTGTACGCTCTGGCAAGCCATGGGGTCTTCGTCGGGAATGCTGTGGAGAGGCTGATTAGTGGAGGGGCTGACGAGGTGGCTGTGCTGGATACACTCTCAAGAAGGGTTGAAGGAGTTACATACCTAGATATATCTAATGAGCTTTCTAAGCATCTCAGTAACTGTTAGGGTAGGTTAGGTAATGCTTACCTATGTTTTTCTTTCAGGCCTACACAGGACCCTCCCCTTCGGCGAGTTAAGGGCTCTGGTTGAAGGGGAAGGGCTTCCAGTGAGCTACATACACCTCCTCGACCAGGTTGCCTTACTGGATACTTCCGAAGGGCTTTTCCGAGTGCTGGAGGGAAGGGCTGTCCTCAGCAAGTATGGAGGTGTTGTTCTCAGCGTTTCCGATGTTGACGAAGGTGTTGAGGGATTGATTAAGGTTCTGAAGGATTCGGATATCTGCAGACTCGGCGGATTCTCACACGTGTCGTTCAGGAGGGTTAAGAGGTATGGTGAGGCCTTAAGGTATAGTGATGTGGTTGGGGAAGTCGTTGGTAGGGGGAAGGAGTTGTGCAGGCGTATGGATGCACCTCTTCTCGACATCATCATTACTGAAGGCTTGGTAATAGCGGGTTTAAGGATGTTTGAGAGGGATCTAAGTAGGCTTAGGGAGAGGGATCCTCAGAGGAGACCTGTCTACAGACCGGGCACGATGATTCCTGAATGGTGCAGGCTGTTCGTTAACTTAAGTAGAGCCAGCCCCATCAGGAACCCTGTATTCATAGATCCGTTCGCAGGTGTCGGAGGTCTCCTTATCGAGGCCTGCGATATGGGTATGAAGGCTGCGGGTTCTGACCTTAACCCTGAATTCGTTTCTGGCGCTTCCAAGAATCTGCGTCACTATGGATGTGTAGATATGGTTTCTGTTGCCGATGCTTGCAGAATGCCTTTTGTGAGGGCGGATGCAGTGGCGACAGACATGCCTTACGGGAGGTTGACTAGGTCGGAAGGGAGAGGTATTAAGGATCTTGTGGGGTGCTTCCTTAAGGAGGTTGCATCCGTAATCAAGCCGGGAGGTTATGTAGTGTTCGCTCAGAAAGCTGATGTAGAGGTGGAGGATCTTGTTAGGGGTGCAGGCCTAGAGGTGGTTGAGAGATATATTAACTGGGTTCACGGGGCTTTAACACGGGATATTTTCGTGGTGAGGAAGAAGTGAATCCAGTAGTGCTCACTTTTCTAGGGGCTTCAGGCCCTTACGGAGGGAGTGACGACCTACCCAGCGTCTTGGTCTCTTGGGGGAGGAAACATATACTTATCGATGCTGGGGAAGGTGTGCAGCACAGGCTACATGAGGCAGGGAGAAGTGTTTCCTCCTTAACACATGTGCTTATCAGCCACCTCCACGGCGATCACGTCTTAGGGCTTATCCCCCTCCTCCAGTCCAGATCTCTTGCAGGGTCAGAGGATGAGTTGATTGTGGTCGGGCCTCCAGGAATCACTAATTATCTTCGGGAAAGTTTCAGGTTCCTCCATTTCGCGCCCTCATTCCCTCTCAGAGTTGCTGAGGTTGAGGAAGGGGAGCTTGATCTGGGTTCATTCACTCTCCGTGTTGGAAAGGGGATTCATTCGGTGACTGTGCTGGCCTTCAGAATAGCTCTCGGCCCTGTATCCATATGTTACGTTACTGACACAAGGCCTTTTCCGGAGGAGGTAAGGCTGTGTGAAGGGGTGGATGTGCTTATTCATGACGCAGCCTTTCATTCAAGGGATAGGGAATTGGCGGAGGAATATCTTCATTCAACGGCTAGGGAGGCTGCGCAAGTTGCTGACGCTTGTGGCGCAGGTATGTTGATCCTTTACCACAGATCCCCCAGATATAAGGATGTTGGGGTTCTTCTCGAGGATGCTAAGTCGGTTTTCCGGAACTCCGTAGTAGCTTCAAGATATATGAAGATCTACGTAAGGAAATAGGCCTATACTTCGGGCATGGGTCGGTTCCAAAGAGGCTTACCTTTAGAGGTTTTGGGCGCTAGCCAGTCAATAACCTCATCCGGCTTATCTGTGTAGATCCGGACCTCTATCGGTCCTAGAGGCGATTCAGTGTCGAATGTGACGAACGATACCTTACCTGCGTAGGCCCCCTGCTTATGGATCTTGAACACGATAACACCTTCCCTCCTTCCGGAGGTCATGACCTTTCTGGCGGTGTCAAGTATTCTGCTCTGCCTCAAAAGCTCGTGGAGCTTGAGCAATGACTTTATGTCTCTGGACTCAGCAACAACTATTTTGTAGGGCTCCTCATCAACAACCCTATATTCCTCGACACCGAACACATTCCTTATGGCCTTCAGAATCCTTTCCAAATCCTCTGTGGGCCTTAACTCAGCCCTTATCTCCATCCTGAATATCTTTAATCACCTCCCTTATCCTGCGTGCCGCCTCCTCCACAAGCTCCTCCACTTCAGCACCTTCATTAACGATCATCACGTCGGCTAAAGCGATCACGTTACCGAGCCCTATCCTAAGCTCCTTCAGATCCCTGTCCATGAAGGCTTCCCAGGTGCGTGGGTCATCCCTCCTCCCCCTAGCCTTAAGCCTCCTGAATCTCTCACGAGGGGAAGCATGTACGGCAACGACGACTACATCCCTCCTCTCCCTAAAGTAATTGATTTCTTCAAGGCTCCTAATCCCGTCAACAACCACCACACCGCTCAAGGACTTAATCCTCCTGTAAACAAGTTCAGACACCGCAGCAGCCCCGTACTCCTCACGTATCTTCTTAGCGAACCTCATCATGCTCGCCAAGTCAAGGCCTATCCCTCTCCTGCTAGCCTCCTCCCTCATAACGTCACCCATACTCACTAAGGGCGCTGAGAAGGACTCAGCAATTCTGCGAGCTATCAATGTCTTACCGGCCCCAGGCATCCCGGTCACGCATATCATAACATCCCTAGACATACTCAGCACCTCTCTAACTAGGGTTCAAGCATTAATTTATTGCTTTCTCCAAAGAGAAGTTAAAACAGTTTTAACTATTATAAAAAGCTTCGGTATTACATCTAATGAATTTTCTTCCATAATGTTGCGTAATATTGGTTACTCACCATGGTAATACGGTAATACGGAGGCAGTATTTAAGGCTCACATGTTATGTATCTAAAACGCGTATTTTTATTGTGGTGCTTGTTGTTATGCCCGTAATCTACAGATGTAAGGGTTGCGGCTCAATAATATTCACGTTCGAAAGAGTTGGTCAGGACTGCTTCGGGGTTCCTTCACCTTCAGAGCTCTCTATGAGGCTTGAGGGGAGATGTCCTCACTGCGGGAGGCCTTTATCGACCCCGAGGCTGGAGGATGTGAAGGTTCTTGGAAGAATTACGGCCCCGCTTAAGACCTACCTGTCGGAGCCTGAGGTTTTGACAGCACCAAGCCAGGAAGGTGTCTTAACAACTGCCTCAGTCAGCCACTGAAGAATTTTTCCCTTATCCTTAACACCTACTCTGCTGAGGAACTCCTCCAGATTATCGGTTACCTCAATAACTTCAAGATCTGGGGTGGAGAGCTTTTTCCCTAAGTCCTTAAGTGCCTCCACCGGGTTCCTCCTCCTTCTCGCTAGAAGAACTTTAGGGATACCTTCTTGGCTGATCCACGGCCCCAGAGTGTTCTCCCTGTTCAGGTACTTGGAGATGAAGCTTACTACAGGCTGCCCAATAATTTTCGGGCCGTCCCTAACTTCATATTCTCTCTCAACGCTTTCCTCATCAATATCTATGGCTGTGGCCGCAAGGTCTTCATCATTACTCCACACACTCCAATCAATAACTTCATAGCCCTGTCCCTTAAGCATGTTCAGGAACTTTCTCGAGACCTTCCTTAGTTCCCCCCACGAGACGTCTGGAGGGGTTCCAGGCCTCATGCCGTATAGTAGTAGGAGCAATCTTCTGCGTGACCTCCTAAGAGTTTCCTCTAGAGCTTCGGGGGTAAGGGTCTCGGGTTCGGGGAAGAAGAATTTTCGGGTTGGGGATCTCAGGAAGAATGTTGATGCCGCTATAGCTACGGCTAGGGACCTCCGCGATACTGCAGCGGCGGCATTCCTCCTAGGGTCTACGGGGTCGGGAATTACTAGTGGGTGGTCTCTGAAGAGAAGGCGAAGGGTTTTCGGGTCCTCATCCACGTAACCTACTGTAACGACCTGCCTAAGCCTCCACCTCCCTATATTTCTGAGGGTGTTGAGGAAGTTCCCGTACTTCACTATCAGTAGCTCGCTTAGGTAGCCTGAGAATCCCTGCACTCTTATCTCGGCGCCGTATATACCGACACCCTTAAAGAACTTCTTCAGAAGCCTGGCCTCATCCCTCTGGCTTTCTGTTAGGGATTTCTTAATGTATCTCGTGTGGAATGGTGTTCTATCCACAGCTGTCTTTATTTCTTCCACGGTGTCGGCCCAGTACGCGGGAACTATGTCGGCCTCCACGCCTGGGGAAAGTACCCGTATATACGGGTGTGAAGCATATCTTAACTGGGTTCTGTACCTGCTGGAGAGTGCTTTGACTAAGGGGTTCACGACATGCTTAATTATCCACTCCTTCCCCATCTCTGGGTATTTAATGAGTAGGAATATGTCGAGGTCAAGCTCCCCGCTTAAAGCAGTTCCTTTAGCTAAAGAACCCTCAAGCTCAATCTTGAAGGGATAGGGGACATTTATCTCTTTAAGCACGGCCTCCTTAATGTCTTCATAAATACTGAGCGCTTTCTCTATTTCCTCCTTAGTGGGACGTATCTCCTTAAGCACCTCATCCAGCAGTTCCTGAATCATCAAAACCCTCAGCCTTCAAGAGTAATGACTGCGAGATCCGTATATATAGGGCCCTCAGGCCTTAACACGCTTTTCTTGAGCTTGATTGAGGATACCTCGCTTGTCCCAAATACGTGGTCTCCGTAGCTGCTGAAAACGTTCGCTAGGCAGGCCCTGTCGTAGCTTCCCTTAACTCTCGCAATAGTTATGTGGGGAACGAACCTGTTCCGGTCAGGCTTACCGAACCTTCTCAGACAGGGCTCCAGAGCATTCCTTAAAGTCCTAAGCTCCTCGGCACCTTCATCAACCCCTACCCAGATAACCCTGGGCCTCGCGTTAGATGGGAACGCGCCTAGGCCCGCAATGCGCATGCTGAACTTCGTGAAGCTGGAGGCGGGCTTAAGACACCCCCCCACGTCCAGAACAAGCTGTTCCGGCACCTCTCCTAGGAAACGGAGAGTTAGGTGAACGTTCTCATCCTCAACAACCTTTATTCCCCTTCCCCTGCTGCAGGAAGCCACCTCGGCCTTAACCTTCAGGACCTCGTTAAGAACCTGGGGGTTCTCGATCTCCACAGCCACAAATAACCTGACCACGGAATCAACCCTAAATACACCCTCAAATTAAACACTTAAAAGTAAAGCGATAGTGTTACCTATGGAGCACGTGGGGCCGTCGTCTAGCTTGGCTAGGATGCCAGCCTGGGGTGACAACCCCGAGGTCCCGGTGCGCTGGTGGTCCCGGGTTCAAATCCCGGCGGCCCCACCAGCTTTCCTGATTAGGCCTAAATTATTCGCAATCTCAGCAGCCTTCTCAGCAGCCTCATTAGGTGATGAGGCAGTCACGTTGAGAACAATGTTCGTTCCCTTAACCCTTATCCTGAACCTCTTCCTGCCCTCAATTTCATACTCCTCAACTATCTCAAGCTCTGTACCGCCACCCATCGCTTCCCACACACTTAACTTCCTTCCAGAGTATTAATGAGTAAGTTCCTTCAGATATGCGCAGATCCGTTCATGATCAATGATTTTTCAGCTTTTAGGAAAAGTTTTTCACTCTTCTGCACAAATTATTAAATGGTGTTAAGGGTTGACGTACTATTATGAGAAATACCCTCCTAATGAAGTCCCTAAAATAGTGGTTGAGCCTCCGGGCCCTAAAGCCAAGGAAATAATGGGCAAGGATCAGTCCTTAGTGATGCAGTCGTTTGTTAGGTGGTACCCCCTAGTCGCTAAGACCGGTTTAGGCGCGGTTGTCGAGGACGTTGACGGCAATATCTACATAGATATGAATGCAGGCATAGCCGTAATGAATGTGGGGCATTCACATCCTAGAGTGGTGAAAACTATTAGAGAGAAGGCCGGGAAGCTCCTCCACTACTCCCTCACAGACTTCTATTATGAGGAGGTTGTGGAGTATTCTGAGGAGCTCGCCGCTGTCGTCCCTATAGATGGGGGCAAGAAGTTCTTCTTCGGTAACAGCGGTGCGGAAGCTAATGAGGCCGCCCTCAAGATAGTTAAGGGAATTAATGAGGGGAGGAGGCCATACATAATATCCTTCATAGGGTCCTTCCACGGGAGAACAACCGGAGCCATGTCGATAACTGCGAGCAAGCCTATCCATAGGAAAGGGTTCCAGCCCCTGCTCCCTGCAATAATACATGTTCCGTACCCCTACCCCTACAGATGTGCCTTCAATGTGGAGCCTGAGGAGTGCGGGGACGCCGTTATAGGTTTCCTCGAGGAGTGGATCTTTAAGAGGGTTGTTGATCCCTCGGAGGTCGCTGCCATCTTCGCCGAACCTATTCAGGGTGAGGGAGGCTACGTAGTGCCTCCAGACGACTTCTTCCCCAAGCTCCGTAAGCTAACGGAAGCTAACGGCATCCTACTGGTTGATGATGAGGTTCAGGCAGGTATGGGGAGGACAGGCCGGTGGTTTGCGATTGAGCATTGGGGAGTTAAGCCCGACCTAATAACTATGGCTAAGGCTGTCGCTTCAGGACTCCCGCTAGGTGTAGTCGCTGGCAGGGAGGAAATAATGAGGCTCCCGCCGGGCTCACACGCCAGTACCTTCGGAGGTAACCCAATATCTCTCGCCGTGGGTAGGGAAGTGATACGGATAATTAAGGATGAGGACCTCCTAGGCAACGCGAGGAGGGTAGGAGACGCAATATTGAGGAGGGCTAGGGAATGGCTAGACAGCTTCGAAATCGTCGGTGATGTGCGTGGTAAGGGACTCATGATAGGTGTCGAGCTCGTGAAGGACAGGCGCACAAAGGAGTATGCGAAGAAGGAGCTTGCTAAGGTGCTTAACGAGGCGTTCAAGAGAGGTGTCGCAGTAATAGGCTCAGGCTTCTCAACAGTAAGGTTCTCCCCGCCGCTAGTGATTACTGAAGAACTCGCTATGAAGGCAATGGATGTGCTTGAAGACATAATTAAGGATGTGGACAGGGAGGTTCATGGAGGAGCTTAAGGAATTCATTCTGAAGGCCCTTCAATGGAGTTCAGGCCTCACTACCGAGGAAGTGGTTAAGGAGGTCGAGGCGGAGGCCCCTGAAGCAACACCCGCCGAGATTAGGGAAGCCCTACTACAGCTGCTGAAGGATGGGAAGATAGAGAAAGTTCCTGAACCTTCGAAGATGAAGTTCGTTTTTCGGATCAAATAATTATGCCGCCCTGGGAGCCACCCACACCGTTATTTTCGAGCCGTCATCACTGGTGACAAGCAGCTTCATGGGGAGCCCTGCCCCGAACTCAACGGTTACCACATCACCTATGTCTAGGGAGGGGGCTACTGACTTAAGGAGGTCGATGTCGTACATGCTTGTCACGGCAGATTCCTTAGACTCCAGGCTTAGGAGAGGCTTATCAAGCTTCAGGACCTCCCTAAACTCCTTCCCCTCAGACCTTGAGGAGACCGTTACCTCACCCTCCTTATAGGAGATCTCGAGCTCTTCACCCACAAGCTTTGCGTCACTTATTATCTTCCTGAATTCCTCGGGCTCCATCTGCATCTTCACAGGCAGGTCGAGCTCAAGCGACTGAATAAGTTCCTGGCCGAACCCTATGACCCTGACCTGGTACGTTCTTTCGCTTCCTGTCTTGGTGTTTATGAGGCCCAGAATCATTGTCTCAGAGCCGTCCTCATACCTCAGCACGACAGTGTCTCTCTTAGTTCCCCTACGCACAGCCTTAAGGAACTCGTCCCTGTCCGCAACAACTTTAGTCTCGCCGGAAACATCATAGGTCTCGAAAGCCATGCTCGGTATGTAGACCTCAACCATAATGTTTTTGTCGGGGCTCAGCCCCCTAATGAGGAAGGAGTTCTCATCCGCCTTAATCGGCGCCTCACTCAAAGGCTTAAGCGATCCTTGAAGCATCTTCTTCAGTAATGAGCCGTCCGGGTACTTAACATTGAACATTCAACCACCCTCTACAATTAACTTGCAGGGAAGTTTAAGTGATTTGTTGAACTACCTTATTAAAGCGTCCTCACTATACTTCTGGGAGCGGGCATGGCCAGGCTTGTCAAATCCTTCTTCGGATATATCTATCTCGAAGGCAGTGTTGAGGAGGCGGTTAAGGTTCTGGAGGCTATGAAGGAGCTTGGTAGGGAAACCGGGGATGTGGAGGATTCCTTAAGGATTCTCAGGAACTTCGACGCCTTCCAAGAGATGCTGCGGAAGAGGTTTAAGGAATTCATAGCTCCGAGGAAGAGTGAGCGGGACCTGATAATGGGTAGGGTGTCGGTGGATAAGCTGAGGCTCATTCGGAATGGTGGGGAGAGGAAGGTGGTTATTGTTTTCGATAAGAGGGTTCCTGAGGACGATGTTGTGGAGGCTTTAGAGAAGGCTGGAGTGGAATTTGAGCGGGCCGAAGAGTAATTATTTCTTCTTCTTGGCGCGTGTCTTCCCTTTACTCTTCCTAGATTTCTTGCTTGACTTGCTTGATTTAGCCTTCTTTTGAGCAGTCTTTTTCTTGCTTGCCTTCATCTCAGACCTCTTCTTAGATATGAAGCTCCTTCTAAGCTTCTTGATGTCGGCAATGAGTTTCTGAAGGCTCACATCCCGCCTTAAGGCCTGGGATAAAACATCGCTTATGTCAAGCATGGATTCTATGGCGTCAATATCTATGGCTCCCGGAACGAACTTTATTTCGAGGTCCTCCTCAGCGGCGTAGTCTTCGGGGGCTTCCTCGGGAGGGACCTGTTCCTCACCTTCCTCAAGAAGCTTCACCATCTTCTCGGCTTTTTCCTCTTCTTCCTCCTCTTCGGCCTCAGGTATGGGTGTTTCTCTCTCTTCCTCTGTCACTTAATCCCCTCTTTAAGGAGTAGTTATGACCCAGTAATAAGTTTATATTTCTCTTCCTCAATAATTTTGTGTCTCGATAAGGGCTAGAAAGCCGTCCTCCCCCAGAATGAAGGCCTCACCCACACGCAGCGTGGGGAGTTTTCTCCTAACCTCCTTTTCCTTACCGGAAGGCCCTCCAAGCACCCTCGATATGTAGTTCAGCGAAGACTCCTCGAGAACCTTGAAGACCATGATTAGGGACGCGTTATTTAGGAGGGAGGGATTCACGGCTCCAGGGTCCTGATATATTGCTATGGCAGATATCCCGAGCTTCCTTCCCTCCCTGAAAAGCTTCCCCATTATGTCTATACCTGAGCCTGAGGCTGTGAGCCTCTGCGCTTCCTCAATAACCACAAGCGTTGTTCTGGGAGCTGCCTTCCTTACGTAGAAAACCGCGTCAAGTACCGTGCGCATGATGAGTGTCTGGAGGGGAGGGCTCTCGACGTGTGATAGGTCGAAGAGGAATGACCCGTCACTTAACTCGCCGGGATCCATCCACCTAACTAGGCTGGATCCCGCAATACTTGAGAGGTAGGGAAGGAGTGAGGAAATAACTTCCTTTCCGTAGGGGATATCACCGTAATCCCCTGACTTAACTAGTTCGAGGAGTGTTGATGGGTTCACTTCAGGCAGTTCCCTATATGCCTTAAGTAGTATCGCGTTTAGGGCGGCTCTCTGAACCCCTCCAAGCCTGTAGGCGTGCGTGACCTCTGAAGAAACCTCTTCGGCCCTAACCCCCGGTTCCTTGCCGAGTAAGGCGAAGGGATTTACCCTCTCAACAGACCCGTCCACTCTCCTAAACCCGTTTATGTCTCCGTACTCCCCATGTATATCAATAATTATGACAGGTATCCCGAATCCTTTAGCCTGCCTAGAGATCGCTTTAGCCGCCCGGGTTTTACCGGACCCTGAGGAGCCTATGAGGATCACATGGCTGTTCATGCCCAACCTAGGTCTGTAGCAGTAGATGCTTTTTCTGGAGGGCCCTGCATAAACCTTCCTAACCTTACCCACTATTATGCAGTCTTCGCCGATCAGGACAGCTTTGGTTTGCGGCGGTATGAGGGATGCTGAGAGCGGGAGAATAATGAATGAGAGGAGCGCTGACAAACCCCCAATAATAACTGTTTTGAGGTAGGGCTGGTTACCCCTTCCGTACACAGCCAGCGATGCAGCAAGAAGGCCTCCGGCAACATATGTTGCTCGTCCCAGCATTGACGCATGGGCCGGCGGGATCAGTGGAGACGCTTCAGTTAGGCCGCGGAGCAGAGAATATGAAACCAGGAAGATACCTGTCGAAGCCAGTAAGGCAGGTATGTATTCCTTGGGCTGGGTGGGTGGTAGCTTGGTTTTCTCGGCTTGTCTCCCTAGGGCAGATCCCCACAGGAATCCTCCGGCATAGAGAACCGTTACTGCCGCAGCGTTCTGAATTATGTAGTTCGCAGATGCCCAGGGGGCCGTGTTGAGGGAGATCAACAGTAAAGCAATATACTCCAGAAGCCCTATGAGTAGGTCACGCCCCCTACCAGCTACATACCCCGATGCCGCCACAGCAACCCAAACAATTATGGGGGACGGGAGGCCCTGGCTGTAGGATATGTAGTATATTGCAGCGTTCAGCATCATGAGCAGTGCCGATAATGTTACGCGTTCCCTTCGCAAGGCGCTCTCACATCAGCATACTCATCAAGAGTATTAAGCCTTCTAAGAAGAAGATTTAGTGGTTCGGTCTAGAGATGCTTAACGACAGGCTGAAGAAGGTTATGGAGGATGTGGGTATCCGGGAGCTGACCCCTGTCCAGTCGGTTGCGATACCTAAGGTACTCAGCGGCAGGCATGTCCTCATAATTGCGCCTACGGGAAGCGGGAAGACGGAAGCGGCCCTCCTCCCCATAATGTCTAGGATGCTTGATGTGGGACTTAAGTACAGGCCTGTCTGCGCCCTGTACATCACTCCCCTCAGAGCGCTTAACAGGGACATGTTCCTTAGGATTAGGAGGATTGGGAAACACCTAGGTGTGTCTGTCGCTATAAGGCATGGGGACACATCCAGCAGTGCTAGGAGGGCCATAGCCCTTAACCCTCCCCACATACTGATAACTACGCCGGAAACCTTCACCTACCTCCTCGTGAATGAGGGGATGAGGAAGCACCTCACTAACGTTAGGTGGGTAGTTATTGATGAGTTTCATGAGTTACTCGCCAGCAAGAGAGGGGCACACCTCCTAGCCGATTTAGAGAGGTTGAGGAGGATAGCAGGCCCGTTCCAGAGGATAGCCCTCTCAGCCTCGATAGGTGACCCGCGGAAGGCTGCGGAGGCACTGGCTCCAGGAAAGTTTGTGGATATTGCTGAAGTCCCGGGGGTTAGGGAGGCCGACATAGGTGTTTACGCGCCCGGGGATTACGGCGGTGAAGTGAAGGATAAGGTGGATCTGATAGCTGAGCTTGTGAGGAAGTTTGGGAAAACCCTGATCTTCACCAACACCAGGGATGAGGCGGAGTGGCTTGGCAGGAAACTGACTGATAGAGGGCTTGATGTCAGGGTTCACCACGGCTCCCTCTCCAAGGCGTTGAGGGAGGAGGTTGAGGAGCTGCTTAGGGAAGGTGGGATACAGGCCGTTGTCTCGACCTCAAGCCTCGAGCTAGGTATCGACATAGGTCATGTCTCGGCAGTTATTCAGTCATCATCCCCTAGGCAGGCCAGTAAATTCCTTCAGAGGATCGGCAGATCCCTCCATAGGGTGGGGCTTAGGGCGAGAGGCTTCATAGTGACGGACCTGAACGGGAACGACATGCTTGAGTCTGTAGTTATAGCTAGGCGGACGAGGGACGGAGATATTGAGGAGGTGAGGCCCTACCTAATGCCTATCGATGTCCTTTCACATGTGCTCGTCGGTATGGGGATGGAGGGCGAGGGATTCACCCCTAGGGAAGCCTTAGAAATCCTTAAGGCTTCCTACCCCTTCCTACACCTAGATATGGATATTCTTACAGGCGTTATCGAGTTCCTAACCTCATTAAGGTACCTCAGGTTCGTTAACGGGAAATTCAGAACATCCATGAAGGGCAAGATCTACTACTACAGAACCACCATGATTGTGGACACAGTCCAGTTCCGGGTTATCGACGTGTTGAGTAATAGGGTAATTGGGTCGCTGGACGGAGACTTCGTCTCCATAAACCTTACTGAGGGTTCATCAATAGTTCTTTCCGGCAGGATGTGGAGGGTTGTCGGGATAGATGATGACAATAAGAAGGTTTTCGTTGAGCAATTCCCTGCGGAGGAGGCGTCCATACCTACCTGGGTGGGGGAGAATATTCCTGTCGATTATAAGGTTTCTAGGGAGGCCTGCGGCCTGCGGAGGCTTATCGCTTTAGGCTACATACCTCAACACTACAGGGAGATTGCCTCACCTCAGCTGATTGAGTATGTTAGGAAGCTTATTGGTAGGCATGCAGGGAAGGGGTTCCCGATACCGTCCGATAGGGAGGTTGTTGTGGAGATTGTTTCAGGTAGGCAGACACTTATAGTGATTCATGCGTGTCTAGGTAGCCGCGGCAATAGAGGGCTTTCCTACGCAGTATCCACACCGCTTATCAAGTACCTCGGGGTTGAACCCAGGATCAAGATCGATCCCTACGCAATATATCTGGAGCTCCCTTACCAGGTTACTGCAGCGATAGTTAGGAAGCTGGTTGAGGAGGCACTTACGTCCAGGGATCCTGAATCCCTTATCAGGGAAGGGATATCTAGGTCATCCCTCATGAAGGCCGTTGCCTTCAAGGTTCTTTCAAGGCTTGGAGTTATCCCTAGGGAGGCCCCTCCACAGGTCGTTAAGGTGCTTGTGAATAGGTATGTTGAACACCCCCTAGTAAGGGAAGAGGTTTTCAGGGAGGTGTTCACTAGGTATGCTAATCCGGACCCAGTGATCGCCACCGTTGAAGGGATTCGTGAGGGGAAGGTTAGGCTTCGATTCATTGAGGTGAGTTCACCCTCACCCATAGCTGAGGAGGGTATTAGGATAAGCGCGGGGTTCGACCGTGTTAAGGGAGGGAATCTTCCGAGGAACGTGGTTAGCGAGCTTGTGAAGAGGAGGCTTATGGGGCGTAAGGTGCGTCTCTACTGCATGGTGTGCGGTAATTCATGGGAGGCTGTCGTGGGCGAGCTTCCGGAGAGAATAGTTTGCAGTAAGTGCGGCTACTCCCTTGTCGCACCCTATTTCGGTAGGGAGGACCTCACACCGCTTGTTAGGAAAGGGCTTAAGGCGGGGAGGAGGTATAAGTTCGTTCTCAGCGGTGAGGAGAGGAAGAGGTTCGAGGAGTTGATGGAGGCTGCAGACCTTGTCCTAACCTACGGGAGGAGGGCTGTCGTGGCGTTAGCTGCTAGAGGTGTGGGTCCGAGGAACGCTAGGAGGCTCCTGACCGCTAGGGAGGACTCAGACTTCTATGTCCGTCTGCATGATGCTGAAAGAACATTCCTTAGGACTAGGAGGTACTGGAAGAATCGTTAAGGAATTTAAGAGCTTGGACATAACTACTCCTTAGTAGTGGTGTGGGACATGCCTTGGTCCATACTTAAGCTGCTTAGGGAGAACCCGGAGATTATGAGGGAAACCCTCAGGAAGAGGTTCATGGATCCCGGAATGGTTGACAGATTCATTGAGGCGGATAATGAGTGGAGGAAGGTTCAGACAGAGCTTAATCAGCTGAGGCATCGACACAACAAAATATCTTCAAGGATTGCGAAGATGCCTCCAGAGGAGAGGGGGAAAGCTATTGCTGAAGCTAAGAAACTTCTTGAAGAGATCGGCAGGCTTGAGGCCAGGCTTAAGGAAGTGTCTGAGCTGAGGAAGAACCTCTTGGACGGAATGCCTAACCCGCTTCATGAGTCAGTCCCCGTAGGCCCTGACGAATCCCATAACGCAGTTGTGAGGGTTTGGGGGAAGGCGGTTGTTCAGAGGAAGTATCTCGACGCCTTCCTAGCTGAGACTGAGGGTAGGGGGGTGAGGATGGATTACGAAGTTACTGAGAGGGAATTTGTTGGGCATGCAGACATGTTGGAGAACGTTCTGGGTTTAGGGGACACTCTAAAGGCCGGCGAGGTCGCGGGGTCGAGATTCTACTACATCTTTCAGGATCTTGTTTGGCTTGATTTCGCCCTACTTACCTACGCCATGGATTACTTAACGAGTAAAGGCTTCACCCTAGTGATACCTCCATACATAATGAAGGGCAAGTTCATGAGGGCTGTCGAGGAGTTCGAGGCGTTTAAGGACGCACTCTACAAGATTGAGGGTGAGGACCTATACCTCATAGCCACAGCTGAACATCCGCTCGCCGCCCTTCACGCCGGTGACGTGATCCCTGAGGAGGACCTTCCCCTACTCTACGTGGGTGTGAGCCCGTGCTTCAGGAAGGAGGCCGGGGCAGCTAACAGGGATATTAAAGGGATTTTCAGGGTTCACCAGTTCCATAAGGTGGAGCAGTTCGCATACACCCTTCCTGAAGACAGCTGGAAGGTTTTCGACATGCTGATCGGTAATTCGGAGGAGCTTTACAGAGGCCTAGGCATACCGCACAGGGTGGTGAACATTGCTTCAGGCGAGCTTAACCTTAGGGCAGCGATGAAGTACGATCTGGAGGCTTGGTATCCTGCCCAAGGAAGGTTCAGGGAGCTTGTGAGCTGTAGCAACGTGCTGGACTGGCAGGCGTATAAACTAAACGTGAAGTACCTGAGGAGGAAAGGGATGGTTAGGGACTTCCTCCACATGCTTAACTCGACAGCCATAGCGAGCACTAGGACAATTACTGCAATACTGGAGAATTTCCAGAGGGAGGACGGTGTCGTCGAGGTACCTAAGGCCCTGAGGAAGTATCTTGAGCCCTTCTCGAAAGCCCCGAAGGACTACATATACCCGAGGAAGAAGTCTTAATCTTCTTCCCCGCCTGCAGGAAGGATTTTCTTAGCGAGCTTCCTTAACACACCCTTCTCAGCTTCAGGCCTCAGATTAACTGCTTTCCCGTAAAGGAACTGTATCTCCTCATCCGTCGCGTAGTCGAGAGGTATACCTACTCTACCACCCTGCTCCCACCTATCATACAGCTGATCAAGAAGCCCCATAACCTCTGGATCGTCGTAGAAAGCTGCCTTTCGCCAAGGGTTCGTGCTCTCATCAATAAGTCTCGTGAGTTCCTTAACCATGCTTTCCCTTGATGGCATGAGCTCACCATCTTTATTAGTTTACAGCCGTATTAATCTATGATGCGGAGTGAGCGTTGACAGGAAGGTTCTGGCGTTCATTAAGCTCAACCCTGGAGCAACCCCCCGCGAGATAGCTGACGGTTTAGGTCTCCCCTACAACACTGTGAGGGGAGCTATACTCAGGCTTAGGGAGGCCGGCTACTTAATAAGGTCTTCCAGGGGAGGCTACGTCGTTAGGGTCGGCCTACCCTCCTCGGTTGAGGATGAGTTAACACCTGCCCAGGTAAGCAGGTCGCAGGCCGAGACACTGGCTGAGCTGAAGACAGTGATTCTTGACTTGAGGGAGGCGGTGGAGGAGCTTACTCGAAGAGTTGACAGGCTTGAGAAGGAGCTTAACCTGCTGAAGAAAGGTATTCAACCTAAGCACCCGCCTAGGCCGAGGGAGATGGGTGACCCCCTCCTCAATGAGTTGAGGAGGTCTGGAGTGATTAAGCTCGGCGACGCTGCGAGGCTTGCTAGGGAACCCCTAGAAAACTACTTCAAGAAAGGGGTGGCTGTCCCTGTAGGCGGGTTAATTGTTTCTGCAGAATTCCTTGAGAGGTTTAAGAAGAGGTTTCCGTTAAGCATGAGTAAGGTGCAGTCCTTAAGCAAGGAGGAGAAGGAACTGCTTAATGAGATGACTAGGGAGGGCCTCGTATACCTCCATGGTGGGAGGGAGTACAGACTTATTGAGTGATTAGAACCTGCCCTTAATCAGGTCGAGCGCGAGCCCTTTAATCCCCTCAATAATGCATTCCTTCAGCCTCTCCCCCTTATCCCTTGTTGCGAGGTCAGGACGCCCGAAATGGCCGTCCCCATGCGTGTCGATAGATTCCGGCCTGTAGACATAGGCTTTAGGCCTCACCCTTAGCTTAAGGCTGTGCCACCTATCACTATACTTCCTGTGGGGCTTACTGCCCCTGCTGGGGGATTCAGCGATTCGCAACCCTAGAGCCATAGCGAGGCTTGTCTCGACCTCGTCCGCATGGAAGAAGGGCGTCTCGAATAGGACATCAATAAGGTCTCCACATATTTCCCAGACACTCGCGATAGACACGGTCCCCTTACCTGCGGCCTCCACAGCATCCCTTGCTGCAATCCTTAACGCGTCGGAGTTCCCTGCATGCCCGTTAACTATGAGGATGTTTGTACAGTCTGAGGAAATTATGGAGAGGATAACGTCCTTCAGGAGAGATATGTAGGTTTCTGTTCTTAGGGTCACCGTCCCTGGGTAGGCAGCCCACATACTGCTGAGTCCGTAGGGCAGAGGAGGAAGTTTTAATGCATTAATCCCTTCCTTCTCAAGCCTCTCCACCGCCTCGCTACTCAGCATGTCGGCTATTAGGTAGTCCGTCCCAAGCGGCAGGTGGGGGCCATGCTGCTCAACACTGCCGACTGGGAGTATAGCTATTGATTCCTTAGTCTTGCAGACTTCATTAATCTCTTTCCAGGTCAGCCTGTCCCAGGAGGTCATAGCAGCATAGGCACCTTAATAATGCTTTCCTTAACCTCTTCGGGTACGTTGAACCCGTACTTAATCTCTATGAACCCCTTCCTGAACTCAATAACTTTCTTCTTCACTTCTGAAGGATCCTTGCCGTCGATAAGCACCTCCCTCATGAACCTCGCCACTTCCTTGAAGTCGCTTTCCTTCATTCCGAACCGGGTCATTTCCTGCACACCTATCCTTATCCCGGACGGGTCCTTAACAGCCTCAGGCGGGTCCCACGGGAGCAGGTTCTTATTCAGTATGATGTTCGCGTCCTCAAGCAGTTTAGCGACCTTAGCACCTCCACCCTGAGGCCTCACATCAACCACGAACGCATGGGACTTCGTGAACCCTAAGTGCTCCGTAGGAATCTTAAAGCCCTCCTCCGTTAAAGCCTCCGCGAAAGCCCTAGCGTTCCTAACTATCTGGGACGCATAATCCTTCCCGAACTCCATCATCTCCACAGCCGTCACGGCCATCGCGGGAAGCCTGTGGAGGTGGTGGTTACTCAGGAACCACGGGAATATAGTCTTCGATATGGGTTTATACACCTCCTTAAGGTTCGTTAATATTACACCGCCCTGCGGGCCTGGGAACGTCTTATGGGTTGATGAAGTAACCACATCGGCACCCTCATGCACAGGGTTAGGCCACACCTTCCCGGCTATGAGACCTAGCACGTGGGCAACGTCATGCATAACCCTAGCCCCAACCTCGTGTGCGGCGTCGGCAATCTCCTTCGTTGGGTGAGGGAAGAGATAGACGCTCGCACCTAAAGTAACGAACTTGGGCCTAACCTCCCTAATCAGCTTAACCGCCCCGTCAACATCGATATTCCAGTTCTCCTCATCGAAAGGAAGCTCAACCTGCTGAATACCTAAAGCACCTAAAGTACCGAACTTCGTGTGGGAGACGTGGGCCCCCGCCTGCACTGGAGCGATGAGTGCCTTATCACCTGGCTCTGCGAAATTCCTGAAAACAATGGCATTAGCTATAGTACCGCTAATAGGTCTAGGCTCAACATACTCAACCTCGAAAAGCCTCTTCATAAGGTCCATGACAAGGAACTCGATCTCGTCAGTATATATGTTCCCCTGATAATACCTCTTCCCCGGCTTACCCTCAGCATACCTATGCATCATGTCGGTGAAGTATGCAGCCTCAGCCAGCGGAGACATAACATTCTCGGAAGCAATCAGATTAATGCATTCAAACCTCCTCCATCTGTTGTGGGCTCTAGTAATCTCAATAATTCTTCTCACATCTTTGGGGAGAGACATTTAATCATCACCATTAAATAAGGTTGTCA
>CAZFVC010000002.1:0-46995 GCA_964522175.1 uncultured Desulfurococcaceae archaeon
TAGGTAAAAAAGATGTTTTTGAAGTAAAGTCACCTCCACCTCAGCCCTATGTATGCGAGTCTCCATATTTCTTCTTGCTTCAGGTTCTCTCCCGTCAATACATGAAAAAAGGTTACGTAATGTTCACAGATACTGTAAGTTTCCTTGATCCTTCAACGGGAGAAGCCTTTCTTATATTGGGTTACCCTCATACTGGAAAAAGCACAATTCTAGCTTTAGCCTACTCAAAGGGAATGATAGCATTATCCACGGAGAATACTTTATTGAAGATAAATAGAGACTATGCCGAAATAGTGGGAGGAACCAAAATCCTAGTATATGACCCAATAATAAAGGAGCTTTATAACATAACCTTAACACCTCAGTCAATGACCAGACATGGATACGGCATAATAGATCTGACTAGCCTTGAGGAACCGGTTCCAAAAATACATTCAATTTATGTTATATATTGTTCCTTTACATCGATGGGTGTCAATAAAAAGAAAGTCTCTGGCAGGAAAGCCATGAAGCTTCTGTGGCATTTCTCGAGTTCTGTAATTAGGGGTCTCGACTATTATGAGCCTATTCCATTGAATCTCTCAGATCTTGCGCTAGAGGAGAAACTGGTGAACGACCTACATCATCTGGTTGACATATACAGTGGAAGGTTTTACGAGGTTTTCGGGTCTCACCGCACAGTGTTTGAACATATAACGAGTTTAGTTAATTAAGCCTCAATCACAACATTCAGGTGAGCAGATATGTGTCTAGGAATACCTGCGAAAGTGATTAAGGTCTGGAAGGAGAAGGAGATGAGGTACGCTACTGTAGAGATGGGAGGGATCCAGAAAAATGTTTTAATAGTGATGTCAGACCCTGTTGACAGTGGAGACTACATAATAGTTCATGCAGGCATGGGTATATCTAAAATTTCGGAAGAGGAAGTTGAGAGAACCCTTAAAATATGGGAAGAATATCTTAAGGAATTGGAGGCTACTTAATTATTATACAAAAAAATACCTTAGATGTCAATTTAACTGCTTCATTCTACTATATGGTCTAGAACTCAAAATTTTTAGGATTTTCAGCGTTTATTTGATAAGAATAAAAAGAAATATGTGTGAAATTGACATCTAGCCATATAATGAGTACCATATACTTTGTTGTGTGGTAAAATGGTGAGCATGTTAAAATCTAGGGGTGTTGATCCTTCAAAGCCAGAAGTATTCGCTAGGCAGAGCTACCTTGCCTTGCTCGAACCGAAATATAAGAAGGTTATGATTATTCAGAATCGATTAATGAGTTACCTTAGGGAGCGACTTGCCTCATATGGATTCATCGAGCTCCTCCCACCCATGATAAGCACTGCAAGTGATCCTGGCTTAAGAGGAGCATCGAAACTAACCACTAAGCTATATGGGTACAGATATGAATTAACTTCTAGCACCATAATGTTCAAGCAGATAGCTGCTTCTTCTCTAACTAAAATATTTTTCATGGCAAGAAATGTGAGGGAAGAGCCTCCAGAAAACCTCTATACTGGCAGGCATTTAGCAGAGTTCACGCAATTAGATGTTGAGTGGGCGGAGGCAGATATGGATGATGTAATGCGTCTAGTTGAAGACATTGTATATTATGCATGGATCAAGACGATAGAAGAAAGCTACAATATCCTGAAAGAATTCAGAAAAGAGTTTCCGAGTATGAGGCCCCCCTTCAGAAAGATCACATATGATGAGGCTCTCTCGCTGGCTAAAGGGCTAGGTTATAAGGTAGCTGATGGCAAGGAGCTTCCTCAGGAAGCTGAAGAGGCTCTCAGCAGGGAGTTCAAGGAGCCTTTCTGGATAACCAACTTCCCAACAAGTTCTAGAGGGTTCTACTACTTAGAAACATTCGATGGATCGGGCAGGAATAGGGACTTCAACTTGATTCTGCCTGAAGGATTTGGGGAACTAGTTGATGGAGGAGAAAGGGATTACAGATATGGGCAAATAAAGGAGAGAATTAAGGCTCTAGGAGAAGATCTAAGTAAGTACGAGTGGTTTATGGAGGCTTTGAAGGACGGGATTGTTAAACCATCAGCAGGTTTCGGTCTTGGAATTGAGAGATTCACGAGATTCGTTCTGGGGCTAAAGTATATATGGGAAGCTGTCCCATTCCCTAAGCCGCCGGGGATAGCACCAACACCTTAAATAACTTAATAACCTAGTATAAGATACATCAAGGGGTCTTTCTTGGATGAACTAAGCCGTAAAATCCTACGCATACTTCAGAAGGACGCAAGAACCTCGATATCCGAAATAGCCCATAAAGTGGGAAGGCCCAGAACAACAGTGGCACAAAGAATTAGGAAGCTGGAGGACAATGGCGTAATAACTTCGTATAGAGCTCTGATAGATCCTTATAAAGTAGGTTTCAGGTATCATGCTGTCGTTATGCTGAAGGTTAGGAAAGGGTCCAAGTCTTTTATGAGTCAGATTGAGATAGCTAAGAAAATAGTTAATGAGTGTGCCTCTAGGACTGACCTACCATTCGTTGATGAAGCACTTATTCTTACAGGAGGCTACGATATATTAATGAGGATCTGGGTAAGAGAGTGGAAAGATCTTAGCAGATTTCTCCTAGAATATCTCCCCCGTATAGATGAAGTGGCGTCGACGGAGACATTAATGGTTCTTGAGAAAGTTCCAGAGACTCCGAAATCATTCCCGATATAATCATGTATTTAATTAGGTTCCTTTGTTCATATATCGGTGTAGGTATTGGTTCATGAATGGGCATTGGCTGAAGCGATTGTTGAATATGTAAAGTCAAACTACCCAAACGTTAACAAGTTCAGGAGAATTGAAATTCTCCTAGGAGAGCTTCAGTCCATAGATGAAGAAATTCTTGGCTTTTCCCTAAAAGAAATATTAAATTCTGAAAAGATTGCTGTTGATGAGCTTGTCTTAAGTGAGGAGGAGGCCGTACTTAGATGTAGAAGGTGCAGACATGAGTGGAGACTCAAAGAGTTGAAGCTGGAGGATGAGGTTAAAGAGGCTATACATTTCGTTCCTGAGGTGGTCCACTCCTTCATTAAGTGCCCTAAATGTGGTTCTAGAGATTTTGAAGTGGTTAGAGGTAGAGGAGTGTATGTGAAGGAGGTGATTCCGTATGAGTGAAAACATGAAGATTAAGTTCGGGGAAAAAGATCCTCGACTAATGGTGCTGGATAAAAGGGTTTCAAAAGTTGGGAGAATACTACCTGTAATGAGCTCTAAAGGAGGAGTTGGAAAAACCCTTGTATCTGTGGGTCTTTCATTAGCTCTAAAGGATCTCGGCTATCAAGTGGGTTTACTGGACCTCGACATTACCAATCCGTCAGCTCATGTAGCCTTAGGAGTATCTATCGAGAAATTCCCTGAGGAGGAGAAAGGCGTAAGGCCACCATTAGTTAATGGAGTTGAATTCATGAGTGTTGCCTACTACTCCGGAGACTCTCCTCTTCCCTTAAGGGGCCCGGATATTGACAATGCGATAAAGGAAATCCTTGCTATAACTATTTGGGGGAACCTAGATTTCCTAATTATCGATAGCCCACCTGGACTTTCGGATGAGGTTCTGGATATTCTCTCATTCTTCAAGAACTCTGAACCAATAATTGTAGCGACACCATCTCCTCTTGCTGTGAATTCCGTGAGGAAGCTACTTGAACTTCTGAAAGACTATAGTAGTGCTAATCCCCTCGGCTTAATCGAGAATATGGCTGCTCAGCCCTCAAAGACAATAGAGAGTCTAGCTGCGAAATATTCCGTTCAATACCTTGGAAACATTAGAAAAGACCCAAGAATAGATTACAATATTGGAGATCCAGAGAAAATTAGGGAGTCAACATTCTTCAAGGATTTATCAGAAATCGCCTGGAAAATAGTTCAAAACTCTTTCTAAATGTTCCTATTTATGCTAGGAAGTGTGGAGAAAATGGATGCTTATGAAGCTCTTAAGACTGTTAAGGAATACATATGCTCTAAGGATTCTGCTGTAGTGTGTACAGGTACTGAGCTGAGAAGTGATGATAAGGTCGGGCTTCTATTCTGTGAAAGAATAGAAGAACTCGCTAAAGAAAAAGAGATAGCTCTCATTAAGTGTCCATACGGTCTGGAAAACTGTCTTAATGAGTTGATTAATGTAAAACCTAAAAAACTTCTTCTTATTGATGCCTGCCTCCCGTCGCAGAAAATAGAAAGACCTTTCGTTATAGCGGATTTAAATTCCGTAACAGCAAACTATTTAGCAACCACCCATAACATTCCCATAACTATTACGCTTGGGTACCTTAGAATGAATAATGTAGCCCAAGAAGTCAAATTTCTAGGTATTGTTGCGCATAATTTAGAGTTCGGTGAGGAGCTGAGCGAAAAGGTTGAACGAGCCTTGAATGAACTAGTGGAGGCATTTAAGGAGATATTAAAGGAGTGTTGATTTAAAAAGAAAAAGCGGAAATAGTCATAGCTGCAACTAGGGCAATTACGCTGGGGATTAGGGAATACCGCACCAGTGTTGAGATTGCCTGCTCTATTCTGAACCTGCCAAACACCGATCTGATTATTGCTACGACAGTTAGCAACACTATATACTTCGCTATAAAGACCAAAACTCCTAAAATACTCAGGTGTGGGAACGGATAGGGCCCTCCGAGGAAGAGGTAGGTGGTTATTAGAAGGGTCACTGCAAGATCTGACTCGTGGAGCAGATTACTTAAGGCAAGTAGAGGTCCGCTGAACTCAGTCATTGGACCTGCAATTAATTCCTGCTCCGCTTCAGGAATATTAAAGGGTGCAAGCATCGCTTTAGACTGCGTAACCACAGTAACAGCCACTAACGATAAGAACAGTATTATTGCTGTAACGGGGTTAGACCACAGCATCCACACTTTTTGAGAAGTCTCAAAGACGGAGTAAGGAACTTCTGACCCAATTACCCCATTAACCAACGCAATCGGTACCAAAATAGATATGAAGTAGGCTGGCTCACATATAGCATATATTGATAGAAGCCTAGATACTCCACCAGCTGTGAAGGGGTTTGGTAAAGAGAGGGCCATCACAATCGTTGCCAGTGGAACCCACACACAGCAGAAGTATGAGATAGCTATTATATCATAAGACAACACCAGCCTTAGAGGAGATAGAGGTAGCAGGAGCAATACAGCTATTACTGCCCCTATTCCCAGGAACGCAAACACTTTAGCCAGCTTTAATGTGGAATACTTCTGCCTTATTTCCTCCTTAACAGTTATCAGTTTTATGAAGTCTGCGAAAGGTTGAAGTATGCCGAAGGGACCCACATAGGATGGCCCCATTCTTTTTTGGGCCCTTGCAGTAATTTTCCTTAGCCACCATTCACTAAGCATGGTTAAGACGGACACGAAAATGAGACCAGGAAATACAAGGATTGAAAACAGGAATAGAAGTATTTCATTCACTCCTACCATGCTGACCACCCCCAAATAATGTATGCAACTATACCGACCAGCGCAATAAGGGATCCTATCCCCATCCATAACGACATATAGCTACCCCAGTCATTGAGGTTTCCACTATGCATCACTTCCCTGAGATAGAGATACAGCTTCTTCCCCCATCCCTTAACAAATCCCCAATATAGCGCATCGATCGGGGCGTCTACTCGTGAAACTACACTCTCAGCTTCTCCAGCGAGATATGGATTATACTTCTCACTCTCACCGCCTTCCGCATGTTTAGGTTTCGTCAATTCGAATAACGCTGCAACTATTCCAGCTGCTAAGACCATTACGCCCGTAAGAATTAGGACACCGATCTGAGAGTTAACTACTTCTACTATTGGATCTACCATTCTTCATCACCCCATAGGAGTTAAGGCTGATATAGCCCTGAGGAATGCCTGCACATAATTGTTCACACCTCCAGGCATAATTGAGGCATCTATTACTCCGCCGAGGAAGCCTGTGAGCAAAGGTGAGAGGAGCCCTAGGGCAAGGCAAGCTATACCCATCAGTGTTACCACCCCAGTAGGTAGAGAGATCTGACCCTTCAGGTCCTTAACGTCTTTAGGAGGTCGGAACCAAACGGAATACATCACTTTCGCGTAACCCAGTACCGAGATGGCGGAAATAGCCACAATTAAGGCTGACACAATAGGAAGTCCTGCCTTGAAGAAAGCTGAGTAAAGGAGGAACTTGCTAAAGAAGCCTCCAAATGGGGGAATGCCCATCAACTGGAAGAACCCTAGGAATAGAGCTACAGCTACCCAAGGATATTTTCTGCCCACACCAGCCATATCATCAAGATCCCTACTTCCTCCTGCAGCCGCTATTAAGACTCCAGCAGCGAGGAAAAGCAGTGCCTTACCCACGCTGTGGTTAATGATGTGATAGAGTGCCCCGGAGAGACCAAGAGCTGAAGCATCCTGAGGGACGGAGCTGAAACCTATCGATATCCCCATAAATATCAGACCTATGTGGCTGACAGTGCTGTAGGCAAGGAGTCGCTTAATATCTCTCTGCACAATCATCATTAATACTCCTATTAAACCAGAGCCTATACCTAGGATTAGCAGGGCCGTAAGGAAGAGGTCACGGTATCCTGTAACAGTTGCTATAACGGAGCTATCACCGAAGATAGTATAGAGAAATCTTAGGGATGCATATGCTCCTATATTGACCACAAGTCCTGACAGAGCAGCTGACACAGGTGTAGGGGCCTCGGGATGAGCGTCAGGAAGCCAGAAGTGATTAGGGAATAGAGCGGATTTGTAAGTGAATGCCCATAGCGCTAATGCTAGAGCTATTAATGTCGCTATAGAAATTGCTCCATATACTGAACCGCTGTAAGGAACGTAGGGAACTGTTCTGGACTTAAGCGCCATATCAGCCATGTTCAAGGTTCCGTATGAGCCGTACAGAAACACCAACGCAATGAAGTATACTGTTGTCGCTGCGGCTCCTATGAGTCCATACTTAATAGCGGCCTCAATTGCTTGAGGCCGTCCCCTGTAAAATCCTACTAGAGCGTAAGCGGATATAGAAAGGACTTCAATCATCACGAAGAGGTTGAAGGCATCACCAGTATATAGACATCCCAACAAACCAGCTGTTAAGCCCAATATAAGAGTGTAGTAGTATTGCACACCGTCGGAGGTCTTCATATACCATGAGCTATAGAGAACTATGAAGAAGATTAGCCATCCAGTAAGCGCAGCCAGTACGGCATTCAGCTGATCAACCTCGTAAATTATCCCCAGAGGAGGTGGCCAACCGCCGAATGCATAGACCTGAGTCCCCTCATTAACAGCTATCCAGAGATTAAATGTAGAAACTAAAGCCACAACTAACGAAACTAATGTTGCGTAAGCATGGAAAAACGTCCTCGACTTAATTACGAGGGAAAGCAACGGAATTATGAATGCCAAGACTATTGTTGCCGGAACCAAGGCCCCAATTGAAATCATTCCTGCCTCCATATACCCCACCTCTTATTCAAACACCCTCCACGCGTACTTCTCAAAAACATTCGAAATTCTTAATCTAGCCTCCTCAGGGTCAGTAGTTTTCACATCTATCCAGTGGACATAGAGATTCCTCTCTGCAGGATCAACATCTACCACCACAGTGCCTGGAGTATTAGTTATGGAATTTGCTATCGTAGTCATTGCATAATCAGTTCTAACGCTGTAGGGTACCTTCACTATTCCTGGATTTATGGGCATAGATGGTGAAAGTATCCTCCTCATTACATCTAAGTGAGCCTTAACCTCATCAACGAAGAAATATCTGAGCCCGTAAATTATTAGCCATAGACCTCTCCACACCTGCAAGAGTTTAACAGGATTCTCTACTGCAAGATTTGCGGTAAGGAGACCTACTGCTATACCCACAAGTATTCCTGTCAATAGGTCATACCCGCTGGCCGATCCACTGAAGATCATATATACCACAAATCCCAGCAGTCCCGGTCCGAGCGCCTTAGCTATCCTGCTCACCCACATCACCCCTTCAACTTAGTTATTTTTCTAACATCCAACGTTCCGTATAGGCGGTAAAGCTGAAGAGCCAGAAAGACGAGGAAAACAGTTACCGCTAATCCTATTACGACAGCAGTGAGCACCAGCGCCTGCGGTAGTGGGTCGACAGCCACTTGGGTGAACATCTGGATCTCTTCCCCCGTTGGGTGGAGGCTAGTCAGCACTGGAGGGATTGGAGCCTTATTGGGGGAGGGCCACGAACGGTAACCTACTATAATTGCCAACACGTTTGCGCTGTCTCCAAGTATGGTTAGGGCAATTATTTTCTTTATTATATTAGGTCTCCGGAAGACGGCATAAAGCGATATGCCGATATTCATGATGACCGTATATATCATTAAGGAAAATAGGAAGATGTTTACCTCAATGCTCACTTTCCTCACCTCCCTTCAAAACTTCCATAACCTTCCTCTCAGGGACTGAAAGCAAAAGGAAAACGATAGTGAAGCCTGCTGCTACAGCAAGAAACTCAAAGAAGTTGAAGAATATTAGGGTTCCGCTTGTTAAGCTACCGAATAACTCGGCAGGGAGTCCTATAGGAGCGGAGGCTTTAGGCTGATTCTGAAACACATACGCCCCTACGCCGTAGATTGTTCCTATGATAAGTACTGAGAAGGCCGTTATACCGACACCTAATAGTCCTATTGTCCTAATGGTAAGCATGTTCTTCTTGTTTATGTGAGAGCCGACCGCAAAATATACGGAAAACACCACTATCAGGAGCAATGGAGCTACTGCCGCCGCAGCTCCTCCTTGGAAGCCTCCTCCAGGAGTCAAATGGCCGTGAAGCGCTATTGAGGCTGCTACAGCGAGTATTGCACCAACAGAGATTCTAGTTACTGTTTTAACTATAGGGGACATGCCGACCTGGTAAGCTCTTTCCTCAACTTTCTTTACTACTTCAACCCCTCTCATCAGAGCCATACTTCCAATTATCGCGAGGAAGAAGACCGTTGTTTCGAACAACGTGTCCAAGCCTCTGTAATCCCAGACAATAGAAGTTACTGCCTCAGGCGACATTGCCGTAAATAGTGGTGCGCTGGGATTAAGTGCAGTGAATAGGAACCAGTACGCTAAGTCCCTTACCTGAGGTAACGGGAGCACATAACCTAAACCTCCACTCGCCGTCCCCAAGGCTAACGCAACAGTTACGACGACTATGCTTAGTAACGATATGACTCTCATCCACCCCTTCATGTCGACTCCCCCTCAAACCTCTCACTCTTTTTGATAAGGAATAGTATGACTGCGGGGTAAAGCCCTACAGCTACAGGTACATATACAAGCACTATGTCTGGTGCCATGAGGAGGTAGAACAGAAATGCGTAGGCGGTGCTCTGGATGGCTGAGTATAACACTGCTTTCACTAAGTCTCTCTCCGTAATCGCCATATAGACAGCTACCAAGGAAATGATTCCAAGAAGCCCCATCACCGCATATATTAATGTTTCCTGCGAGATCATTTCTCCTCCACCTCCACGAACTCCTCCAAATGATCAACCACTTTAGGTTCAACCTTAGCTGCCTTCGATCGGTAGGCAGCTCTAGCTAAAGCATGAGAGCCTGCGGGAGCAAGAATAAGTATCAGGAAAGCCGTAATCACTGCACCACCAGCCATAAACCATCTATATTCACCCAAAAACTCGGAACCTGCCGCAACGAGTGCTGCCCCTATTAATGGAAGGAAAGCCCCCCATATAGTGCCAATAGTTGCGGCATGAAGCCTTACAAAAAAGTTAGGGAATCTAAGCATCCCTATCGAAGCTATTAAATCTGAGATAACACCCACTACTATCATTACCCCGCCGATCCAGACCAAGATCCAATCTAGAGGAACTCCTGCCATGACTACTCACCCATCTCCTTGGCCTCCAAATACTTAGCCACGTAAAGGTCTAGGGCATAAACCCACAGAGCGAGAACTATAGCTGTAGGGATTAGTATAGGTGATTTGAAGAATATGGCTAAAACCACTAGGAAGGCCGCGAGGTCATATGTCATAGCATCAATAGCTAATGTTGTGTCAGGTATGGTCGGGCCTTTCAATGCCCTTATGGAGTAAAGCGTGAAAGCGATAATATACACAGGAATTGTAACCATTATTAGCGTAGTTACGACCTCCTGAAGGCCCATCATTCCCCGCTCACCTTCTTCAAAGTGCTTAAGGAGATGTCCCGAGAAAAGATCTTTACGGGAGAGGCCAAGCGGTACTCGGATGTAGTCACATATGCATTAGCTGGGCATATGGATACACATCTGTAGCAATAGATGCAACGCATGTAATCAATTACTGGAAACATTTTCTTCGGGTTCCTCTTAGGCTGTTCATACTCTTCAGGAATCTTCTCCATTTTAATTGCATTGGCGGGACAATCGATCATGCAGAGAGAGCAACCAATGCACTTCTGGAGATCGGGATAATGCCTACCTCTAGCATCCGGTTCTATCTCAGTTTTTTCTTTAGGATATTGGATAGTGGCCGGCTTACTGAAAATACTTTTCAGAACCTCCTTAAGTAAAGGAACACCCATCAGATCCTCCCCCTCACCACCTGCTTCATAGGTACTTTCCTCCTCTCACCTGAAACCAGGTCAACAACAGTAACCCTCTCCATACATGATATGCATGGATCGAAGCTTACCAGTATGGCAGGGACGTCCGCAATAGTGTGATTAAGGTAAACGAATCCAGAGTTGATTATGTTAGTGAATGAAGGAGTCCTTATTTTAACTCTATAGGGCTTATCCCCACCTTTACTCATAACGTAGTAAGTCAATTCACCTCGAGGAGCCTCTGCACGGGTGAATGCCTCACCTTCAGGGAACCTTCTGGGCAACCTCTTCTCATCGACGATGGCTTCTCCTTGAGGGAGATGCGTCAAGATGTACTCACTCATCTCAATAGAGTTAAGTGTCTCTTCAAACCTCACCATACTTCTACCCCAGGAGTCGAGCTCTTTCCTAACAACTAGCCTGTATGGAACCTCGTCATAGACCTCGTATTTATCGTGATACCTCGCATCAGTACTTATGGAAGATCCCCTAGCTATAGGACCTAGAAGACTGTAGGAGGTTATCTCGTTAGGAGTTATTTTCCCTACCCCCATCAATCTCTTCCTAACGGTGATGTCCTCCTCGAAAACCTTCATATAGTACTCGACTCTAGGCCTCAATTTTTTCAAAAGGTCAAGTATTCGCTCAGCCTTTAATGAATCTATATCCCTTCTAACCCCTCCTACCATATTGTAGTCAGCTATCACTCTATTTCCGGTAACTATTTCCTTAGCCTTCATCACAAGTTCTCTGTCCTTCATCATGTGCATGAAAAGAGTTTCATATCCGAGAATCTCAGCCATTATCGCAAGGATCAAAATATGGCTATGAATTCTCTCAAGCTCCATGACGAGTGTTCTTAAATATTTTGCTCTCTGAGGAGGGTCTTTATCCAGTATCTGCTCTAAGGCTCTGACGTAGCAATTTGCGTGTACACCGTTACAAATGCCGCAAACCCTGCCAACAATGAAGATGTCTCTATAGAATGTATTCCTTTCAGCAAGCTTCTCAATCCCTCTGTGATTATATCCAGTATTGATCTCTACCCTAATCACTTCCTCCCCTGAGGCATATACCTTAAGAAGTATGGGTTCATGGACTGCTGGATGTTGAGGACCTACAGGAACCTCAAGAAGCATCGGTATTTCCAGTGCCTTAGTTGCCTTATCTACTGACCCACTCACCGCTAAACACCCGAGTCTTTTCTTAGCGGGAATATGCCTTTCTCCGCTATGTCTGTGGGAACGAAGAATGATCTTTTTAGGTGAGGATTCCCTTCGAACACTACACCCAGCAGATCATATGTCTCACACTCAGCGCTTAATGCACCGGGTAACTCATCAAGAATTGACTCAATCCTAGGATCTTCTCTACTTAAGAAAGTTCTGAGGACGATATACTTGTCTATACTATATATATTAATGAAATAGTCAACTCTTATGATGCCTTTATCCTGGAAATCTGTTCCAACAATATTACTCAAATAAAGCCCAGTAATTCCGTAGGAAGATTTAAGCTTCTTTATAGCTTCCTTCACTTTAGAGGGGTCAACCTCAAAGACTAGAGAATCAGGCTTGACTGTTCCGGAGGGCTTAGCCAGACCCTCCAAAATCTTTGCAGGATCATCCGCTGGCACTTACACTCACCTCCTTCTCTTGGGAGCTCTCCTCAAGTTTCTTAAGTAGTTTAACTATCGCATCCAATATTGCTTCAGGTCTTGGTGGACATCCAGGGATATAGATATCGACAGGGACTACTTTACCTACTCCACCAACAACCGAGTAGCTTCCCGCAAAAACACCGCCGCTGCATCCGCAGGCCCCAACGGCAACCACGAATTTGGGACTAGGCATCTGGTCATAGAGCCTCTTAAGCCTCTCAGCAGCCTTTTTGGTCACTCCTCCCGTGACTATAAGGATGTCTCCGTGCCTGATTGATGGAGCTAATTTGACTCCGAACCTTTCAGGATCATAAAGAGGTGTAAGGGCAGTAAGCACCTCGATGTCACACCCGTTACAGGCTCCCGTATTGAAATGAACCAGCCACGGGGTGTAACGAATGATTTTAACCCTGTCCATGACTGTATAAACCTCCCTTTTCCGTGTTTTAGTAAAGCGAACAGTATATAAATATATCCTTACAGAACTGAAAATAATTTAAGATATGTATAAAATTTATGTTAATTATTCTTCCCTAAGGAAGCAATGACCTGACCAAGAGCAATAGAACCATCGTTAGGCGGAACCTCCTCTGGAAGCATTACCTCTAAACCTCTCCCCCTCAAGGCATATCTAATCCCTCTAACCAGATAGTTGTTCACAGCTGCCCCACCCCCAATAACGACTTTAGTAATTTTCTTGACTATTTTACCATGAATTTCCGCCGCTGCAGAACCCAGCCCATAACCCAATCCAAACTGGAAAGTTGCCGCAAGAGATCTGAGAGTTGATGAGTCTGACTTAATTCTTTCGGCTATGTACATCAGGGGTTCCACAACAGGTACATTAAGCAAATTCCCCTCCCCCCGATAAGGAACGAATAGATCCATAGCATCATAAATGATTTTCCCTCCTCTACTGAAAGCCTCTAGCTTTATCGCTGGCTCCCCCTCATAAGACCTACTTAGGCAAACACCCAAGAGAGCGGAAGCTGCGTCTAAGGCCCTCCCTGTGGAAGATGACTTAACATATCTCCCAGCATTGAGTGCTGTACTAAGTAATTCTACCTCATCAACACCACCCTTCAACCCTTTAACGGCTCCTGACTCCTCGAGAACCTGAATGACGTCCTCAAGAGGAATCCTTGTAAGAAGAGAGGTCGCTAAGTATCTCGCCGGACGAAGAACCGACTCATCCCCGACGAAAGGAAGATACTCGAGTTGAGCAACCCTTTCATAAGTCAGGTCCTCACGGACATAGAGAACCTCGCCTCCCCAAATATTACCATCGTCTCCGTAACCCACACCATCCATTACTATTGCAAGAAAGGGCTCCCCTAAAATCCTTCTATCTGCAGCGACTGCTAAGGCATGAGCGTAATGATGTTGAACCTCCATTAATTCCGCACCCGAATTCTCCGCAATCTCCATTCCCAGCTTTCTCGAAAAATACAAGGGATGCTTATCGACGACTACTACTCCCTTACTTAAGTTTATACTGTAATTCCTTATGAAGAACTTAATGTATTTCTCGAGGTCCAGAAGAGTTTCAACATCATCCACATCACCTATGTATTGAGTTAGAACAACCTTATTCTCGAAACCGACTGCTCCAGCATTATTTAACTCAGCACCAAATGCCACAACCTCCTTATCGAGGGAAACGTTAACTTTGAGCCAGCGAGGAGCGTAGCCCCGTCCCCTTCTAATAAGGGTGAGATCCCCGTCAGTGAACCTCACCACAGAATCATCCACTCTATTAACAATATCTCTATCATGCACCAGAAAATAATCTACGTAACTCGAGAGCTTACTGAAGGCACACTCCTCATTAATACACATGGGCTTACCCTTAGGGTTGCCGCTTGTCATAATGAGGAATTTATCCTTCGTGGATTCCAGCAGTAGGTAGTGAAGAGGTGTGTAGGGTGTGAAAACGCCCTCCACATCCATTCCGGGAGAAACATATCTGGATACAGGAGAGTCAATTTTCTTTGGCAAAAGAACTATGGGTCTTTCTGGAGAGTTAAAGAGCTTAAGTGCTATCGAATTAATCTCAACTAACTTCGAAAGAACTCCACTATTCAGCCCCATCACTGCGAAGGGCTTACTTGGTCTATTCTTCCTCTTCCTCAGCTTCAGAACCACTTCATCATCTGTGGCTAGGGCAGCAATATGATAACCACCTAAACCTTTAACAGCAACTATGTGCCCTTCATCGATAAGCTTAGCTGCTTCCTCTATTGGGTCCTTGCACTCTACATGTCCACCTTCATTATCAGTTAGCCATAGCCTAGGGCCGTCTAAAGGGCAACTTATTCCTTGAGCATGATAACGCCTCACATTCCGCAGATCCCTGTATTCTTCCATACATTGAGGGCATAAGGGGTACTTCCTCATGCTGGTGTTTTCCCTATCATAAGGGGTTCTATACATCATTGAGAATCTGGGGCCGCACCATGCACACGAATTAAATGCATACCTATACCTCCTATTATTAGGATCCTTTATCTCTCTAAGGCAATGCTCGCATACCGCAAAATCCGGCGGGATCATTGATCTCTTTATTTTTTCCTTACTGCTGGGGAGAATGGTAAATTCCTTCACTCCCTTTGGACGCTCCTCGAAAATCTCTACTGCCTCAATAATTGCTGGAGGAGGCTTCTCCTCCCACATAGCTTTAATGAATTTCCTTATGCTTTCCGATGATCCCTCAATAAAAACCTCTACCTCAGAACCTCCAGCATTCCTCACATATCCTCTAACGCCTGTTTTATGAGCTATCCTATGAATAAACGGTCTGAAGCCCACACCTTGCACTAGGCCTTCAATAATTAGTCGGTACGCAGGCATTACTTACCGTATAAAAAAGAGGATTACGTTATAAGGTATTTTCTTACCTCATTATTTCCTTAGCTACAAACGTACCTATCTCTGATGCGAGCGTGTCGAGGCACGAGATAAATTTCTCCTCATTAATAAGGACGAGCTCTTCACATTCATCTATTCTGGTCTTAAGCTTCTCAAGATCCTCGCTTTCTCCAGAAAGCTGTTCCAATGCCTCAATGATTATTTTTCCTCCCTCAATGAGCCTTAAAGGCCCGTATATCTGTGGTTCGTTGGGAAGTCCTTGAGCACTAGTTACTAGGTAGGAGAGGCCCCGAACAAGCGTTTCCCTTAATTCTTCAGTATCCTTCATAATGCACGACCTCGTTTAATGGTCTTCTAGGTGGAGGGGAAGGAACAATCTTGGGGTATCCGAAAGACAGTAACAGTACAGGCTTGATGTGAGGAGGTATGCGGAAAAGCTGTCTTAAGGCAGGTTCACTAAAGGAGAGAACTGGGCATGATCCTATTCCCATAGTGTGGGCCATAAGCATCATATTCTGGGCAGACATTGAGATATCCATTAGGGCAGATAATTCCCCAAGTTTTCCGCCTTTTTCAGCTCGCTTTAGATTTATGCAGAGAATTATGACTAGTGAGGGATTTCCGAAAAGCCCCGGAACAACCATTTTCAGGGCCTTCAGGTTCCTCTTCTCTTTAACTACGATGAATTCCCATGGCTGAATATTGCTACCGGTTGGCGCCCAGATAGCGGCCTCAAGTATTTTCTGGATGCCTTCCTCCGGTATTTCCCCTTCTTTATACTGCCTCACTGCCCTTCTTGATTTAATAATTTGAAGAAGTTCTTCAGTTGTGCAGCTGCTTCCCAAAACTCAGGCACCATACCTCAGTTTTTTGGCCATATCCCTTAACTCTGGATGTACGTACTCTCCGTTCTCTATGATTTTCTCCCCGTCACCGATTACGGTGGGGTTTAGACATATACCGTCTGTGTGTGATGCTGCTGGACCCAGCTTCCCTTTGAAGGTGCTTGACTGGAAGCCGAGTCCCCACTCCACAGCCCCCCAAACCCTTTCATCCTCAAGAATGTTTCCTGTTAATTTCGCACCTGGATTCACTCCATAGGATAAATGAGCGATCATGAACATGCCTGGGTCATTAAATGACTTAAGCCATGATTCAAACACCTTAGCTTCGGATCCGCCTTCAATCCTATATACCCTTCCCTCACGTACGTACAGTTTAATGGGGGTTCTTAGCAGACCCAGCTCTTCAGGAGGCCAAACCGAGCCATCAAACACTATAACTCCATTAATGGAGTCCTCCACGGGGGCCCAATCCACCTGACCAAACAGCATATACTCTCCCGGCCCGGAAACTTCACCCTCAACAAGAACAGGCCGGCTGGGGTCGTTCTCGAACTCTACATCCATACCTGCAGGAGAGGTTATTTTCATGTGTTTAGATTTCCTAGTTATTTCACCCAGCTTCCTCTGGAGTTTATATAGGGTTGGAACATCTACTTTCCCTATATTCCTCACCATCATCTCCGTGGTCATCCCAACTAGGCAAATGTATCGAGTGCGGCCCTTCTTCATCGCCTCTTCATAAGGTGTTGAGTAGAGAAGCCAAGATTTGTTGAACTCTATCCACACATCCGATTCCGGGATTGAAGACTTAAGTGTTCTTAACGGTATGTGTGGATCCGCAGCTTTTCCCACGCCTGGAGGTGCTCTATACCAGAGAACGAGAGGCTTAGCACCCAACTGGGCAGCGGCTTTAGCTGTAGCCTCCACAACCCTCCAATCACTTCCAGTATCAGCCGTAATGACTACTTCCTCACCGTCCTTCACCTTCATTACATCCTTCACGAGCTTATAAGCAGATATACTTAATTCTAGATCGAGACCTTGAGGCATAATTAATCACTTTCCAAACAACCCATTATGTAGCCCGAGCTTAATTAGTCCCTCCAATGTCTTTAAAGCAGCGCCCGCAGGGTCAATAACAGGAATCCCGACGGCCTTCTGTACCTCCCTCGCGAGTCCAGCCAAGCCGGTACATCCCAAAACAGCAACATCAACCCCCCTCGCCCTTATTTCCTTATTAATGACTGAAATCAAGGCCTTCTTCACACCGTCTCTATCAGAATCTATATCCAGCACGCCATAAGGAATCCCCTTAATCCCAACAACAAAGCTGCTTAGGCCTAACTGACGTATCCTATCATCAATAATCCATAAAGCCTCATTCCCTACACTGGCGACAAGAACTTTCCTGCCTATCAAGGATGCTAAGGCAAGTGAAGATTCACAAGGTCCCACAACAGGTTGCTTAATCATTCCCTTTAACATATCGACGCCCGGATCAAAAAAACAGTTCACTATCACTCCATCGAACCCTTCATGAATTTCCTTAACTAGCTTCACCACCCTGTAAGTTACCTCAGCATGAGCTTCCGGAGTCTCGATACTCATAGGCCCTTCAGACAGAGATCTAACAATGATTTCGGTTCCTTGAGAAGCAAATTCTTCATAAGTTCTTTTGTCTTGCTCGTCCCAAGTACTATGCCCTACAGGGTTAACGATAAGAACCCTCATCCAATAATCCTCTCCACCAGCTTCTCTACTGGAACATAGTCGTAATCGAACCCAAACTTCCTCGGGCCGAAGAATTTCAGTCCTTTATCAGTTCTCCAGACCTCAGGGGCCTTGGAAGCTACACCATGCACCTCCATTCCTTCTTTAAGCTCCGTATTTGTTATGGGCTCACCATCGCTTGTGAGAAGTATGAAGAGGTCTGGAGGCATTACCAAGGGCTCATTATCTAGCCATACCATAATATGCTCGTTCATAATCCATGTCCTTAACAATCTGCCCTCAAATCTTCCCTTCCCAACTATCGTTGCTTCCCCGCGAAGGAATCCGCCTTCATCCCTCCAAGAATATTTCTCGACAACACCCTGGAACACTCTCCACCCACCTAATACATCAACCACAGCGTCAACAGGATCTCTGCCTTCCTTCCTAGCCTTCATAACTGCATCTCCCAGTTTATATGAAAGAGTTATGGTTCCCTTAACAACAGCTTTCTCAGCCTCATCTACCCCCATAGGAGTGTCAACTACGGCCGAGAATCTCCCACCAAGCACAGAAAGATACCTAGCAATAGATTCATAATCATCAATGTCCGCATACTCCTTAACAACCACTACATTTCCTGTCTCCGTAACAATTACTGAGGGAAACATAGGGATATCAAATATGTGGACTGTACATTGATGAAGCTCCGGAGCAGCCCTACCCAATAGATCTCCATCAATCACCGGAAGATTAAGCTTTGCCGCAATGTTTAAGGCCACAGGAGTGTTATCTCCTCCCATCTCATTCGCAACCACACCCCTTATCCGCTTACCTAAATAGTTCTCCATCTCTTTGAAAGCTCTGCCTATTGCGTCCTTTATCTTGACAGGCTTTTTAGTCTTTAGTCCTGGCGCTATCGAACCAACAAAGTAGGGAACGACTAATACACTATCCTCAGGAATTTCATCAAGATTAACCACACTGACAGACCTCCCTGCAGAAATCACTTCCTCCATCATTTTCATTCCTTCTCGAGGATCCCCTCCTCCTCCAGTACCCAAAATAGTTGCTCCGAGAACCAGCTTACGTGCATCTTCCAGTGTATTTATCATGAACATATTTTACACCAACAATTAAAATTATTATTAGTGAAAATTAACTTTTTCTATGATTCATTAACTATTATTCAGGGGTCGAATTGGATATCCGAATACTTGTAATAAATCCTGTAGCGACGGAGATATGGAATCAGCTTACCTATGAGTTCCTTAAGCCGTACGCTGATAAAGAAACGGAAATCGTCGTAAGAAACATTAAGTATGGCCCTCCCGCAATAGAATGCTTCTATGATAAAGTCACGGCGGCACCGTATGTCATAAAGGAGGTTGATAAGGCTCAAGAAGAAGGATATAACTCAATAATTATAAACTGCTTCGACGATCCGGGATTGGAAGCCTCTAGGGAGATATCCTCGATACCAGTTTTAGGGATTGGGGAAACATCAATTACCTTCGCGTTAATGCTTGCCTATAAAATAGGGATAGTATCTACAGGAATAGAAGCTAAACTTGCATACTACAAGAAAGCTCAGGCCTTAGGTATCAGAGAGAGAGTTGCTTATGCTACAGGTATAGACATAGAAGTACTCTCACTGAGGAAAGACCTGGATAAAGTAAAGAAATTATTATTAGAAGAAATTAAGAAAGCAAAGAATGAAGGAGCTGGCGCAGTAGTCCTTGGCTGCGGAGGCTTTATAGGTCTCTATAAAGAATTAACGGAAGCATCTGGGATACCTATAATAGATCCGACACTTGCCACCTTTAAGATCGCGGAAAGCATAGCTAGGATGGGGCTCTCACACAGCAGTTTATATTTATTTAATCGGATTAAACATCCCTATAATATTTAGGCAGTTTACTTTTTGCTAAAAACATTTCTCAGACTTTTACGAAAAATAACCCATATAAATTACTGTATGCCGAAACGATCTAAAATTATATTCTGCAAGTATTTTCCATTCGCAAAACTTATTATTAGTTGTTGAAACAAAACTATTGTTGGTGAATATAAGTGAACAGTAGGCATTTGAGAAGATGTCTATCTAAAATGGCTTCAATTATAATAATTGTAATAATAATTGGAGCAGCTGCTGCCGCAGTGGGTTATTACTTCTCACAACCTTCGCCTACGTCACCCACGGGGACTACACCCACTACTTCCCCAACTACCCAACCTCCCACAGAGACCACAACACCCCCACAGAAAAAGGTAGTTATATATGCAGCCCTATCCGAAATGACCACAGCAGATCCCAGCACAGATTTCTCTAATTCTATTATGTGGATGGCTGTGGTTTATGAGCCGCTCCTATGGTATAAACCACTGAAGAATGAATTCATACCTGCTCTCGCTGAATCTTATGAACATAATGAGAATAGCACAATATGGACATTCCATCTGAGGAAAAATGCGGTATTCCATGACGGGACTCCAGTCACTGCCCAAGCTGTGAAGTTCTCAATCGAGAGAACAATCGCCTTAGGGCAGGGAGCAGCATTCATATGGGATCCTGTAGAAAAAATAGAAACTCCTGACGACTACACGGTTGTGTTTTACCTAAAGCATTCCGCCGCCTTGGACGAGATAGTGGCCTCCTCCTACGCAGCCTGGATATTCAGTCCGAAAGTTGTGGAATATGCAGGGGCCGCCAATGCTACTGACCCCAAATTAGCTGATTGGTTCAATGCAGGTAATGAAGCTGCTTCTGGACCTTATAAACTGGTGAAGTGGGATCCTGAAAACGAAGTAGTTCTCGAGAAGTTTAATGATTGGTGGGGATGGAAAGATCCTAACTACCCACTTAAAAGTGATAAGGCGCCAGATGTCTTTATCGTGAAGATAGTAAAGGATACAGTAACTCAGGAAAGACTTGTCACTTCCGGGGACATAAGTATAGCTGAGTATGTACCTCTAGATGATTTAGACAGCCTGAAGAATAATCCGGATCTAAATGTTGTTGAGCAGCCTAGCTTCCAGAACCTGCTGATGTTCTTCAATACTAAGAAAGCTCCGCTGGACAATATACTTGTGAGGAAAGCTATAGCACATGCTATCCCTTACAGTGATATTGTTGAGGTAGCTAGGAACGGCCTTGCTGAGGTGGCCTCTGGACCCGTTCCTCACGGCATGTGGGGTCACTTCGATAATCTAACATATCAGTACAACATAACGCTTGCCAAGGAGCTTTTGACACAGGCCGGATACCCTAATGGAATAGATAGGACATTACTCCTCACATACACCGCAGGAGATCTCTATGAGGAAAAGAGTGCTCAACTCATTAAGTCAAGCCTCCACAAGATCGGTATTGAGGTTGAGGTCAGACCTATGAGCTGGGAGGAACAGTGGTCGCTCGCACAGAGCGGCTGGGAGAATCCTGAGAATGCTCAGGACATATTCGTTATGTATTGGTGGCCTACATATATCACACCATTCGACTTCCTTTACAACTTGTTCCACACTGATAGCAAAGCATTTAATTTATGCTACTACACCAACCCAACCTTCGATAAAACAATTGAAGATGCATCATATTGGGAAGGGATAGACAGAAATAAGGCACTAACACTGTACTATCAGGCCCAGAAAATGCTTTATGATGATGTTCCTGCGATAGCCCTGTGGGACATGATTGATGTAAGGGTGGGAAGAGCTAACATCGGAAACCTGTACGATGCTATGAATCCTGCATATCCCACCGTGACATTCCCGCAGATTTTGAGTGTAGGTTAATTCTAAAAACAAATTTCTTTTTCATCACATGAACTAGAGTAAGCAGTGGTGATGCAATGCCGCTGAACAAGGAGTACGTTATAAAAAGAGTGCTTCATATGATAATCGTCGTTTTCGGTGTACTTATAATCACTTTCTTAATCACTCGAGTTCTTCCCTCTAACCCTGCCCTCCTTTGGGCTGGTCCACATGCAACTATCGAACAAATAAAGAAAGCTGAAGAAGAATTACATCTTAATCAGCCATTATATGTCCAACTCTATCTCTATATTGTTGAATTACTTAAGGGGAATTGGGGGATTTCTTGGAGAACCCGATCAGCGGTTCTGAGCGATATTGCGTCAGCCCTCCCCGCAACTCTTGAACTGGTAATAGCTTCCTTCCTTATTGCTATAGCTATAGGTATTCCTTTAGGGGTTGCAGCAGCATTGAAGAGAGGTAAGGCGCTTGACCAAGTAATTAGGGTTCTAAGTGTACTGGGAGCATCAATGCCTGTATTCTGGCTGGCTCTCATTGCTCAATTGGTTTTCAGCTCATGGCTGGGCTGGTTCCCTGCAGCAAAAAGGGTTGACGAGGCATTAGCTCTAGAGACAGGTTTTCATCCGATAACAGGTTTCTTTTTAATGGACTCCCTAATACAGGGCAATATTGCAGTATTCCTTGATGTTCTGAAGCATATTATCCTTCCAGCAGTGATTCTTTCATTATACCCAATGAGTCTCAGTGCCAGAATGACTAGAGCCATGATGGTCGAGGTGCTGAATGAACACTATGTGAGAAGTGCCTTAGCTTGGGGACTCCCAGGAAAACTAGTTACTTTCAAGTACGCCCTCAAGAACGCCATATCACCTGTTATAGCCTCACTAGGCTTATCCTTTGGCTATACAATAATAGGCGCCTTCATGGTTGAGCTAATATTCGTTTGGCCAGGAATAGGGCTTTACGCAGCTATGTCTCTTCTAAGCTTTGACTACCCAGCAGTCATAGGAGTGGTGATTATCGTTGCCATATTCTACTCCGTAATTAATCTCGTCGTAGATCTTATACATGCCTCAATAGATCCTAGGGTGAAGCTCTGATGTCTGAAGCTAAAATAGCACTCAAGCTAATCAGGAGAAACCCTGTATCCATGGCAGGACTAATAATTGTAGTAGCATTCATTGTTCTGGGACTCATAGCTCCCTACATATTAACTAGGCCGGGCGATGCATGGGGTATAGACTATAATCTCTCGATAAGGTATATACCTCCATCTCCTGAATTCCCCTTCGGGACTGACGATTATGGAAGGGATGTTCTTAATAGAGTTGTTTTAGGAGCCAGGTTCTCCCTCATAATAGCTGTCTCAGTAGTAGGTCTGGCACTACTTATAGGCATACCCATAGGACTGATAGCTGGTTACGTAGGCGGAAAGGTAGGCACAGTACTCATGAGAGTAACTGACATGTTCCTCGCATTCCCGCCTCTACTACTAGCGATAGCCCTAGCAGCAACTTTGGGGAGAGGACTTGAAAACGCAATTATAGCCCTCGCACTCTCCTGGTGGCCATGGTACACTAGGCTCATGTACATACAAGTAACGTCCATTAAGGAACTTCCTTACGTGGATGCAGCGAGAACCGTTGGACTCAGCAAAACCAAAATAATGGTCAGACATATACTCCCTAATGCCCTAACCCCCATAATGGTCCAGGCACCTCTTGACATGGGCTCAGCGATACTGGAAGCTGCAGGCCTAAGCTTCCTGGGCGTTGGAGTAGTCCCCCCAACCCCTGAATGGGGGTTGCTAGTGAGCCAGGGATGGCAGTCCATCAATAGAGCATGGTGGATTTCTTTCTTCCCAGGTCTTGCTATAGTAATAACGGTGATTGGATTTAACCTACTGGCAGACGCGTTACGCGAAGCTATGGATCCGAGGCTGAGGAAAGCCATAATTATGAAGGGTGTGTAACATGGAAATCCAAGACACCAAAATCCTAGAGGTAAGGAACCTCTCGATTGACTACTATACCCTTGAAGGCGTTATTCATGCAGTGAGGAACATCAAACTGAGTATCGAGAAAGGAGAGTCAGTCTGCTTAGTAGGAGAGTCAGGATCAGGTAAATCCACTGTTGGCCTCGCAATTGCTCTAGCGCTTCCACAAAATGCTCTACCTAAGGGAGAGATACTATACAAAGGAAGGAACATACTAGAGTTTAAAGAGAACGAAAAAAAGAACTACTTAGGCAAAGAAGTATCTATAATATTTCAAGACCCTGCTGCGTCACTTAATCCCCTCTTCACCATAGGGGATCAGATGAGAGACATAATCACCCATCACCTAAACCTCGATAAAGAAAAGGCTTACGAATATGCAAAAGATGTGCTTAAGAAAGTAGGTCTACCTGATCCAAACCGAGTGTTAAGATCCTACCCTCATGAACTATCAGGAGGGATGCTTCAAAGAGTAAACATAGCGATAGCTCTCTCCACCACTCCAAAAATATTGATAGCTGACGAACCCACCACTATGCTTGACGTAACTCTTCAAGCACAAATACTCGATCTTCTTCAATCCTTAAAGAATGAGTTAAATCTCTCCGTGCTATTTATTACACATAATCTTGGAGTAGCTGCAGAAATCTGTGAGAGGATAGCAGTAATGTATGCTGGAGTTCTATTAGAGACAGGAAAGGTTGAAGAAGTTCTTCTAAATCCTCTACATCCATACACCCAGGAACTCATTAAGTGCGTTCCCACCGTAAGCATAAAGAAACATAAGCTAAGCTATATTCCTGGATCCCTCCCAGATCCCCGCTTCCTCCCTCCTGGATGCCCCTTCGCTGAGCGGTGTAGAAACCCTCTGCCCCAGTGTAAGGAGAGAATGCCTTCGATGATTAAAAAGGGGGAAACGCATGAAGTAGCTTGCTTCAGATATGAGGGGAATAGAAATGAGTGAGCTTCTAGAGGTCATAGACCTAGCCAAATATTTCCCTATTAAAAGGGGTATACTGGGTAAAGTCATAGGGTACGTAAAGGCTGTTGATGGCGTGTCCTTCACAATAAAGGAGAATACTGTCTTTGCGTTGGTAGGGGAAAGCGGCTCCGGTAAGACAACCACTGCACGATGCATACTGAAGCTGTATCAGCCCACAAAAGGGAAAATTCTTTTTCAAGGCACCGACATCACGAATTTAAAAGGTAAAGACTTAAAAAAATTCAGGAGAAACATTCAAGCAGTTTTTCAGAACCCTTTCCTTTCGTTAAATCCGCGTATGAAAATCCAATCCATAATAGCTGAACCGTTGCAGACCCATACTAACCTCACGAAAAAAGAGATAAGGGAGGCTGTGGAGAACCTGCTCGAAAAAGTTGGTCTATCTAAAGGTATAGGGAAAAGATATCCATACGATCTTAGCGGAGGTCAAGCGCAGAGAGTGGCCATAGCTAGAGCCATAGCCCTCAAGCCTAAGCTAATTGTCTTAGATGAGCCCACCTCAGCACTTGATGTATCTGTCCAAGCTCAGATCCTTAACTTATTATCCGACCTCAAAGAAGATCTGAAACTCTCCTACCTGTTGATATCTCATGACTTGTCGGTGGTTAGATACATAAGTGATTATGTAGCCGTCATGTATCTCGGAAAAATAGTTGAATTAGCACCAGCTGAGGAACTCTTCACAAACCCGTTGCACCCATATACTCAGGCATTACTCTCCGCGGTTCCCGAACCTGATCCGAAGCTGAAGAAGCTTAAGAAGAGAATAATTCTTCCGGGAGAGCCTCCAAGCGCAATAAATCCTCCTAAAGGATGCAGGCTGCATCCTAGATGTCCTTACGTGAAAGACATCTGCCGCGAGAAAGAGCCAGATCTCTTCAATGTAGGTAACGAACATCTAGTGAGGTGCTGGCTCGTGAAAGAAGCCTCCACCAACCCGCAGGCGGAACAGGATCAAAGACCTTTTGAATAAACTTGCCGTCCAGCTCTCAAGGGAGTTCTCCGACGCGATTTTCGTCTTCGAGGATTTAAACAAGTTCAACATGTTCAACGGGAATGACAGGAAGTTTAACCGTAAACTGTCCCGCTTCGCTTGGAGTAAAATCGTTCAGAAACTCTCTTATCGTGTTCCGGTTGAGTTTGTTAATCCCGTTCATACCTCATCCACTTGCCCGGTATGTGGGAGTAGATTAGAGTCCCGAAACGGGTTGGTGGAGTGCCCCAACTGCGGATTTAAGGCAGACAGACAGTTCGTTGGAGCGTTCAACATTTTCATGCGGGGACTTGGGGTCGCCCTGAGCGGGGGCAAGGCCGGTGATCTACTCCCCAATAAACCCGGAGGGGAGTTGAGGCCAATGAGCCCCAAGTTCGTCGTGAGGGTGGACTTAAGGGGGAGGGAGTTCACTCACATTCCTCCCTAGAAACTCACGACGGACAGACCCCTAGTTTTTATCTTGCCCCAACTAATTATTGATGGGTGATCCCAAAACGAACACAGATGTTAAAGATAGGATAAAGATCCCAGTATTAAACATGTTTAAAGTGAATATGGGTGTGAAGGCCGGCGAAAAAGTCCTCGTAATTACTGACTTTCCAGAAAGACAGCATTGGATAAGTAAGGACTTCCTATTCCTAAATGAGGCAAGTGAAAGAACACTACTTGCAAAAATCGTGTATGAGATTGCTGCTGAAAACCTTAAGGAAAACCAGGTAGAGTTCTACGCATACCCCCTAACAGGAATGCATGGTAAGGAACCTCCGAGGGATGCGGCAGAGAAAATGAAAAGCTATGACGTGGCCATTGCCATAACTACATTTTCTCTATCCCACACCAACGCTAGAGAGGAAGCGACCGAGGCTGGGGTAAGAATCGCCAGCATGCCTGGATTCACAGTCGATATGTTTGAACCTGATGGCCCAATGTCAGCTGACTACCTATGGATTAAAGACACATCCTTAAAGATAGCTAAATGGCTTGATGGAAAGAAGCATGTGAGAATTGAGAATGAGTACGGCACGAAGCTCAGCCTAAGCGTGGAAGGCAGAAAATGGGACGTGGACATAGGTCTATACGTAAACAAAGGTGAATGGGGAAACCTGCCCGCTGGAGAAGTATACATTGCCCCATTAGAGGGGTCAACAGAAGGAACTTTAATAGCTCCGAAAGGGTGGTATCCTAACCTGAAGGAAGATATGGTTTTCCACATTAAGGAAGGGCTGGTCTACAAAATAGATGGGGGCGGTGATGTCGGAGATAACTTCCGAAAACTACTTGGGTTGAACCCCATCAATAACTCCCCCGAATATGTTGCGAGAAGAAATATTGCCGAGCTAGGAATTGGGACAAACCCCAAAGCCAAGCGTCCCGACAATGTATTGGAAGCAGAAAAGATCTTCGGCACCGTACATGTGGCAATAGGAGACAACAGCCACTTCGGCGGCAAGGTAAAGGCAGACCTTCATGAGGACTTCGTCCAGCCTAAACCAACAGTTATTGTGGACGGAGAAATATTTATGGAGAAAGGAAAACTTAAGATTCTCTAATTTTTTACTTACCACTCTTGAAAGTGACTACGGCCATACCACCCACTATTAAGGTAGCCCCAACATACTGAATTGGGTTCAGAACTTCTCCCAAGATTACGAAGGAGAAAATGGCAGCCATTACAGGTTCGAAGAGATATAGTATAGCTGCTTCATACGGCCTAACTCTTCTCTGACCGAAGACCTGTAAAGCTAATGCAATGTCGCTACAGATTAACCCAAGGTAAATAAGCCAAGGGAGAGCTACAGCAACACCTGAGGAAGGAATCCCTACATACAGATCCCTAACCATGAATAACAGAAAAGGAAGCATTTCGAAGAAAGTGAAAAGAAGCGGGTTCTCCCTAGCAAACCTCCCTATCAACTCAACCTGAGCAGCAAAGAGCAATGCACTGATGAAGACCAGCATATCCCCGAATCCGGGTACTCCATTCGGTGAAGTTAACAGGTATAGGCCAATTAAAGACAGAAATAGGGAAGTGATGGCCTGCTTATCGTACATCTTATCCTTGACTACTAGAGCGTCATACAAATGCACAAAAATAACGTTCATGCCTGTAATAAAGCCTGCATTGGAGGCAGTCGTCAAAGAAGTTCCCCATCCTTGCAGCCACAAACCAGCAGCGAATATAAGACCTGTGAAGCTCCCTCCTAAAACAACTCGCCTACCCAGAGAACCTTTCGCTAGGGCATGAATTAGTACAGGCGTAAGACCTAGAAGGGCTATTAAGCCCCTCACCCATGTGTAGGTGATGGGGTCTATGAAGGAAGTCACTATCTTTATCGCAGGAAATGAGGTTCCCCATATAATGGTGGTAAGTAGTAAAGAGAATATGTAAATACCTTTCCGGCCTTCAGTGTGATCATTCCCTCTCATTATTCAACGAATTAATATTTTCAGGGGGGAAGTAATTAATACTTAGGGATATTGAGTGTGAGGCCTATATAGATGTTTGGATGAAGGGCGTTTCGTGGAGAATCCTAATGACTGCTTCCAAGGAGCAACCATGTTAATGAGTGGGCAGCAAAGGATTAAGCTAAGTAAACTGATCTCAGGACCCCTACGCCATTTCTCCCACGAGGCAGGCTTACTTCCTGATAAGGAGGGTTGGGTACACATCAAAGACTTGGTTGGAGGGATCAAGGAAAAATGGAGGAATAAGGAAATTTACGCATGGGTAACTGAGGAACACATAAAAGCTGTTGCACTTCTGGACCCGAAGGGGAGATTCCAAATAAAGGGAAAGAAAATCAGGGCAGTATATGGCCATAGCTATCCAGTTGAAGTGAAGTATGATGAAGATCAAGCATTCTACCCATTTATTTCATGGGACCCCGTCACGCAATATCCGCGACATTCTTAAAGAAGGTCTTAAACCAGGGAAAGATCATGGGTTCACCTCACCACCGATGAGTCGCTGGCTGTAGGAACAGGGAAAAGATATTCGAGAGAAGTTGCTTTACTACATATAGATGCTAAATTGCTTAAGAGCTCGTGGAATTAGAGTCTATAAGGCGGCAAAGAAAGTTAGGTTAGTTAAGTATGTTCCTGTAGAATGTATTGAAAAATATGAGATTATTGGAAATGTATAGACCCCACAATGCTAAGATCTGGGTAGGTTATTGCCGCTATACCTTCCTGAGATACTGCATATAGAGTATCATGTATATACGCTGTTCTAGATGCGTAATGATCCAGCTCGACTGTTCCCAACAGTTTGAGAGATTCATCATCTATTTTAACTACGAATAGCATGCTTCCCTTATAGAGTTCACCGCTTTCCTTAAAGACACCCAACACAGGAATTGCTAAATAGTCTTCCACAGGATTCAGCAGGAAAGCCTTATGATCTCCCAGAACCGGTGACCACGCCCACTGCTCAGTCACCCTCAAACTCGAAACTTCCTTAATATTCTCGAGGTCACTAACATCGAAAAGAGATACTTTAACTCCTTTAATCCTGCCATTTTTGTCTGCATCCAAGCCAACCCCTATAAGGTAATGATCTCCATACGGGTGCAGATACTCGGAATACCCTGGGATCTTAATATATCCAATAATCTCTGGTTTGCTGGGATCAGAGAGGTTGATAGCAAAGAGAGGATCAACTCTCCTAAAGGTCACTAAGAACATGTAATCTCCCATGAATCGAGCAGAGTAGATAGTTTCTCCAGGCTCTATATCCTCAATAGCACCGACCACCGATAAATTCATGTCTAATACATACACATTATTGCTTTCTTTGAACTGCGGGTAAGGAATTTTAAGTCCTTCCCCTTTCATATCTTCAGGTATCTGAACATCCATAAGTTCAACCTCCTTTATCCTGCTCACAGTGGTCGCTATCCTGAAATAGTCATTATATTCGTCCATACTGAATTGATCTGTTACCCTGCCTGGCACTTTTCCGTAAGCAGCCAGTACGCTGTCAGTGCCTTTAATACCGATTCTATAAATCCGTGTAATCTCCCTTGGTACCCCCTTAAAGTATGTGAGGAACTGGGTAGCAACGAACTTGGCCAGCTCTCTCTGTTCTTCCGGAGTTAGCGTTTTCCAGTAACTGGCTAAAATATCAGTGATTTCCATATATTTTCTCCATTTAGGCATTGATTCATTGCTCAATATCATCACTATTTTCTGTGCGGTTTCTGGCGGAAGCTTAGGCAAAACAGCGTCTCTTATGAAGTCGGTCATTTCACCCTCAAAGTCAAACCATTCTGTAGAAAGGATGTATATGTTTCCTTTGCTCATATAGATCCACTGAGGGTACTGGAGAAGGAATGAAGATACATCCCTTTCACCAGTTACGGCATTTATTGCAAGGACGTTTACATAGATAGGGAAGAGAACATCATCATTCTTAACAGCCTTAATGTCCTCAACATTTATCTCCTTCCCATCCAACATCGGGAGTAAGATAGACTGGTTAGGTCCGTACACATCGTCAGTTGTTATAACATACACTACATTATTCCAAAGTCTTGAGTCCCTGAAATTACCTGAGACAGTTGTCTTCTCCACTAGCTCCGGTTTCGACCTATCAGATATATCAAACACCATTACAGTAGTGTTAGGCCTTACATATTGTGGGGGAGCTATACCTCCTATCTCTGCACACAGGCATCTAATAATGTAGGGAAGCCTTGCCGTAGTTATTAAAACCAATCTATTGGCTTCAGGAATAACGTAGAGACCTATAACCGTTGTGTTAATCAGCGATATATTGGAGACTATATGCATCTCATTCGGAGGATACACCTCAGCAATATACACTACCGATGTTGAGGTAGAGTTACTCCATTCTTCCCTCCCTACGATATAGAAGAACTTTCCGTCACTTTTGAAGAAGTCGATCTCATCGATTCCTGCTACCTGTACATTAGTCACTGAATACCATGCAGATGCCTGATTAAGCGAAGGCGTTCCAAAGGAGGAAGCTAGTTTAGCATCCAATGCATACCTCACTGTCGTAGTCATAACGACCTCTGGAATGGGGGCCGCTGATAGAGTGGCTACATGCTCTCGAATGAAAGCCTCTAAATCTTCCTCAGTCTTGAAGTTTACCACGTCAGGCAACTCATGTATTAATTGATCGTTCGTCCCTCCGGGGGTTGTGGCCGGGGGTGTTCTAAACCCGATAAGCCCAGTTGCCAGGGACATTACTAGACCCAGAATTACGAGCATGGCTATTAAAGCTGCTCGACCGTTTGTATAACCTGTTTTCATCATCGAATATCACCGTGGTGTATTCGGCAGCGTTTTAAATATCCCTATACATTAGAAACACTCTTCGAAACACTAGTCTCAGAGATCGAAAGTTTAGAACGCTGGATTACACCCAACATCATTGAGAGCGCAAAGCTTAATGATTTCTTCCTCCACCCGCTTCCTCCATCTCGCTGACAATGACTTCTTAATTACGTCACCTAAAACATCTTGAAAGCTTCTAAGAGATTCCTCCACACCAGGTCTTAAGCGAAGCCAGTCATAAATCAGAGTTGATTCCGTAGCCGATGCTATCTCTATTACAGATTTAAGTGTGCTGTGATCATCATTCACACTGGGAATAATAGGACCCATAAATATCCAAGTAGTAACGCCTTCTTTAGATAGCTTCTCCAAAGCCTCCACTCTCCCCTTAGGTGAGGGCGCTCTAGGCTCTATTACTGACGCCACTGAAGAGTCAAGAGTCGTTATTGTGAAACCGACTTCAACCAACTGAGGGTTTGTCAGTAAAATATCTAAGTCTCTGAGAACTAAAGGGGACTTTGTTTGAATATCTACCCGAAATCTATGGGAGAGAAGAACCTTCAATGATCTCCTCGTCAACATTTCTTTCTTTTCTATAGGCTGGTAAGGGTCTGTAATAGTCGATATTCCAACGATTCCCTTCTTTTTTCTGCGGACCTCTTTTCTTAGAACATCCACAATATTTTCCTTAATGTATATCACCTGCCCCCAGTTTTGGGCAGCATCCTTGTATCTAGTGTAGGCTCTAGCATAGCAGTATATACAACCATGGTAGCAGCCAGCATAAGGATTGAGTGCGTAATCAATGTCTGGGAGGCCACTCCTTGATAACGCTTGCTTAACCTTAATTCTCCTATAGATTGGGACTTTTTCACTGTGCATAATCATAGAGACTTCTCATCCCCTTTAACCTACTCAAGATGTGTGACCTCCTCCACCAAATCTCTACTGGAATTCTCGTCACTTTCGAAAGAATCTTTTCAACTTCCTCTAAGCTGCTTACCCTGATAGGTCTCTGTGAAAACATTTCCCTAATGCTTTCCCTAACGAACCAAACTCCTATAGGAAGGTTGAATCCTTCATATATTTCCCTGTAAAGAACGGCAGTAGCCTTCCTCTTAGCTTCATGAAGAAGGTACTCAGCCGTAGGCAGTCTGGAAGCATAATAGCAACCACCGATGTCTGGATACTTGGTTCTTCCAGCAACCCCTTCCCAATCTGCCTCTATGCTGACCTCTGGACCTTTCGGGTTCCAAGTACTTCCAGGAAACCAAGCCTCCATCCACTCGAACGACCATTGTCCAGGAATCAATATAGCAACGAATAAGTTATCATGTTTCCGCAATGTGAATATCTCTATACTTCCAAGCTCAGGAAGGTACTTAATCTGCTTAATCAAGCTTTTAGAAATAATATCGTCCACTGCTGTAATTGACCACCTAGTAGGCACAAACCTTCTTCTTCTCTTCCCTAACCCACCTACAGAGAAAATCTTCTGTATCCGTGACACAGGTATATTCTCCCTATACAGCTTCACCACGGCCTCATCAGCCTTGAGATCTCTATCATAGTAAACTCTCTCGACATGCCTCCCAAAAGATGGATTATCCTCAAGAATAACCCTTCTCAGAGGAGCCCCTGGACCTACGGGAGGTACTTCCTCACTGAGTTCGACGCCGCCTCTTATAGGTTTCTTCAATACAAGTTCGACGCCTACAGGCTTTTCTGATAACGCAATCTCCTGCAAAAGCATGGCGACTCTGGACTCCGTATCTGTAACTTTCAGTCTAGTTACTCCTCGCACCAGGCTGAGCCTCATTGCCAAAAGCTCCTCAAGGGAAAGTTCTGACCATTTCTCAGGATAATCAAAAATCTCGGTATCTCCCTTGGCAGGGGGGAGCGAAGGGCCAACCTGAATATAGGGATATCCTCTCCATCCAAGAAAAACTGTGGGAGGAGAATTACCTTCTATGCTTACCCTCCTAGAAACCGTCATTAATCTCTCACTAACACGGCTCCTAACGAGGATAGGGCAATATGTTAGACCACAGAGGTGCTTAGTCCCCCTGCATCTAAGGCAGAGATTCCTTGAAATCATCCTAATATAGCCCCCTCTTTCCGCCCCATTCTTCTTAATGCAGCCAATACTTTATCTCTCAACCCAAGATTTTCACGGAGAAGTTTATTCAGCCTCTCAAGTTTCTCCTTATCAGAGACCTCAGTACATACATCACTTACTGCCAGCTCTGGTAGTTCTTTGCATAACCTCCCTAAATTGTCTGATCCTCCCCGACCTTTTTTCCATCCGCGTCTATAAGTTTCCTCATATTCCTCTCCAATCCCATATGATCCTACCTTAAAGAGGAGAAAGAACAGTGTGAATAAAAATATATATGCAAGAACCAGCCGGAAGGGAGGTGAAGACTCTAAGAAACTATTAAGGAGGAGCCCGGCCCTAGCTGGATTCAGTAAACCTGCATAAATTTGTTCTGTCGAATACCCGGAGACTTCCATATCAGCTAAAGTCAGTGGGCGCATCCTATAATGAGTTGCGTCAACAAAAACTATACCTGCAGAGTCTCCGCACCCTTCCTTTAGAATAGCTAACAAAAGCTTTACCTGAGGATTTAAGGGGGTTAAAGGATTAAGTGCTGAGTTAATGAAAACAGAGCCGTCGCTTATTACAAATATTTTACTTCCATTATACTCCTCAATAACTCCAAACACCTTCTCTCCATACCAGATGAAGACATTTCCATTAATAGGGTGCAACGAAGACGTGTAAGAAAGAGTAATCCTGCCTGAAAAATCACCGACTTCTGCATTTACCTGGAAAATCGGTCTCTCGTCAACAATAACGATTTCTCCATTAATTCTCTCGGGTAAACCCATCTGTTGAAGTATTAAGTTACTGTAGGTGCTTTCATCAGCAATAATTAAGTTTAATTTATTTCTCCTAACAAATCCTGTCAGAATCTTAACATCTTCCTCATTCCATAAAATCTCTGGGGAGTTTATGATCACGAAACCGCATTCCACACTAGAAGGATCTTGGACTGTTCTCCAATCTCTAACCACCTCAACTTCCCACCCATTAGACTCAAGGAAATTTACCAGCGTCGTAGTTCCGTCGAATCCTGGATTAAGAGGTGAAGCCCCTACTTGCCCTATCCCTATCCCTTCCCCGATGGCGAGGAAACCCAGAAAAAGAAGCGCCACTATAAAGAAGGCTAATTTCTTACTCTTCACTATGATTCTCACCCTTACCCATGGAGGAGTATGAAACTAGTGCTAAGCCTCCTAAGAGGGCAAGAATAGATGCTACATATTTGCCTAGAACAGCCAGAGCAACGGATGCTGTAAAGAAAGCAACAGAAATAACTGCCATAACCTTTCTAAGAGCTTCACCATCCAAGACTGTTTAACACCTCCTCCATAAGCTTCAAGATTTCATTTATCCCCATAATATCTTCGTTCCTTAAAACAATGAGAGAGGCTACTGCGCTAAAAACGTACAGAAGCAACTCACCTTTTATTCCAACCTTACTCACAAAGTAAAAAACAATAGTAACTATCAAACCACTTAAGATAATTGAAGCAAACATCCATGGAAACATTAAACCTAGTATCCTGACGAACAATGAAAAAAGAATGATTCCAACAATGTAACGAGGCACCGCCTCAATTACCTTTCCCGGAATTCTGAAGACATTAATTCTGAAGACTGTTAGAAAGTCTCTGCCTAGGGGTAGATCGCCTAGCCTCATATACGCTAAAGAAAGACCGAAACCTGCCAAAATACTCACAGATGTAATTAAAGGATACTCAATATAGGACACATCTCTTAGATAAAGAAGTAGGAAAAACAGAGATGGAAGCAATAAAATCACAACCTCTTTGGAGACCCTTAATAGCCTCATCACTAGGGTTGCGGCAAGAGCTAAGGAGCATGCGAGGACAGTGAACTCAAGCAAACCAAGTGAAGCCCCTATTCCGATGGATGAAACCAGGATAACTCCGAAACTCCAGTATCTTCTAAAGTAAAGGAGGAGTAGAGAGGCCAGCATTAATGACCCGATAACTGCACTCAGGAGAATCATTTGGTATCCCCTAAAAGCTTCATTAATTTTGTGAACTCCTTGTAGCTAACCTCCATATTACCGAATCTATTTCGCTCGTAGGCCATCATCAAACCCTTTAGCCCCTTCTTCAAGTTCTCGCCAAGATTACTTCCTTCTGCAAGAATTTTTCCTACAATTTCTCTATGAGTCCATGAAGATTGAATTTCAATGCCTAATCTGCCTGCTAAATCATAAATAGTACTCCAGAAAATACCTATTATTCCCTTACCCATGATAGGAACGTTTTCCTTAGTCTCACTAGTTAAGAGATTTTGGGGCCGCAAAGAACCTCTCCTAATTACCATAAAGGCCGCTGAAAAAATCGAAGCACCTAAGACTATTAGCAATATCCAAGCACTTATCGGAGGAATTCCTGAAGGTTCATTAGCCAGTATCTGCCCGCTAGATTTGTTAGCTAAGTAAATGAGAGTTTCCGGGCGTGCATAATTGGATATACTCTGCTCATTCACTCTTGCAATTACCTCCTTCACAGTTTCAGGAAGCTTGACTACCACCAAACCATACTCAACAGAACGCTCCTCACCTATTCTAGCGATGAATCCTATTGAAGAACCTTTACCATTCGAGAGAAGCAACGCTAATATCTTAAGCTCCTCATCATTAATTTCAGGGGCTAACTCTTTATTCTCCTTCAAATACTTGATGAGCCTATCTAGATCAATAGTCTTAATTAGTTCCCTATTTCTATAGGCAGTTTCAAGCAGTGAGGGGTTAGATATAAAACGCCTAAGTATTTTCCGGGTATTCGGACCCAATTCCTCAAGCACTATTAATGCCTTCAGGTAATCCTCGTTCTCCAAGCTTCCCTCTTTTGAAATATTTTCTTCAGATATGCTGAATGAAGCTAGAAGCGACCCAATAACAATTGAATAATCTCGTGAGGCCCTAATTGATACATTCATAAGTATTTCCTGAGTAAGATTAGATAAATCCATGACTGTCTGCAGCTCCTTTACTAGGGGGGTAAAGTAAGCGGGATTACGTAACTTCAGGAAATGAATAAGAACCTTAAGTTTAGAGGAGCTGTAGTCTAATTTTCCTTGAGAGATCAGTTCCCTAAGGAAGGAAGCGATCTGATAATAGTTCTCGCTATCTGCCTTCTTAATTCCTTCCTCAATCAGTTTAGCAACTTCCTCGCCAGTGATTAACGTCTTTTGATGTGATAAGATCTTAAGGGCCTTGAGCAGTGCCCCCGAGACTAAGTAGGGATCTTCGTAACCATTAAGAATGTTCTCCAGCAGGCTGGAACATACGTCACTCACTGATTCCTCATTTCCAACCGCTAGATAGTTGACTAGCATCCTATACTCTTCCCCATGGCCAGTAGCGTTTAACCAATCAAGAACAATAGCAGCCGCCGAAATCTCCTCCACTACCTTTCTTGAAATGTTTGGGGAATGCCGAATAGGAATATCGGCGGCCTTAGCCCAATAACCGCATAGGCTGAGGAGCAATATGAGTGCCAGAGTAATGCTTAGGAGCCTCCGCACCATAACCGTTCGGTTAATATAGTGTTTTAATAATAATATCTTTAGATTCCGGGGATGATATTGCTGAGGGAATTAGTGGATAAGGTAGTGAAGGCTTCCTCCTCAGTGCTTGTGGAGAAGGAGCGTGAAGTTACACTCATTACCCTAGCAATCATAGCTGGAGGGCATGCCTTAATTGAGGGAGTTCCTGGCATAGCAAAGACGCTTAGTGTTAAGGTAGTTGCTAAAGCTCTGGGGCTGACCTTCAGTAGAATTCAGATGACGCCGGATATGCTCCCATCTGACATTATCGGCACTAAGATTATTGACCCGAGAACAGGTGAGGAAAGACTGCTTATAGGTCCAATAAATGCCAATATAGTTCTGGCAGACGAGATAAATAGAGCCTCCCCCAGAACGCAGTCAGCTCTCTTGGAAGCTATGCAGGAAAGGCAGGTAACGATAGAGGGATTAACCGTGAAGCTACCTGAGCCATTCTCAGTAATAGCTACAATGAATCCACTAGAATTAGAAGGCGTTTTCCCGCTTCCGGAAGCTCAGCTAGACAGGTTTTTCCTTAAAATTAAGGATGTAGGATTAAGTGAAAGCGGGCTTAAAGTTCTGTTGAAGGAGGGCCTAGAAAAGATTGAGGAGAAATACAGAAAGATGCAAAGCGTATCCAATAGTGAGGAAGTGCTTCAAGCTAGGAAGGACATTGAGAAAGTCTATGTAGATGGAGTCCTCCTTTCGTATATAGCCCGCATAGTTAGGAACATAAGCTCCCAACCCTCAGTCAGGGCTCCTGTATCCCCGAGGGCTGCCGGAATGTTACTCACACTCTCAAAGGAATTCGCTATAATTGACGGAAGAGATTACTTAATACCGGATGACGTTAAGAAAGCAGCTATTCCCTCCTTATCACACCGAATATTCCTGAAACCAGAGTTCCTCGCAGAAGGCTTAACAGGCGAGGAGGTCGTTAAGAAAGCACTTGAGTCAGTGGAAGTGCCCCGGCCGTGAAAGCAGAGATCAAAGTGAAGAGAGTGAACACCTCTGGTCTTCTAATCCTACTCCTTACAATTACTCTCCTTATAGGTACCGGCCTAAGCGGAAACTCCCCCGTAGGAAAGATACTTATAATTGTGGGAGGAAGTTTGGCGACACTACTAGGCGGTATCCTAGGACTTCTCAAAATCATTAAACCGGAAATCGAAGGAGAAACAGTAACCGAAACAGCTATCTCCACACTAAAAAGAGGAGAAGTCGGCAAGACCCTAGTAAAGATTAGGAGTCCAATACTAAGGTTAATGCGTCCCAACATAGTTAAGCTAGAGACGGATGAAGGAATTCATATACTAAATAAAACCATAGCAAAAACAGGTGATACATTTCTCGCGAATTTCTCGATTAAAGGAGACACAGGGCTTCATATTCTAGGGCCATTGTATCTAAAGGCATGGCTCGGAGGAGATTTAATAGAAATAGAGATGGAGATTCCTCTAACATTAAGTGTTAAAATACTTCCTGAGATACCTAAAACAATTCCCATGAGATATGAAACCCGAAAATTAATTGCCGGGATAGTGCTAACTAGAAGAAAGGGTAGAGGTGTCGAATTCCTCAGCGTTAGGGAATATGTCCCTGGAGATGATATCTCAAGGATTGACTGGAAAGGATCCTTAAGAAGTAGAAATTTGATTATTAAGGAATTCGAAAAGGAATCTCTCGAAACTTTAGGCATCGTTCTAGTATTGAGTGATAGTAACTTCACAGGTAGAAGACCTTCATACTCAATAATGGCTGACTATGTGCTTGCCTTGGCTAATTCACTGCTAATTTCTGGACTGAAATTAAGGATGGCTATAGTCACTGAGAGAGGTTACCTAATAACTGAAGAGTGCTCTGGAAGAAGGGATATTTACCGAATTACTGGAGCTTTAGGATCAATTGAGTGGCCTAAAGAGATTGTGATAAGCTCGTCGCCCCTGAAAATAGCATCATCGTTAGTGCTTGAAAAGATAGCATCGCTAACTGAGGGACCTCTCCTCATCTTCACTGAAATTGCCCGAGATGAAGAAATGAAAGCATTAGAGAGAATGCTTCAGGTGTCCACAGTAATTAGGCATTCCGTACTCATTTTCCTCTACACCCCAGAGCTCCTGAGACTTATCAAGGGAGAGTTAGAGGAGAATGATCTTCAAAATCTAAGATCATTCTTGAAATCATCAGCTGCTTTAACAGATAATCCAAGAATAGAGATACTGCTAAGCAGACCTGAGGATGTAGCGCACCTAATTGCGCATGAAGTCCTTATCTGACTCTCCGTAGAAGGATTTATTTGGACTAAAATTAATCATAATCGAGTGTAATGATGTATGAAGTTCTGAAATCGACTGAAGGGGAGGACCTAATTAAAGGAGACGTTCTAAGGACTTTATACCTTTTCTCTGGAATCCTTTGGTTTCCTGAGCTTTATGACGAGTATGTGGGCTTCGTCCGAACCTTGGGAGATGAGCCAGCTGGGAGGAAAACTGTGGAGAAAGCTGTTAAGGAATTAGTTAAGGAGGGAATACTTAAGATAAAGGAGGGGATAAGAGCGACGGCATCGGCGAAAGGTGAAGAAACATTCCTTGTTTCATTCACTAAACCTCTCGAGGCTCGGCAGATACTCTCTACTGACAATAGGGTAGTAAAATATCTTGCCGAATGGAAAAAGTATGTTGGAGAACTTAGAAAATAAGGTAATCACTAAACAACTCTTTTAACTAAATCCCTAAAGAATTCCTAGGTAATTGATTTGAGACTGCTGCTGCTTGCAGACATACATGGAAGAACCACATCACTTAGACAGACTTTGATGAGGGTTAGAGACATTGAGGGTGTGCTTGTAGCTGGAGATATAACTTCCTATACAGGAACCCACTGGGATGAAGTTATCAATTTACTTTCAGAATGGTGTGAAGACAACGGCTGCACAGCGTATGTAGTTCCGGGAAATGCTGATCCGAAAACGATTATGAGGGTTAAGAAGGAAAAGGTGAAGATACTGCATATAGCTTTGGAGCCATTTCCTCCATATGTTATTGGAGGGATTGGAGGAGGTTTAGGGTTTCCATTTATGGATATCCCTAGACTTAACGATGTGGAATTGACTCTATATGTTAAGAGGTTTATTTCCTCCTACGGCCCGGGATTAGCACCTTATTCATGGATATTACTCACACATACACCTCCCTACGGAACTAGGCTTGACATACTTTATACTGGAGAGCATGTGGGGTCACATGGAATAAGGTCACTTATCGAGGAGAAAAAGCCTCTTCTAGCGGTCTCTGGACATATACATGAATCTCGAGGCATTGAGTGCTTGGGGAAGACCGTAATGGTTAATCCAGGACCTAATTACAGAGGATACTTTGCTGTGGCTGAGATTGAAGTAAGCAGCGGAAATGTTGATGTTACTCTTATGAAGAACTCACCTTAGGAGACTTTATCAATTCCTTCACATAAGAAGAGGCCTCGGGACCCTTTGGGCTTCCTAAAAGTCTTTTTGTTAGCCTGCAAAAACCGCATACTCCATCCCTGGAGGGCATCCCACAGTATTTGCAGGGAAAGACTTCCTCGGTCTTTTGAGGAAGGCTTGGAATCAGCTCCCTAGCTATTCCCTTCATAAAATTAATCTTGGTTCCAGGATGCCTTAAATCAAGATTACTTATGAAGTTCCTTATCTCAGTATTTATTACTTTGCTGGAGAAGAAAGGGCATCTACTTTTAACGAAAGGAATTCCTTTCAGTAAAACATACGCCAGGTTCTCTCGCTCGCTGGTCAGATATAATGGCCTTACCCTACTTACCCCCATTCCTTCAATAGGACTTGACTCAGGGCCTAGCTTTTTTAAGGCATCATAGTCCCTCATAAGAATTGATTTCATGGCATATGTTGATAAATCATCTAGGTGATGACCTAGTGCAACCTTATCTGCTCCAGCCTTTAATGCTACTAAATTAATGAAGTATCTCTTCAGAAGACCGCATACAGAACACAGAGGCCTCCGGCTTTTTGAGGCTATATCGGGAAGTTGCATACCTATTACATCCTGAAGTCTCACAACAACTAGTCTAATGCCTGTATCCCTACATAAACTCCTTACAGCATTCTCTGCGAGCTTAGAGTACTCCCCTATTCCTAGGTCTATATGTAAACCTAGGATGCTGAAACCTAACTCCTCAGACAGCTTTGCTAAGACGTATAGCAGCGCTTGAGAATCTTTTCCTCCTGATAGCGCTACAGCAACTAATTCTCCTCTCCTAATCAGTTTATATCTTTCTATTGTCTCTTTAACCCTTTTCTCATAATACTGAATAAAGTGATCCTTGCATAAATTAATTCTTGCGTAATGCAGCCTTATAACCGCTCTCTTACCACAAATCGTGCATTTAGCCAGTTGATGTCACCTCATAAATTTCAATCTCTTCTCCATCAAGTATGAAAACATCCTCAGTGAGCAACTCCTTCTTCCTAACTACAATCACTTGAAGCGAATTGTATCCCAGGTCTTGAAGCAGCTTCTTTACTGTAATTTTTCTCTTCCGAGGATCGTATTTCAACTCCCTCCCGTCAGGATAAATCACGACTCTAATCATTTCTAAACCACATTAGAGTTTTCGCGAAAAAAGAGTTTCTAGGCAATAAAGGACAGTATTAATGCCAAGAAAGCAAGGCTATATCCATACTTCCATAGGAACCTTATTCCTTGATCAGGTCTAAATCTAGGCATAGAGTTATCGACCCATGCAATTACTGCCAGCACCACAAAATATTTCACTAAGACTACTATGGCACTCAACCACCAGTTCGCTGGATTAACAGGCCAAGGCCCTCCAAGGAATAACATCACGTAGAACAAAGGAAGGATAATCTTCTCTATAAACTTTATGAAGAATGCCATCGCCAGCCGGGGCCCACCTAATTCGGTGAATAGACCCCAGTAGAGCTCTGACTCAGCCTCTGGGAAGTCGAAGGGCTTAATCATTAGTATAGCCATCATACCTATGAACCCTGAGATTGCTGCAATAAACATTGTTATTGCCGAAAGGAAGGAATCTACCCACAGCCCGGCAGAAACTGTGGATGTCAAGTAGGCACTGTATGGAACAAGTGTGTGTCTAGCGGCCAGAATCACTGGCGTTAGCAACGAGGATATGTAGATTGGGTCTGCAGATATTAGTAACGCAAGATACCTTCCCGCAGCTATGCTTGAATATGGGTTAGGTATAGAGAGTGCTAGATATGCTAATGCTAAAGGCGCCAGCAGTAGAATGTAGGCAATAACTACAATATCGTAAGGTGCCCAGAGAGGCTGTACAGCCAGAGGGGTCACTAGGCCTAAAGCTATTAAGGCACCGATCGCGAGAACAGCAATGATTAAAGGTGATTTCTTGAGTCCGTACCTATTCACCACATCCTCCTTTGCAAGCAGCTTCAGGAAGTCGGCAAGAGGCTGCAGCACACCTGCAGGCCCTGTATACGTAGGACCTCTTCTATATTGAATCCTTCCACTGAGTTTTCTATAGTACCACTGAGTAACAATAACTAATACAATCATAGTTAACAGGCCAGGATATATTAACGACTGAAGCAGTATGCTTAACCATTCGTTCATGGCCACCACCTCAACACTAGAGTAACTGCCACTATAACCACAAGGAGTAGGTAGGCATAAACATACCAGTCCCTAAGGAAGGCCTCAGACGACCTGCTTAAGGTCCTGGAAACCCCTCTCCAAGCCCTAGAAAGTATGTCAACTATTACATACGAAATCGGTGGGGTTTGAACCTCCTTAACCTCCCAACCCGAGACAACAGGATAATACTTAAGCTCGTCCTCCTTTTCCTCTACAGGCCTGCCCCCATACCTCTGGAACAGTTCGTAGAAGATTACGTAAACTAAAACTCCCAGCAGTGCGGTTAGCCCTGTTATTAGGAGGACGAATCCTTCCGCGGAAAACATTAATGAAGCCATCCTTCTCACCTCTCAAAAATAAGCTTAGCCCATTCCTCAAACTCCTTCGATATCTTCTCCCTTGCTTCCTCATCTTCCGTCGTTTCAGCAAATAGCCAATGAACGAAGAGGGCTTTCCCTTCATCATCTACCTCCAGAGTCACTGTTCCAGGGGTATTAGTGATGGAGTTAGCAACTGTGACAATGCCGAAATCCGTCTCTAGGCTGTGAGGAACTCTCACAATAGCAGGCTTTATGTTCATATTAGGACTTAAAATGGCTTTAACAACGCTCCAATGCGCCTTAGCCTCAATAATTGTGAAGTACTTGACGAAATACGCTAGGAGCATTGCCAGCCTCTTTAGAGTGAGTTTTCCAGTGTCCTGAATCCATTCTCTGGAGAATATGTATGAAACTATGAAGGCGCTAATCAGACCTAGGATGAGCTCAGTTATTGATATAGCACCAGTGTAGACTATGTAGAGACCTAGCAAAATAAGGGAAAGAATGAAGAATCCGATAAATCTGCTTCCACCACTCTTACTCATTCTTCTCACCTCCCTCGATCTTTGAAAGGTTTTGGGTTCCGAACATTTCTCCAGCGGTAACACTTAGAGTAACTAGGAAGAGGAGAACAGCTAACCCGATGACTATTGCTGTAACTATTAAGATCTGCGGCAAGGGATCTACCGCAGATCCTGCAAATTCCTTTAGGGATGCCTGGCTCGGGTAGACGAAGCCCTCAATCACTCCTCCAGGATATACGGGTGGCTGGGTTGCAGTAATTCTATACCCTATGAAAACTGCTAACATCTCTATAGCGTCAGAAAAGATTGTAAGCATAACTAATTTCTTTATCATGTGGGGCCTGCATATCATTCCGCAGAGGCCCACAGCTGCCGTACCTATTATTGTTGCAAGGACGTAGTACCAGAGAAACTCTTCTACCATCATTTCTTACCACCCTCCACTACAGCATCTAGCCCAAGCAGGGCTAAGGTGAACCCTGCGGAAACAGCTAGAAACTCCATTAAATTAAGCAGTATTAGAGTTCCCGCAATAACTATCTCTCCCCACGGGGCATAAATCACGTCCGCATAGCCTAAGGGTACATAAGTTTTGGGCTGGTTAAGGAATAAGTAGCCCATTACCCCCTTCATGAAACCAATTATCAGTGTGGAAATACCGATGAATGCTATGAGGATGAGGCCGGTCAGTCTTAAACTTAGGAGGCTGTCCTTCTTGAATCCAAGCTTTATCAGCCTGCTTCCTCCCATAGCCGCCAAAAGTATTAGCGGAGCCACGACAAAGATTGATCCGCCTTGGAAGCCTCCTCCAGGCGTCAGGTGGCCGTGAAGTGCTACAGAGATTGAAACAATCATGATGATCGGGGCCACAACTTTAGCTATTAGTTTAACTATTACAGTCATTTCCTTACTGGGTTCTGAAGGCTTAATCCTTTCAGCGAATATGTAAAGCGTCCCTATTATAGCAAGGAAGAGCACCGTCGTCTCGTAGTAGGTGTCAATGCCTCTCTGATCCCACAGAACCGAAGTAACTATTTCAGGCGACCCGGTGTAAAGGAGGGATCCTTGAAGAGGTATCTCTGACAGGTATTTGTAGGCTAGGTAGAGATTAGATGTGAAGTCAGGGGAAACTAGGCCTAGCTGGACTAGTGCCACAGCAAATATTACAGCTAGCATTAGGGAAACAACAACACTTAACTTCATGTTACTCCTCATATCTCTCACCCTTCCTTAATGCGTATAGAAGGATAACCGAGTTAATTCCTAATCCTATAGCTACATAGGCTATCAGAAGGTCGGGAGCTAGAAACGCCGTTAGAAGAAGTGCAAAGAATGTGGATTCGATACCAGAAAGTATTATCGCTTTAAGTACGTCTCTCTGAAGTAGGGCAACAATGGAAGCTATTAAAGCAAGAGTTGAACCGATCGCTGCCAAAATTAATGGGATATGTATCACTCTTCACTCACCTCCCCCTTCTCCCTTAACTTGTCTACAATAACGGGCTTAGGTGAAACCTCACCTGACTTATGAGCAGCCTTAGCTAGTATATGGGAGCCTGCTGGGGCTGTGAGCACTATCAGGAGGCCTGCAATCACCGAAATCCCTGCTATATAGTATTTGAATGTAGCCGGCATATCCAGTGATATAGCTATCAAAGCAATTCCAGTAAGCGGGTACACTGCCCCGCCAATGCTGCCTACTGTGGCTGCATGAAGCCTCAGGAAGAAGTTGTTAAACCTATTCATCCCTATAGCAGCAATGACATCGAGGACCCCGCCAAGGAACAGGAGCCCTACACCTATCCAGAATATTATTAGATCTATCATTTTCTCCTCCCCCTCAACAGATACTTTGCTACGTAGATATCCAGGAGGAATACCCAAGCTGCCAGAGGTATAGCCCCAATAGCGAGGTAAGGACTGAGGTAGTAAAGGGATAGGAGCATGAATATGACGATGAGATCCACCACTAAGGTGTCTATCGCTAGAACCATATCCGGTAAGGTAGGTCCTTTGAAAACCCTATAAGAGTAAATCAGCATAGCAACGGTATAGAGTATGAAAGCCCCCGGAAGCACGAAACCTAACAAATCGACACTAACCATCCATCCTCACCTCTTCCCCTTCTTACTCTCAACCTTCTTAGGCTTCGGAGAAGGAAGCTGCTTTAGGAACCTATCCCTTGTGATAGTTACTCTATATCCTTCAGGTTTCGGAGGCTTAGCAAGCTCCGTAGGCATAACAAGCGTAGAGTCCTTATCGTTAGTGTATAGCTCAAACCCTGTGGTATCAGTCATTACCAAAGCAGAAAACGGGCAGTACTCAACACAGAGGCCGCAGAATGTGCACTTATGCAGATCAATCCTTGGGAATCTCTTAGGTTTATTCTGCGGGAAGTCTCCCTCCACAGGCACTAGGTCTATAGCGAATGCAGGGCAAACAATCTTACACATACCACAACCAGTGCACTTATTGAGATCAAGTATATGCCTCCCTCTCAGATTCTCTGTTTTGAAGGGAGGCTCACTCTTAGGCACCATTCTAGTATATGGCTTCCGGAACAGGTATTTCACAGTCATACTTAGAGTGGCCCACACCATTTCCATCACCTATCTATATCTGGAGAACACGGATCTAGGGACTTGACTATAATCGGGAAGTCAGCGATTGTTACCTCCTCGTTATTAATGATGTGTTTTACAGCAGTCGTCATTAACGGCATTGACACACTCCTTAAACGAACCCTGTATGGCTGCCTTCCACCGTTACTCACTATATGTATGAAGTACTCTCCTCTAGCCGCTTCAACCCTGGCAATACCTACGCCTTTAGGAGCCGCCAATGGTAGCTTAATTCTGTGAGGTTCACCGGGTCTGACTTCCTCCACGGCCTGCCTAATGATCCTCAGGCTCTGATACACTTCCTTAAACCTCACTACGCTTCTTGCATAGGCGTCTGCCTCAGTCATTGTGGGAACGTCAAAGGTTACTTTATCGTAGTTTTCGTATGGGACAACCTTCCTCACATCGTAAGGCACTCCAGCCGCTCTGAGGCTGGGTCCCGTTACACCCATCCTTATAGCGTCATCCGCTTTCAGAATGCCTATTCCCTGAGTCCTTGCCCTAAACACTCGGTTCTTCAGAAGTGCTGACTCAATATCCTCAACTATATCCTCGACCTTATTGGTTACTTCCAGAGTTCTTTCCTTGAATCCTTCAGGAACGTCCCATCGAATACCTCCCGGAACAGAAAAGCTGTGATATACACGATGTCCAACCACCCATCCAAACCACTTAAGTATCTCCTCCCTTGCAGCAATTGCCCAGAATCCAACTGTCCGTAGCCCTGTAGCACCAGCCATGAAGTTAACCCAGAACATATGTGAAGCTATTCTGCCGAACTCGGCCTGAATCATTCTCACATATTTAGCCTTCTCAGGAATGTCTATCTTAAAGATTCTATCCACGGCCTCCGCGTAACCTAATTCTAGGCTATCCGGGTCCTCGACACAGAAACGGTAACCCATCACTATATTCATTTCCCATGTCCTGAACTCCATCATTTTCTCAAATCCTCTATGGAGGAAGCCGGGAACAAGCTCCGCATCAACTACTCTCTCCCCATCAACCCAGACTTTATACCCTACATTCCCCGGGACACCGGGATGTTGAGGCCCGAAGTAAAGCATAACTGTCTTGCTTCCATTACCTCCCATACTTATACCCCCCGTAATACACTTTAGCTACCCACTCATGCGTATTCACATCCTTCCGATGAGGAGGTGGCCCTTCCCAATTCTCATCAAGTATCCACTTAGAGAGGACCGGATGGCCCTTGAACTCCACACCCATCATCTCATGAACTTCTTTTTCAATATAGTACGCTATGGGATGAATATCATGTACCGAGTCTATTACTGGATCATTCCGAGGAACGAGCGTCTTAACCCAAATCTGTGATCCATCATTAACATTGGCGACAATGTAATAGACTTCAATCACCCCTTCTTTCGGCAGATCAACCGTGTTTATATTCATGAATAGCTTGTATCCCTTCTCTGCAAGCTCTTTCAGTACTTCCCTTATCCTCTCCCTCTTCACGTTAGTGACGCATATTCTCAAATCCTCA
>CAZFVC010000003.1:0-43512 GCA_964522175.1 uncultured Desulfurococcaceae archaeon
GGGCGGAGAACCCTAGGGACGTTGTTCTCCAGTTTCTTAGAGGCTTCGGCTACGGCGTTTAGCTACAGGCTTTAAAAACACTCATTGCTGGAGTAGTTAATACTTAGGGAGGAGTGTGCTGGACATTGCTTTATTCATAGCTACGCTGATGCTCGTCGTGTTAGCCATCAGCGGGTATGATAAGTACATAGCCGCGAAGGTTAGGGCGAAGATAGTTAGGGACAGGATTCAGGTCAGGATGAAGGAGAGGGATGAGCCCGCAACGGATGCTGAGACCAGGATGAGGATTAAGAAGGTTAGGGCGGCGAAGGTGGGTAGCTACCTGATAGTGACTCTAGTGATTAGTGAGGGAGGTAAGAGAGGTGAGAAAATAGAGGTTGATGATCCGGCCCTTCTGCTTCCTTTGATGGGGATTGATGAGGAAGAAAATGCTGTTACTTCATAAACAGTTCTTCATATTTCTTAATCATCTCGACGGATAGCTTAGTATCTACGAACAGTTTCGATGCATCCTCAACGTCTTCAGCAGTGACCTCATTCCTCTCCCTCCTCTTAGCGATGATGGCTGCTGGTCTGAGAAGCTGCACCGCATACCTCAGGCTTCTCTTGACCCCTAAATCAGCAAGCTTCTCCAGCGCCTCCTTGCTCAGCTTAACCTCCTCCTCGACAGCCCTGATCTCAATGATTTTCTTGATTTCCTCCCTCTGGTAGGGCCTGACAGGTATGAGGAGAAGCCTGTCTAGGAGGTCAAGCGGTATTCCGTGAGGCGACTCGATGTCGGTTCCTCTTATCTTCGTTATGCCTCTGTTGGTGGCGAGGATTAGGATGGGTGAGAACTCTGACTCCAAGATCTTCGTTAGGAACGAGAACGATTCTAGGTCTAGGAGGTGGGCATCATCAATGAACAGAACTCCAGGAATGATTTCACCCTTACCGCTCTCTATCCACTTCTTAACCTGCTCATTCACCGATCTCCTAACTTCCTCATCAATCTCCTTCTCGAACTCCATCCCGAACAGCCCGGTTATCGATATTCTCTGACTCGCCACATAGATATCGAGGTCATTGAAGGTGAACACCCTAACGATCTCCTTATCCTTCTTCACGGGACCTTTAGGCTTCTGTTCCTCAACCTTCCAAGGCTCTATATCGTAGTACTTCGCTGACTCAACCCCCTTAACTCTTCCTACCTTATGGACTATGCCTGTCTCAGCATCGATCCATATATGATCCCCTTTCCTAACCCTCATCTGGACAAGCTGCGCAGTTATCTCTTCACCAACGTTCAGAGTTACTGAATCGTCCTGCGTCTCCAGAGTAATTCTCGCCTCCCTCGGAACTCTTACGTACGGATTGAAGGGATGCCTTGCGTGAGCGATTTTCAGTTCCTTAACCACTCCTTCATACACAAGCCTTTTCTCCTTAATTCTCACACCCATCGCCTTCCTCACAGCCCTCATGAGGACCTCCGTCCTCTTCGCCTCCGTGGAGTAAACCTCGGCAGCATCCATGGATACGAAAGGTGTGTCCTCACCCAGCTCCCTAGCTATCGCGACCGCTAATGCCGTCTTCCCTGTCCCGGGAGGACCTACGAGAAGTATGCCCTTACCTGTCATCCGTCCCTGCTTAATCAAATCAACAACTATTCCGGCGGCCTTCCTGGCCTCAACCTGCCCCACAAGCCCGTCGCCTACGAACTCTGGCTCCCCGAACTCGTTGAGGCCTAAACCCTTTATGTGGCTGTGGAGGCTTAGGGTATACTCCTCCTTAGCTGTTTTGATTTCCCTTATCTCCGCCACTTTCTCACCCAGAAAAATTGTTTTTTGAGGGGGAGGTTAAAGCTTTCCGTTGGTTAAGAATACTTAAAGAGGCTGCCCACATGTTTTAGGGGGGAATTCAGATGTCGCAGAAAGGCGGAGGAAAGGAGCTAAGAATAGTTACGCGTCCCGTAGTCACCGACGACGTGGTTAAGAGAGATCCGAAGAAGCAGAGAATCCTATTCATAATTAATGAGTTTAAGCAACTTACCGAAAAGTCTTTGGTTAAGCTCATATACGAGCTGAAGAAGGAGAAGGATCTGGACCTGGGCTACTCCTTCATAATGCTTGGCGACACCCCCAGCAGTAAGGAGCTTGCCGAGGACTTGAGGATACTTCTCTACCTAGGTCTAATAGAGACTGATCCCGTGTCCAGGAAGATGAAGCTGACTGCGAACGGAGAGGAGTTCCTTGAGAAGAACCCTGTTACCGGAGAAGATATTGATAAGCTGAAGGAAGCTATCGAGGAGCTTAAGCCTAAGATAATGTCTGAGGAGAGCGCGGCCGAACTCATTACGAGGGGGTATAGGAGAAGGCGTAGGAGGCCTAGAAGGTAATCTTACTCCTAAGCTTTTCCGGGAACATATCCCTATACTTAAGGATGAATTCCTCCTCCCTTTTCGCGACCCTCGGATGCTTCCTCTTATCGTCCGGATACATCAGAGGTATGCCGTTTATTATGGGGTACCACCTACCGCAGTGTGGGCAGTACAGAACGCCCGCAACTATCTCCTTCTTCAAACACTCTTCACACGGAAGCTCCCCCTCAAGATCCCTCACGTTCTTCCTCAAGTAGCCGCAGTAGAAATCGCAGAAAGGCTTCGAGACATTGTAGGTCTTAACATCCTCCCTAGTTTCGAAGACATAAAGCTCCAGCGGGAAGTGCTTACACATCGGGCACGCAACAAGGTTTAGCAGTGCGTATCTCATCTAATCACCGACTGAAGTATTGCGTTAACCTCGTTAAGTAGTTTTTCAGCCTCCTCCCTGTCCCCTGCCTCAACAAATATCCTGAGAATGGGTTCCGTGCCTGAAGGCCTTACAAGAACCCAGAAACCCTTACCAATAAGCTTAATCCCATCCACCTTTATCGCTCGAGCGTCAGGGAAGCTTCCCTCGAGCATTTCATAAATCTTTGGAAGCTTCTCTCTGGAGGGTAGAGGAATCTTCGTCTTAATAATGTGTCTCTTAGGGAACTCGCTTATTATCTCACGCAACCCCCTGCCTTCCATTGCTAGATGCTCAAGCATTAAGGCAGTGCTCATAGCCCCGTCCCTAACGTATTGGTGGGGCGGGTACATGAAGCCGCCGTTCTCTTCGAAACCTGCCATCGCCCCTAACTCAACCATCTTTCTTGCAATAACCACGCTCCCTACCTTGGTCCAAACAATCACTATTCCGTACTCCCTCAACACATCCTCAACGATGGTGGACGAAGAGACTGCCGTCACCACCCTCCTAGGAGTGTTGTCCTTGCGGTACTTCGCTATATGTCTGCACAGCACGAGAGCTGACAGATCCCCAGGAATCACGTCACCTTCACTGTCCAGAAAAATTGCCCTGTCAGCGTCCCCGTCATGGGCGACCCCTAGATCCATGTGAAGAGTTCTCACAGCTTTAGAGAAGTCTTTAAGGTTTTCCGGTGTGGGTTCAGGCTTCCTTGCCGGAATGGGTGAGATTTCCGAGTTTACAGCGACTACCTTAACACCGAGCATGCGGAGAAGCTTAGGCGTGGTAAGGGAACCCACATTGTTCGCTGAGTCTACAGCTACCCGAAAACCCTTCCCCCTAATTAGGTCAGTGTCCACCTTATCGATAATGCCACGTATGTAGCGGTCGTTCACATCCCCAACTTTCCTAGCGTCCTCACCCAGCAGGTTCCACGGAACATGCGTGAATCTTTCCTCATGAAAAATCTTCTCTATCTCCTCCTCAACACTTCTCGGTGCCTCAATCCCATCCCCCATAATGACTTTGATGCCGTCGTACTCGGGAGGGTTGTGAGAGGCAGTGACCATGACGCCTCCGTCGAAACCTCCCTCCTTCACGTAGTACTGGAGAGCTGGTGTAGGTGTTAACCCTGCGTCATAAACCTTCAAGCCCTCTGAGAGGAGGGAGCCTATCACGATATGCGTTATGAAGGAGCTCCCTGCCCTAGCGTCCCTTCCAACAATTATAGATGCTCCCTTACCGAAGTATGCCCCAATAGCTAGGGAAAGCCTCACAACGAATTGAGGATTCATTAAATCGTTAACTACTCCCCTCACTCCGTCAGTGCCGAAAAGTCTCCCCTTACTCAGCCTTAGACACCAAGAATTGATTACCTGTGGGAGAGATATAAAGATGTGCCACACTAATCTATTTAGCTACGGGTGATAGGGATTAAGGTATGGCTAGATGCTCAGACATCTAAGCAGAGTACGTTGCTGGGACATATCGCCAACCACCTTATTAGGGAAGGGCATGAAGTTCTCTTCACCTGCAGAGAGTACGAATACACAGTGAAGGCAGCTGAAAGGCTTGGCCTAAACCCGATTGTGGCAGGTAAATATAGTGAGGGAGGCCCGAAGGAGAAGGTGGAGGCAGATATTGAGAGAATGGAGAAGCTTCTACATATAGTTTCTGAGTTCAGGCCGGAACTCCTCATAGCCTATCCTGACCCGCCTGCCGCAAGGGTTGCTTACGGCCTAGGGATAAAATACCTCGCCATAACGGACTCTCCACATGCCGAGATACCTAGTAGGCTTTCACTTCCTCTCGCTACAGCCGTCATTTTCTCTGTAGCCATACCTAAGAAGCTGGTGACGAGATTCATGTATCAGGAGGCTCTTGCTGTGCAGTATGAAGGTGTTGATGAACTCATCTGGCTCTACCGCTCAAGGCCGAGGAAGGATTACATAGAGTCTCTCGGGCTGAGGAGTAAGGAATACGTGGTTTTCAGGCCTAGGGAATTCATGGCCACTTACTACAAAGGTTTAAGAAGGGGGGTAAGCGTTGAGGACATAGTTCACGTTGTTTCGGAAGCGGGCCTCACACCGGTAATATTGCCTAGGTATTCTGCACACAGAGAATTGATTAGATCCCTCAAGGATGAAGGTATTGATATACAAACCATTGAAAGATCCTACGATGGCGTCAGCCTAACCTACTTTGCGAGGGCCGTTGTCACCGGAGGAGCAACTCTAGCTAGGGAAGCCGCCCTCCTAATGACTACCGGAATAACTTACTTCCCCCAAGAACTCCATGTCAACGAGTACGTTAGGGCTAAGGGCTACCCACTCCATAAAGCATCAAGTACTGAGGAGATAGTTAACTTGATTATGGGTGCATCACGCACTGTGAAGGATTTCGATGAAATCATTAGTAAGTGGAGGAAGGACTTCCGGGACCCTCTCCATGTGGTTCTCGAGATAGTTAACAGGTGGAGTGCTTGAAGGTTCTCTACTCCTCTTGGGGAAGGGATGTTGATAGGGAGAATGACTTTATCGAGTTCTTAAATAAGATTGGGTTCGACGGAATAGAGTTCAGCCTTGACTACCCATACTGTCACACGAGGAATCCCCCTAAAGAATTCCTAGCTGATATTGAGCGTGAAGGCCTTATCTACGGCCTACACCTGCCCTGGAGGGATCTGTCGCTAGCGTCACCCATACCCGAGGTGAGGGAAGCATCTGTTCAGGTGATTAAGAAATGCGTGGAGATGTTGAGCGGACTGAACCCTCTGTACTTCTTGGCTCACTTAACAACTGACCAGACAGACTGCGGTTTCAGGGATAAGGAATGCATTAATGCAGGTATCGAGTCGCTGAGGGAGTTGATGCCTTTAATCAATGAGCTTAGTATTGAGTTGGTTGTCGAGACTACCCATAACCGTTGCTGCGGAGGGGAGGAGCAGATTCCTTACGTCTTAGATGCTGTGGAGAATGCCTTCGTCTGCCTAGATATTCCCCACCTACTCTCCAGAAGAATGATTAGATGGGGAGAGTTTTATGATCCGGTCACCCTCATTGAGGAACTGCCTCCTATAGTGATTGAGAGGATTAGGGTGATCCATATCCACGGGTATAGGGTGGATCTGAATAATAGGGCCGTATACACTCATTTCCTGCCGCGTCCGGAGGAGGTTGAGGCAATACTTAACAAGCTTAGTAAAGTTGGTGTGTTAAGGAATGTTAAGGCTGCCGTCATAGAGTCCTTCAGGGATACTCAAGGTTCTGAATCCACCCTAAGAAGAATTGTGAGGGAGGTACACAAGTTTTGAGCGATGGTAAATGCATGCTTGCGGTAGGGGTTGATGAGGCCGGGAGAGGCCCCCTTATTGGGGACATGTTTCTGGCCGCGGTGGGTGTCTGTCTGGATAACCTGAAGGCCCTGCAGGAAGAAGGGATTAAGGACAGTAAGAAGTTAAGCCCTACAGGAAGAAAGAGGCTTTTCCCGAAGATAGTGGAGTTGTCCGAAGTAATTATTGTGAGGAGATACACCCCTGAAGACATAGATACCTCCAACATAAACAACCTTTTCGCGAAAGGGGTTACGGACCTTTTGAGAAGTATAAGGTCTCTAGGATTCCATGTGGCTGAACTCTACATAGATGCTGTGAACTCGCCCAAAATCGAGGCAAGAGTTCTCGGGGAGCTTGAATGGATAGGCAACATACGTTACGAGGTTAAGGCGGATGAGAAGTTCCCTATTGTTGGTGCGGCATCCATAGTTGCTAAGTTCCTGAGGGACCAGCACGTATCGACACTCCAAGATATGTACGGGGATTTCGGAAGCGGTTACCCTTCCGATCCCAGAACTGTGAAGTGGATTGAGGAATGGATTGCTAAGGAAGGGGAGCCTCCTCCGATAGTTAGGAGGTCGTGGAAAACCATGAGGAGGTACGGCTACCATAAGGAGAAGAAGACCTTCAGAACACTCACAGACTATCTCAAGAAAAAGAAGTGAGGTACTCCTAACTAATCTTAACTAATTAGGAAGTTAAGCAAAATGCTTTTAGGTGGTGTGAGTGCCGACTAACCTACCTCCCGAAGCGAGGGCTAAGTGGGCTAAGTACCTAGACGCGAAGACTCCTGAGGAGAAGCTTAGGGCCTTAGAGGAATACATGTCGGCGATTCCGAAGCATAAAGGAACCGAGAACCTGAGGGCTTGGGTAAGGAGAAAAATGGCTGAGCTGAAGGAAGAGATCGAGGAAAGGAAGGCTAGGAGGGCCGGGACCGGGGGACCAACCTTCTTCATCGAGAAGAGCGGCGCTGCCCAAGTAATTATGCTTGGCCTACCTAACTCTGGAAAGAGCGCGCTTCTTAAGGCATTAACTAATGCAAAACCGGAGATATCTCCCGTCCCATTCACAACGAAATTCCCCGTGCCCGGAATGGCTGTTTTCGAGGATATTCAGTTCCAGGTTATTGAGGCACCCAGCATTGTGGAAGGAATCTCTAAGGGCGCTATATGGTGGGGCTCCAGGGTTTTAGGACTGGCTAGGAACGCAGACGCGTTACTCATAGTCATAGACTCCTCCGGCAACCCGGTTAAGCAACTTAGGATAATTAAGGACGAGCTTGAGAACGTGGGTATACATCTCCGGAGGCCGAGAGGGGAGGTCAGAATAACTAAGTCGAAAGCAATCCACGGAATAAAGACCATTTCCTACGGGAAACTTATAGGATGCACTGCAGATGACGTAAGGAAGCTTCTGGAGGAGTACAAGATCTATAACGCGGAAGTCAAGATTGTGGGTGAAGTAACCTTGGAGGATGTGGAGAAAGCCATATTTGAGAAAATAACGTATAAGCCTTCACTCATTGCATTAACCAAGATCGATATTGCTCCCAAAGGAATGGTGGAGGCTTTCATGAGGGAGGTAGGTAAGGTCCTTCCTGAAGTACCGATTATCCCAACCTCAGCAGTCACGGGTGAAGGGGTTAGGGAGATACCTAAAGCTATATTCCGGGTCTCCGGAATTATCAGAGTCTACACCAAGGAGCCGAATTCTCCTAAACCCTCCGACAGGCCCATGATCCTGAAGGAAGGGGCGACAGTGTCGGATGCTGTTAAGGAGATTAGGGAGGAGTTCCTTAGGTTCTTCAAGTACGCAAAGATATGGGGACCTTCAGCGAACTACCCTGGGGAACGGGTGGGGCTTGAGCACGTGCTTCAGGACGGGGATGTTATAGAGATACGGACAAAAATAAAGGGCATATAGGTGAGCAGCCTTACCGAGAAGAAGAAAGAAGAGGAAAGGGATAGAAGAGGAGAAGAAGCCGAAGAAGGCTGTAAAGAAGAGGAAAGAAATAAACATCGATAGATGGATCAATAAATATATCGAGAAGTTTGTTGAGCTCACAGGATTAGACCTCCTAGGCCTTAGTAAGGAGCAGTATCTCGATCTTCTGGGAGATATTCTGGAGCAGTTATACGGCTCGTTAACCACATACAGCAACGTCGCTACGGTAGCTAAGCGATACGCTAGGGCTAGGGCCAGACTGAACGATGTTATCGCTACCAGGCTTGCAATGATGCTGGATAAGTTTAATGAGGAACAGCTTGAGTTCATAGTTAACAGCGTTAATGAAGGGGTTCTTCAGGTAGCCCCCAGAATCTTCGAGTTCATTCAGAGGACTGGGAGGGATGACCTCCTCGACATCCTCAGGGTTAAATGGGCTAATGCATGGCTGAGGCGTAAGCTCGATGTTCTCCCGGCTGAATGCCCGAAGTGCGGATTCAATTCCTTAATGCCTAACCTCACATGCCTGGTGTGCGGGACATCCTTCACCGATAGAGAGTATAAGACGGGCTCAAACTTTATGGATGAGTACCTCCGCTTCCTCAAGGGAATGAGCTGCGAGGAGCTGGAGAGGCTTAGGAAATATGATTACGTTCTCGTTAACGGGGCAGGCATTAAGCCCCCTTGGGAAGACAGAATACCCATAGACATAGAGATTTATCTTGGCTCTAAGGATAAACAACTCCTGAAGAAGGTGTATAGTGAAAGGTGTGGTAGTGATAAGAAATGATGGTTACCGAGAACCTGGCGGATGTGAAGAGGGCCGTTACCCAGAACAGAGTAGTGCTGGTTGCCGTGGTGGATCCGGATAGTGATGAGGGTAAAGTAACTCTTAACATTCTGGAGAGGATTGAAAGAAGCTACAGAGGTAAATTGATGTCTGTTGTGGCGTGCATGAAGACCCTCGTGAAAGGTGACCTAGCTATATCCTTATTCGTCAACGGGTCGGAAGTGATGAGGCAGAAGGAACTGATGGGTAATGAAGTGAAGGACTACCAGGTTCTGAAGTGGAGTATTGACCACATTCTGGACGGATTAAATCTTTAGAAGAATGCTCAGCTTTATGAAGCACTCTCCCGAGATCTTCGAGTCCTCGAACTTGACTCCTTCAAGCTCTAGAAGCCTTCTCTTGAATTCAGGGTTCAGCTTCCCCCTGAAAGTATATCCTCCGAGGGATCCGTCACTCCTCACGACCCTGTGACAGGGAACTATTATTGGGGAATCATTCTTCTTGAGCCAGTAACCTACCGCTCTTGGCCCAGTCCCAAAAACCTTCGCGAGCTCACCGTAGGAGGTTACCTTCCCTAAAGGTATGAGCTGGAGAAGAGCCTTAAAGACATCGATGCGGTACTGTCCATCCTCGCAAGGAAAAAGCTTTCCTCTCTTGACCTGAATGCATGGTAGGTTCCTAAGCCTCATTAGAGAATCCGTTCAAAGCTTTCTTTGAGATTATAGTTATTTTCCCTGAGTCCTCATCCCTCTCAATAATGAATTCAGTTCCCCATTTCTCAACCATTGACTTAGGCAGGTACAGATTTAGAGGAAGAGTGTAGTACACATACCTATACTCCTTACCGTTAACTACTTTCCTGCCCAGTATCCTCCTTGCAGTCGTTGCTCTCCTCACCGTGACCATGCTGTAACCCCGCCGTAAATTCAGTTACTCCTTATTAAGAATATTTTACATAGATAACGAATAAACCCAAGATTAGGCTCTGCTTAATTCCTCATCCATGAGTTAAACATATTACTCGTATGTGAAACTGAAGAGTTCCGCATCCTGAATATATGTCTTACCTAGCTTAAGGGCGATTGACGCTTTCACTAGCTCGCTACCTAAATACATGGCGTGATCTCTGCTTAAAGGATACTCCATAAGCAGTGCCCTCCCAAGAGGTAGAGGGTCTCTACCCCTGAATCTTTTCAGTATCCTCCCGTTTGAGGCATCCGCTACATCCACAACTATATCTTTCCTAACTCTATCCACGTATATTTTGAGGAAGTACTTTTCATCCATTCTTACAGGTATAAGGGCCTTAACCTCGACACTTTCAACACTTGTAAGCTCTGGAGGAGGAACTGTCTTATCGCTTTTATCCTTCAGAATTAGAAGATCTACATCACTGCTTATGGGAGGCGACCTCCTCAGGTACGCGTAAGTGGCTAGGTCTCTAGCTATGCTCGCTTCCTTTAAAGCCCCCCGAGCCTTATTACTGCTCTGTGTGACCAGTAGTGTTGATGCTCCAAGCTCGAAAGCTATAGCTGTAAGTAAAGCTATGACTCCAGGAGAGTCTGCGTCAATAAGTTCATAGACGTTTGACAGCCCGAACATTAACGGGTTATTGAACTCATGTCCCGCCTTCCTGAAAACCTCGATGCTTTCGGAAAGACCGAGCATAGGCGGCCTCACTAAAGGATCAATAATGACTTTAGTGATCCCTAACTCTTCCGCCTTCTGAACCCCATACATAAGTGACTCCAGTATGGCTTCCATGTCCCAAACAGACTTAGGTATGAGGACAACACCGGCCTGGGAAGGTATGAGGCCGCCTAAAGAATCGAGGTCTTCCCCAGACACATTCATGATTAGGTCGGCCTCCATCAGCACGTCACGTATGCCGGGATAGTTAAAGGGTATGTCAACCCCGACAAATAAGCCAGCATTCCTGAAGGACTCGACAGCTGCGAGCACCTCAGACGCATCAATTTCCCTACACTCCGCCTCACAGCCTACAACAACCCCGCCGTAGCCATGTTTCCTCAACCGTTCAGCCAGAAGTGAGGGATCGCCTTCCACACGGATCATATACTCATAGATAAGTACTGCTGGCGGAGGTCTGAGATATATCGGCGTTTCCCCCAGCCTAAACACAGGCTTCTTCCCCTTAACCACCTCCTCAAGCCTGCGTTCATAATCAACAACCCGATGCCTTCTTATGATTTTATCAGCGGGCTCCTCTGTGCTGAAGGACACGCCCTCATCCAACATGGCTATCAGTTCGGGAAGATCGCCTATGAACTTAGTTCCCTTAATGGCTCGGATGCCGAAGGCCTCCCTGAAGGTGCTTGCCGACCCCCTAATTAGGCCTGGGAAGATGACTAAGTCATACCCTGAGAGATCCACACCTCTGCTGCGTAACTCCTCAATAATGGATTCCACGGTCGCTAGTGGTGCAACCTGCGCCGAAGAAACGAAAACATGTACTTCATGCCCTCTGAGGTCAGCCTCCTTCACCACCTCCCTAACGAGGTGGTGGGCCGACAGAGTGGTTATTAGCAGTATCTTCATGGCTTCCCTCCCGGCCATAAAGACTGCATACAAGTTAAAAATGCGTGGAATAGTTAATTTATGGCGTTGATGCAATGGTTGAAAAGATCCATATACTGGATCTGGAAGGGTTGGCGATTAACGGTATGGTGGAAAGCCATAAGCTTGTCGACTGCGAGAAGAAAGGGAAGGTCAGGCTGACTAAGCTTGTTGCGAAGCTCGCTGACGGGAGAGAGGTTGAGACTGACTGCATAGACTATCCTCGCATAGTCCACACATTTATTGTTCTGGAGAAGTACAAGGATTGGGGGAAGAACCTAGTTAAGAAGGAAATACCGGAAAGAGTGATGAAAGGTATTACATATGACCTACATCATGATGAGGGATGATTTCGACACCAGACTCTGACCCTATACCCACAGCAAGTTGTTTTTGCTCCACATAATTCACTGCCGCAGGAAGCGGTAATCCGGCCCAGTCAATGGTTTTATGTGCCTTCAATTACGCTTAATAAGAAAATAGTGCTTCACATAAAGGTGGCTTAGATGAGTGAAGAGAGAAGCAAGTTCAGGATGACGATGCCGAAGAAGGAGGAGGACTATCAGAAGATCGAGGAGGAGATTCATGGTGAGGAGGAAGAGCATGTTCACCATGCCCACGAGTTAACAGGCTTCGAAACGAATGAGGATATGCAGGTTCTCTTGCTTAACGCAATTGCACACACTCTGGGGCATATAGAGGCCAGCATGAGTAATCTTCAGGTAACTACTAAGGAGCTGAGTGATGAGGTTCGGAGCCTTAAGGAAATGCTGGGTAACGTGGTTAGGGCTATTCTCCTCGGCGAGGTTAAGAATCCTAATGCAAGGAAGAGACTTCTTGCTGAGATACTTGAGGGTCTTACTGAGGAGTAACCTGATTTATGGTAGGAAAACTTTTTTACTGTCTTTGTGCGGTAAGTTGACTGGTCGAAGAAGAAATGAAATTCTGCCCTAAGTGTGGAACGATGTTGGTGCCCGTGAAGAAGGGCAAGACTATGGTTCTGAAGTGCCCTAAGTGCGGCTATGAGGAGAAGATGAAAGGGAAGAACAATAAGGACTATAAGCTCGAGATTAAGACCGAGAGCAATAGGAGGGTGAAGACTACCTCGGTGGTGAGTGAGGAAGCCACAACCAAGCTGAAGAAGGGTGAGGAGCTGGAGCAGGAGAAGGAAGAGTTCTACGAAGTCTTCCTCGAGCTCATGGGTGAGGAAGGAAGTTGAGTCTAATACTTATATATTCTTTATGTTAATTCCTTATGAAGTGCGGGGGTGCCCGAGCAAGGTCAAAGGGGTCGGGCTCAGGACCCCATAGGGGTGGGATCCCCGATGGCGTAGGCCTGCGTGGGTTCGAATCCCACCCCCCGCACCACACCTAAGCCCTAAATCTTTCTAATTCTCTTAATCTTCTCGAGAATGGTTAGCAGCCTGTCAATTTCGTCCAGTGTGTGGGGAGGGAGTTGGCCTAGGGATGTTCTCTCCTCCTGAACAAGTTGGTGAATCCTTAGAGTAACTATTTTCTCTAGCTCCCCTATCACTGCATCTGTTGTTGCCTCAACGGCTTCAGCTTCACTCTTAACAATCCTGACAGGTCCGTGGATAGGGCACACTATCTCCCCTGTCTTAAGCTTGAAGAGCGGTGAACCGCATAGGGGGCATGACTGATCCAGCATAGTGGCTCCTGACCTGAGGAGGTCACTCATCCGTTTAAGAACCTCATCTCTCGAAGGCTTACTCATCTTTCCACATCCAGAATAAATGCATATTTAATTTATTATGTTATACACTCACATACTTTGAGGAGGTGGTTGAGTTATGGCAATGCAGGACAAGGATAAGTTGAATGAGGCGAAAATTAATCAGGCGATGATGCTTCTGGAGAAGATTATAGGTGACTCCAGCGTCCCTAGAAACATTAGGAGGGCAGCGATTGAAGCGATGAAGATGCTTCGAGACCCGTCCTTATCTCCGGGTGTGAGGGCGGCGAACGCCGTAAGCATTCTTGATGAGGTGAGCCAAGACCCTAACATGCCTATGCATGCTAGGACGGCCGTGTGGAGCATTGTTGCCGTCCTCTCCACCGTTAAGGACTGATGCAGTGTAGAGTCAGAGTATCTACTGAGGGCTTTGGAGATGGTGGTCAGAGCAAGAGTTAGAGGAATATATTCAACTGCCCTGTCGAAGCTGCTGAACGATCATGGCGTGGAGCTGGTTGATGTTACTGAGCCAGTTGCGGAAAGGCTTGGGATTGACCCTAGGAGGGGAGAGCCAGCTGACGTTACTGTGAAGTCAGATAAGGATGAGCCTACCCAGATACTTATCCTAGGCTTCCCTAAGGAGGTCGAGTTCATTAGCTCAATACTTGAGGAAAAAATTCCGGAAGTAATCACGTTTAAGCCTCCCATAGGTCTTTACTCAAGTTTCAGAACCAGAATACTTGGCAAGTTCGATAAGGAATGCGTTGTGGAGTCGCCTGTCGGGAAGGCAGTTCTTGTGGACGAGCCGGACTGCACACCCGATAGGGAGCTGCCGGTAACCGTGGTTAAGGTACCGATAAAGCTGAGCGACAGGATCGTTGTTTCCAGCAGAATTCGCGTTGTCGGGAAGTACGCGATAGTGGGCAGGGGGGCAAGAGTTTCCTTCAGCTCCTTCATAAGAAGTAAGGAAAGAATCGCCGAGCTCCTGAAGGCGTCAACGAAGTATGTTCGGGAAGGCTTCAGCATCCGTTGGAGAAGTAACTCTGATGAAGCGAAAATACCCAGCATTCTTGAGGAGATCCCCCACCTTATTAAGAAACTTAAGGAGGTTGAGGAGAAGCTGAGAAACAGCGAGCTTCTGGAGATAGTCTATACTGGGGAGCATATGAACATAATTGAACTCACTTACGCCTCGAAAATATATCTCGACACTGTGAGGAGGGAAGTCTTCCCCACAGCCCCATTCCACCATCTTCTCAGATCCAGCGAGCAGAGAACGGATGACATAGTCGACTTGATAGATACTGTGTCGAAGTATGTGGAGCCTGAGCGGCTGGAGGAGTGGGTGAGGGAATGGCTTATCCACCAGGTGAAGTCAAGGAAGGATATGACGATTAAGCATCGGCGTCTGCTTAAAAGAAACATTGTGTTAGGCCGGGGACAGATCATGCAGGTTGAGGGGCTTAAGCCCCTTAAGATCACGCTTGTTAGGAGAGTCGCGAGTGAAGGGACATATGATGGGCTGAGAACTCCTAAGGATCCCGGGGACTATATAGAGACTCTGATAGCTGAGAACAGTTGGCACATAATTCACAAGTACTTCGGTGCGGGGGGTCAGCCGAAGGGTGTCTACATAAACATAAACACACCGCCCGAGATGCTTCCATCAGGGCAGGTAAGGTATGTAGATCTGGAGGTCGATATTGTCAGGGGCCCTGAAGGCGGATGTAGGATAATTGACTCGGAAGGTTTCCGGAAGTCAGTGAGTGAAGGAATTATTCCGGGAGATGTTATTGAGAAGGTTTTCGCTGAGATTGAGAAGGTTCTTTCTAAGGAATGCTCAGCGGCAGAGAAGGCTTAACTCCCTACACATAATTTTTCTACATTCCCTCAACACGTCGTCAATACTCTGTGATGTATCTACCTCGATTAGGTGGCCCTCACTCACCAGCTCCTTGTAAAGGCTTCTAACCCTCCTAATAACATCCATGTCTTCCTCCAAGTAACGCACACGGGTAGTGGAGTGCTTCTTTCTTTCCAGCCCCACCTCCGGAGGCACATCCAGGTATATTGCCAAGTCAGGTTTTCTCACAAATCTATTCACTGTGAGGATCCAGTCCGGGTCCGCACCGCGCGCACCCTGATAGGCCACTGACGAGTAGAAGTACCTGTCACTCACCACCGTCATGCCCTCGTTAATGGCAGGCTCTATAACTTCCTGAACGTGGTAGTATCTGTCGGCAGCCATGAGAAGTGTTTCAAGCCATGCGCTGGACCCTCTTCCCAGCTTATTCAGTATGGATGTTATTTCCTCACTATATGGTTCATATGTGTATAGAGCCTTCAAACCCTCCTCCTCAAGCTCCTTAACTATTTCCTTAGCGATCGTGGTTTTCCCGGAGCCGTCTATCCCCTCAAACACTACTAAGAATGCTTTACTCAATAACTATCTCCTCCGCCTCTATGCAGACTATTCTACCACTATATTCAGACAGCCTCCCAAAATCTTTACTGTTTCTCAGCAGGTATAGAGGTATACCAGAGATTATGGAGCCTATCAAGGTCATGGGGTCAATCTTAACTAGGAGGATTGCTTTAGGAGCCACACCGTTACGGGAAAGTCCGTAGAGCACATAGGAACCTACAGTAGAGCCAATAGCGTTAGGGTAGGCAAGAATCCTGTCCCTTACATTAATCTTTCCTTTAAGGATGCCCTCCACAGGGTCTATATCTCCTAAATAGGATAGCGGTTCAGGAGATACGTACAGCTCACCGCAACCATCCGCCTTCTTCCCAGAGACATGCTTAAGCCCTATCCTCATTCCCGAACACCGCAGAATTCTTTAAGGAGAACATACCTGTCCTTAAGAATGGGTGTGACCCTAGCGAGTTTCGGTAGGTAGAAAAACGCTTTCCCAGAATCGGTCACAACCTCCTCAACCCCCAGCATATCAAGCCTTGACACTATGGGGCATATACCTCTCAGTATCTTCACATTCTTCCGGGCCAGAAACTCCTCGACATCCGCAGAGATGTTTATGTCTGTAGACGTAAGCAGCCAGAGCTCTCTTCCTTCAGGGGCCGCGCAGTAACGCCTAATGAATGAAGCTATCTCCCCGATCTCATCCCTGGAGAGGTGGGGACATCCAAGCATGTATATCTTCCCTTCAGTTGCTGTGCTTTCCCTGCGCAGCTTCCTTAACTCCTCTTTCCCTATGCTGAATCTGTCCTCAAATGATGCTTCCTTGAAGTAGGATTCATACTTCGGGGTTATGCCTTCAAGGACAACCATAGGCGCTCCCGAAGTTGATCCGAATGCTGCTAGAAACAGCCTAACCATGGGATTGGGAACACCTGCCAATCCCTTCACGTACGGTATGGAGTCCGGGGACAACTTTCCTGTAAGATACCCTAACGCAGAAGCTTCGAAGAAGTTACTGGGCCGGAAAACAGAAATAAGGTACCTAGGTATCCTTCCCTCCCTACGATGTACTCCTGCGTAGTAAGTTCTTCCAGCAATTGCCTCAAATAATGCTAGGGGGCCTCCCTCCCTATTAGTCCAGGCACCTAAAACACTGTTGGTGAAGAGAACCGCGTTGCTTTCCGCCCAAGCTAGATGTTCTCCTCTATCCGGAGGTCTAATGAAGTAAGGTGCACAAGTAAATACTTTAGCACCCATAGCTCGGAGAGAGTTAATTATTTCATTCTGCGACCGCAACACCTTCTCAGGGTATTTCCTTCCGTTCACCTCTTCAATAACTGCGTACGGGTTCGCTGTCGTGTAGACGCTGAACCTGACGCCTGATGCCGCCAGCTCTCCGATGAACTCCCTGCCAGCATCACCTATGTTGAAGTAGGAGATACCGGAGACATGGGCATGCTTCACCGGAATAAGTTTCTCAGCCCCGAAGATCTCGCCTACCTTAACAACAGCCTCCATAGCCTTTGCGTAGGCCTCCCCTTCCTCACCTGAAAGAATTCTCTCCTCCTCCCGAGTCAGGAACAACCTACCAAACCCCTAGATCGATGGCTTCCTGTATTCCTCCCTCTCAGAGATCGGCGCTGTGGCGTCTATGCCCACTTTGCTCGTAAGGCCGTCGGCGGAGGACGGGTCTAGGGTGGAGCCCCTTGCATTACTGATAACAACCAGCCCCCTGCCTGCCTGAAACCTCGTTGCAATAGCCCACTCAACCTCTTGCGGATTATCAGGATCGATATCTGAATCCACCACAACAACATGCTTGAGGCTCGGATGAGCTGCGAAGGCCGCCATAATGGCTGTCTTTCCGTCGCCGTCTGCTACCTTATCTATCGATATGACGGCATGTAGCCAGCCGCCACCTCCTGGAGTCAGCCTGACCTTACTTACGGACGGGACAGCCCTCCTGACCGCTTCCCATATCGTTGCCTCCCGCGGAAAACCCATGAATATCTTGTGCTCTACACCGCCAGGAAGTATTACATGGAACATGGGGTCAGTTCTATTAATGAATATGTTCTCCACCTTAAGAAGAGGCTGTTTCCTCTTCCTATCGTACAGACTCAAGAGGTCAACGAAAGGACCCTCATCAACCTCCTCCTTAGTTATTCTCCCCTCAATAACAACTGAGGAGGTGGCAGGTACGGGCAGGCCGTACTTAGGGGTTTTAACTATCCTTAGGTTCTCCCCAGCAATCATTCCGTAGAGCGAGAGCTCAAACACTCCCAGCGGAGGGGAGACGGATGCTAGTAGGAGGAGAAGCGGGTCCACACCTATAGTTATGGCGACGGGTGTTTCCCTACCTTCAGCGAGATTCGCTCTATGGATTGTGTAGAGATGCCTCGGCACAAGCCTCACGGCAAAGGCTCTCCTGCCCACAACCATAAGCCTGTGTATTGAGGCGTTCCAAGTATCCCTACCGGGAACCTCAGCCACTATAATTCCTGAGGTCACGTACCTGCCGCCATCCCCTCTGTAGAACCTTATCGCGGGAAGTGTTTCCACATCACCTCCGTATTCAATGAAGTTTTCGCTGAATCCTTCCTCAACCATGCTGTGTGAGGACTCAGCACTCATTATGGGGAGGAGTTTTCTGTAAGCCTCCTCGTCAGAGCTCGCTTGGAGAAGCCTGTAGAGATTATTCCTGGAGGCAAGCACGTTGCCTGCTGCAGGTAAATCACTTCCCTCAACCCTGAAGACAAGCGTTTTTCCTTCACTTTCAGCTTCTCTCAGTCTGTGTGTGGGTACATAATCCCTCGGTATTTCCTCCTTAAGCTCCTTCACAAACCCTTCCGACCTAAGCTCATTAATGAAGCTCGCTAGATAGCGCATCTCGAAACCCTCCCACTGTCCGAGAAGTCGGGGTTAAGCCTGATCCTCCCGCAGATAATCCCCACTATCTCTCCCCTGTATGGTGTTCGAAGGAGCATAATAACATCACTTCCTTCCCTACGCAGACCCTCGACAATCCCTAACCCAACCTCCTCCATCCTTTCTCCCATAAGTGAAACCATCATACCTCTCAGCGATTCAGCCTCCACTAAATTAATTCCTTTACCCGTTGGACTGCTGGCTCCCATGGTCCGCAGCCGCTTCCCAGTAACTATGTTGAGTGTGTTTCCATACCTTGTGAGGAGTACCACATCCGTTGGCTCGATACCTAAGGAAGTTATTAGGTCGGCATACTGTGAGGAATCGACTTCTTCACCGCCTAGGACACAACACTTTATTTTAGCTACCTCCCTGAGGCTAAGCCTCCTAACCGGCGAACCCTCGAAATACTTCCTGTATGCCTGCTGCCGAAGATACCTGCGCTCCTCCCTACTCCTCTCCCTCACCTTCCCCGGAATAGGCGCTTCTAAAGCCTTCGCAAGAGGGCTTAATGCAGGCCCGAAGCGGGCATATGTGTCCCTCCCTAAGAGAATTACGTGGGTTGGCCTAATCCATCTCACAAGCTCGTGCTTGAACTCTATCGCTGCCTCACCATCCACCCACCCGTCAGTATTTACCACTACTGCGTCACATCCCTCCACATGCCTGCTTCGGAGGAGATCGTAAGCACCTGCAACTATGTCAGACCTGCAGTAGCTGGGAGTTATGCATCCTACATAACGGAAAGCTATCTGCTGTAGACCACGCTGCCAAACAAAGGTATTAGTGATGCGCGTTAGGGAGATCGTGCCCGGTACACATAGATCTTCCTGACCGACGTCAAGCTCTATCAGGCATACAGACCCGCCTCTCTGCGTTATGTAATTACTGACGAACGCCGCCAGTGTTGTTTTCCCAGACTCCACTGGACCAATAATCATTATCTTCAACTTCTTTTCGGGAAGAGATTCCCGATCCATCCAAATGGTTTCTGCCACCTTCAGCCATTCCTGAACAACTTCCTCACCCTCAAGAGGCTTCTCTATTCTAGCTCCCTCCCCGAGAAAAACCCTCAGCACCGTTTCCTTCAGGGAGAGGGCTCCGTAACTCCGCATGGAAGGCACAATGACTTCACTTCCCTTCCCGTAGGATGCGCCTACCAGAAGTACCTCACCGTCCTCTACACGAAGCCTGAGGGGTCCCACAACCCTCACTACCTCGCCCTCCCCCAGCTTAAGAAGGGTCTCGGAAGCCATCCCTGATCCCTTCATTTATTTTTAAGCTGGTTAATCAACTCATCACTGAGACAGTATGGATCCCTGTACCCATCTCCTGAACACGCTGAGGGCTTTGAGGAGGCTTAAACCTATTAAGAGGTTAGGGCAGCATATGCTCAGGGACTGCAGGGTCGGGTACAGATTCTCTGAAGAGTTGAGGAGGCTGAAGCCTTCCGGAGTCATGGAGTTCGGGATGGGGGCAGGTCAGCTAACACCGTTCCTAGCGGACTCCGCTCCCTACGTTGTTGGGGTTGAGATTGATGCAAGGATGCTTACCCACTTACGTCGAGTCATGGAAGGGAGGACTAATATCTACCCCATTATTGGAGACGGTCTTGCGTTTATTGAGGGGGAGGCTGTTAGGGCAGATGTTCTCGTCTCGAACACCCCTTACGTGCTGTCAGGCCCTCTCCTCATATCCTTCGTTAAGTCTAGATATAGGGCAGCTTTACTAATGCTTCAGAGGGAGGTGGCCGAGAAACTCACATCACCTCCCGGAGTCAGGGAGTATGGAAGGCTGAGTGCTTTCGTTCAAACTTTCGCATTCCCTGAAATAGTTGAGATTTATCCTCCGTCAGTGTTTACACCGTCTCCGGAAGTGGATTCGGCTTTGGTTAAGATTGTTAGGAGGAGGGAGTGGAGGGAGGGTTTCAGGAAGTATGAAGATTTCGTAACCTGTTTATTCACTCAGAGGAGGAAGAAGGCCTCTAAAATACTGGTTAAATGTCTTGAGAAAGTTCTAGGGGTTAAGGATTGCGGGGAATTAATTGAAGGGACTGAGGATAAAAGAGTGTTTAATTTGGATGCGGATTATCTATTCCAGCTTTTCAGTAGGGCGGCTGACCTCCCTCACCGCGCTTAATCATTTCCTTTAATTCCTTTATTCTCTCCTCGATACTCTTCAGCTCTTCCTGCATCTCCTTAATGCTTTGCTCAAGCTCCCTCTTGTAGCTTTCAAGCATCCTCAGTTCTTCCTCCGGACTCATAGGCGGGTAAGGAGGGTACCACCCGTAGTAGGGGTATGGAGGCGGGTAAGGAGGATATTGATATCCCCAGCCCCATCTCCTTCCTCTATAGTAGCCCCACATCATTCACCACCACGGGTACCATCCGTAGTACTGCGAGTAGTAGGGAGATGTCCAGCTAGTGCTCCACCACGGGTATCCCCACCCGCGCCAGTATCGTCCATACCAGCCACTTCCCCAGACAGCCCATCCAGGGGCCCCGAAAAGTCTCCAGCAGGCCCCTCTACCTCCAAAAAACCATCCAGGCCTTTCCCATGGAGGCAGATAGCTGAACGGGCCGTTACCTGGCCAAGGACCTCTCCAACCTTTTCTCCATCCTCCACCCCAGTAGCCTCTTCCAAACCACCAGGCCATATTTACCACCATTATGTGCTATTGCACAAAAGTTATTAAAGATTTACCTATCCGACCTTAATGACTTTTCTTCCAATAATGGCCCCGACAAGTTTGCGGCGGCCGCTGTCTAGCATTCTCCAAAGGGTTCCTCTAGACACGCCCATGAGTTCAGCCGCCTTACTCTGAGACATTCCCTCAAGGTAAACAAGCCTCAGAGCCTCAAGCTCGTCGGGAGTTAGTTCAACGAGGTCTTCTGAAAGCATTTGAGGGGGATACATCTCTGAGGGTATGTAGTAGAATCCTCCTGAGGGGCCCCATATCGCCCTCGGCTTAGGTCTTCTTCCCCGGCCAGACCATCTCCACCAGTGGCGCGGTCCTCTACCTCCCATCAGCCTTCCCTCCCCACTCTAATACCTTCTCTGAAAACTATGTTTATTGCTGCATCTATGTCCTTACTCTTAACATACGTGACTCCTGGAAAGCTTCTCAGGGGTTTACTGCTGGTCTTATCCTCCTCCACTAGGTAAACATCGACCCCCATATCGATAGCTCCCATGAGGAAATCAGGTAACCAATCATAATACTCATCGGTCGTAGGGATCCCGACCTTCACCTCCACGCGGGCAGGAGCGAGCTCTGTCGTCAACTCATTAATAACTTTAAGCAACTCCACGTAACTCATCGCGTAATCAGCAGCTATCAGGTTCTCGTCAGCAAAGACTGCGTAAGCAAGCCTTGAGCCGAGGTCTATACCCACGCTTAAAACACTGACTTCCTCCTTACCGATGATGCAGAGTATTGCTTGACGTATATCCCCCTCCGCAACCTTAATCACTTCACCAGCCTTCAGGACGTAGTGTTCAGCGCATTCCTCATCTGCTATAACTATGTCGGCCTCAACAACCCTCTCACCTATGTCGGGGACTGTGTATGTAACCTTCATCCTGTCGGCAAGCTCCTTAAACCTCCTCATAATTCTGGGGTTACAGATCGCTACCGCTACCCTCCTAAAACTTCTTGCAGTACCCATTCGCCGAACCTATGTAGGAAGCGTTACATTACTTAAATGATTAAGTTCAGAGACGCTTTAATTCCCTCCGCAGGTAAGTGAGTGAAGACGTATGTGGGACTACCTATTGAGGCTGATGAAGGGTAAGACAACCCTGCTCTACGGGGAAGCTGGGAGTGGGAAAACTAACATAGCTCTTCAAGCGACCCAGCTGCTTTGTCGTGATGAATCAAGGAAATGTTTCTTCATTAGTTGCGAGGGTCTGGGATTCACTAAAGTCCTTCACAGGTACTTTTTCGGAAACAACACTTTTTTCGGTGAGGCGGTGAGTCTGGACCACCTTCTTGACATGCTGCTCGGGCTTAAGGATACCTACCCCTGTGGAGAGATCGGGGTGGCGAGTATAGACACTGTTAACGGTCACTACTACGACTATAGCGGCAGCAGTAAACATAACACGCTTCTCAACCTTATTTTAGGTACCCTCAACTACCTTAGTAGTGAGTGCGGTACTTCCGTGCTGATTACGGCGAGAGTTAAGGAGGAGGCGGCCGATTATAAACCGATTGCTCAGTCCCCCCTATACATGTTCAGCGATAATGTAGTGAGGCTTACCAAGCTATGTGGCGGTGTAGGAAAACTTATAATTGAGTCATCTTCCAACACTGGAGCCCTCCCAAAAGAGCTGGGTTACGTAATAGGTGAGAACGGTGTCCAGCTGGATAGAAAGCCTAGGGCTAGGTATTGCTAGGGCGGCCCTGCTATTCCTTCCCGCCCTCATAGCTAATGCTATGCCGCTGATCGCTAGGAAGGCATTTAAGGAAAGAAAATTTACGCCTGTTGATTTCGGCAGAAGCTTCATAGACGGGAAACGTATTTTCGGAGATAACAAGTCGTGGGAAGGTATCTTGGCAGGAATAGCCGGCGGGTCTGCTGTTGGGGCCGCCTTTTACGCCTACACACATAACCCCTTTTGGATTATTTACGGGTTCCTCATGGGCAGCGGAACTATGGCGGGCGACCTGCTTAACTCATTCATTAAGAGGAGAATAAACATCCGTCCGGGAGACCCTTTTATTCCATTCGACCAGATAACATTCCTTCTAGCGAGTTACGCCCTAGTTTACTTCTCAGGAATTCTACATAACCTTGAAATATATCCAGGCTCCCAGGACCTTCTGCTGGGGCTTTTCCTAGTTATCGTTCTGCATCCTATAGCAAACCTTTTCGCATACCTACTTAAAATTAAGAAGACACCTTGGTGAGCGGGAACTACTTCCCCATCTCCTTCATGATTACCCTGTACTTCACGTACTTGTCCACTGGTGAGAATCTCGGTGGGTGTGGAACAACAGTTCTGGTTCCGCATACGGGACATCGTTCTTGGAAAGTGTACCTACCGCACTTAGGGCACTTACGCATAAGAAAACGCATTAAGTTCTCTCCCTCTGGTAAGCGAAGCTTACGTTGCTCCTCTTAGCAAGCCTTTGTGCCTGCTCAATGAAGCTGCTGAGAACCTTCTCAGCCTTCTTATATTCCGTAGAGGTTACCTCGATTCTGTACCTCGGTGAACCTATAGTATATATCCTCACGTTCGTGTCTGCCGGGATCTCCACCTTGTTAAGGGGTTCAGTGAGAACCTTCCTTATTCTCTCAACGCCGTCAGGGGCCGTCGTCCACGCAGTAATGATTCCGTGGATCTTCACCTTCTTTATCTTAATGTGTTTCCTTATCTCCTCCATAAGCGGCCTTATCCACTCATCAGGCACCCCAGCCTCCTTTAGGGCTGCCTCACCCAGGTAGGCAGCTTCCTCAAAACCTAGGAATATTTCCCCGTAGTGGTCCTCGAGCTTCCAGCCGACCTCCTTATAGGCATCGTCCAGCGTCCTCCCTATTTTTGACGCAACTATTTCAAGAAGCTTCTCAGCCCTCTGAGCCCTCTTGAACTCGAGGAGTTTCCTCCTCTGCTCTGTTGAGTTCACCCTCTTCATAGATACGTCGATGTGTTCACGTTTCCTGTCAATCCTGATGACCTTGACGACGACTTTCTGTCCCTCCCTAACGAAATCTCTTATGTCCTTCACCCATTTGGAGCTTACCTCTGACCAAGGAAGGTAAGCCTCCTTATTGTTGTATTCGTCGAGATCCATGTAAGCTCCGTAGTCAAACACCTTCTTCACTGTCCCTATGACTAGCTCCCCAACTCGTGGAAGCCTGTAGCGCTTCCTAACCAAAACCATCACCACCTAATATGTGGGGGAGGGGCTTTTAACCTAGAATCTTGACCACGTCCCCCAGAACCTTAGCCTTCCCCCCTGTAGGCTGAAGAAGAACTGTTCCGCACACCAGACATCTTGCAGGGAAAGTTGCGTGGTCAAAAACCACCTGCTCGTTACCGCAGGAAGGACACTTAACCTTAATGAATCTGGACTTAGGCATAGGAATGAGGATCTTCCTTTTCTTCATTACCTCATCACCTCAACCAGCTCCGCCTTCTTCAACCTAATCCCTTCCCTGTGGGATATGTAGCCGCACTGGGTGCACTTCAGTTTAAGAACAATCTTCTTAGTGACTTTAGCCATCCTCTTCTGCTCCGGCCTCCTCTTGCTTCCGTAACCTTTCTTCTTCCTCTCATACCTTCTCTGCCCTTCGGCTAAGGCCCTTCTCTTACCTCCCTTATAGATGGTTACAGTATGCACTGTGTGGGTACCGCACCTAGGGCAATACGTTCTTATTTTCTTCGGGATCTTCATTCCACACACCTACCTCTGACTTAACGATTCATTTCCTAAGCCTAAATACTTTTATCTCCTTGAAGGACGCTTCTTCCTTTCTTCCTCTGACCTTACCTTAACTATCCCTAGGAAAACCGCGCAGCTGACGCAGTAACACTTCCTCACAGGATACCTAGCTATTATCGCTCCCTTCTTCTCGAGCTCGGCCGCAAGCTGCGGATCGACAGGTGAGTACCACCTAGTGACGCAGATGGCTTTATCTTCTGGAACCATCCTCCCACACTGATCGCACTGAATAAGCCTTACCGATCCCTTGCCACCTTTATGGCGACCTCTGCTTTCCCTTTTCTTAGGCAATCCTCTACACCTCACCCTTCTGGAGCTACTGCTTTTAATCTTTACTGTGCCCTAAAATGTGATCATCAAAAACCTCAGTACTTCTTCGCAAGCCTGAGTACTGTGTAGGCCTTACCCCCGCATACGCAGGACTTCTCCCTAGCCCATGATGTGTCCTCATCCATAGGTATTCCCAGGGCGTCCGCCTCCAGATCCTCGGAAAGCTTCACTGCACAATCCTCCCTACCGTCCCAAGGTATCTCAACTACGTAGCCCTTCCTCAGAAACTCTCCCGCCTCGGAAATGTCATCGGTTCTCACAACTCTGCTCTTCAACGCTTCCCATGCCTTCCTACTTAACTCCTCATCTATCTTGAGGCCGAGATCCTTCAGGTAGTCTACGAGTTCCCCTACAGCCACCTTAGACCTCTCCATCAGGTCCCTCCTGAACACAGTGACGAATCCCTGGATAACTTCCCTAGGCCCGAGATCAAGCCGCACAGGCACACCCTTCATCTCCCAGAAGTTGAATTTCTCTCCAGGAGTCACATCATCCCTTAAGTCCACATAGGTACGGAGCCCTGCATCCTTTAGGACCTTTGCAAGTTGGAGGGCACGCTCAGTGACGACCTTCTTCTGCTCATCACTTCCCGCAGGAATTGGCACAATGACTACCTGGATGGGGGCTACCTTGAAGGGAAGCCTCAGCCCTTTAGAGTCTCCATGAATGCTGACAAGGGTGGCTATAACCCTCTCCGAAATCCCGTAGGATGTCTGCCAGGCGTAGTCGATGGTCTGATCCCTCTTCTGTATCCTTACCTCGAAAACCTTCGTGAAGTTCTGGCCTAGGTTATGGACTGTGCCTATCTGCAGCGCCTTACCGTCAGGCATTAGTGTGTCGAAAGCTATAGTGTATATTGCTCCCGCGAACTTGTCCCACTCAGGCCTCCTAGATATGAGGTAGGGGATTCCTAAAGCGTCGAAGAACCTGCGGTATATTCCTAAAGCTTCCTTAACCTGTCGTTCGGAGTCCTCGAAGCTTTCATGCACTGTGTGGGCCTCCTTAAACATCGACACCTCCCTTACCCTAAGGAGGGCTCTCGTCGCCTTAGTTTCGTATCTGAAGATGCTTACTACCTGGTAGTACTTCTTGGGCAGCTGTTTGTAGCTCTTGATCCAGAGCGACTCCATGTAGGTTAAGGAGGTTTCGCTCGTAGGCCTTAAAGCAAGTTTCACATCCAGAGGCTCAAGACCTCCATGTGTTACCCAATACACCTGATCCTCGAAGCCTCTGATATGCTCCGTTTCCTTACCCAGGATGTGTTCAGGTATTAGGAGGGGGAGAAGTATCTCCTCATGTCCTGTCTCGTCGAGAAGCTTCCTCATAACGCTTAAGATGTTCTTCCTTATCTGGAAGCCGTAAGGCATCCATATACCCATACCTTTAGCAGGATATCTCCCGTAGTCGTAAACCTCCGCCTCCCTAAGGATCCAGTCGAACCATTCACTGAACGGCTTTCCCAGATCATTATAGACGAACTTACCCATCAACACACCTTACTAACCTATGGACACAGTTATTTAAATCTGCTAATGAGTTACTTGCTGCGCGGGAAGGAACGGGAAATCTTAATTAATCCCTATTGCTTAACCCTCTTGGTGCCGCGGTAGTATAGTCCGGCCCAGTATGCGGGCCTGTCGAGCCCGTGACCCGGGTTCAAATCCCGGCCGCGGCGCCACACCTAACTTATATAAGCTGACCAGTAAGGTTAGATGAGGTGCATATTGTGAGCACGATGTATGCTGAGTTGGGCAGCTTGAAAAACGGTAACTTCATCGTTATTGACGGGGAGCCCTGCAGGATAGTTGAGATAACTAAGGCGAAAACAGGGAAGCATGGCAGCGCTAAAGCCCACGTCGTAGCTATAGGTATATTCACTGGGAATAAGAAGACCTTAGTAGCCCCCGTTAGCCAGAGGGTGGAGGTTCCCATAATCGATAAGAGGACTGCCCAAGTAATTGCTGTGACAGGAGATACTGTTCAGTTAATGGATCTCGAGACCTACGAAACCCTTGAAAGCGAGATGCCTGAGGAGCCCGAGATTAAGGATAAGCTACAGCCCGGTGCAGAGGTCGAGTACTGGGAGGTTATGGGTAAGCGAAAGATTATGAGGGTTTTAAAGACTGCTTAACTGAAGGGAAAAGTAAGTGAGAGAACTCAGCAAGCTGAAAGAGGCCGTAGCTGGCTTTCTGAAGGGAAGCGGTTCCTATAAGGAGGCGGTCAATAACTTCATTAAGGAACTTCAGAAAACCCTCATAAAATCGGACGTAAACGTTAAGGTAGTTCTTGAGCTCACGAAGGAAATTAAGGAGAAGGCCTTAGAGTCCGAGCCCCCTCCAGGTGTTCTAAGGAGAGAGTGGTTCATTAAGATAGTTTATGACAGTCTGGTCGAGCTCTTCGGCGGTGAGGCCCCCGAAATAACGCCGAAGAAGCTTCCCTGGGTAATTATGCTTGTAGGTATTCAGGGTGCGGGGAAAACAACAACTGCAGGCAAGATAGCTTACTTCTATAAGAGGAAGGGTTACAGGCCAGGGCTAATGACAACCGATACCTACAGGCCCGCGGCCTACGACCAGCTTAAGCAGCTTGCCGAGAAGATAGGCGTCCCATTCTACGGCGAGAAAGATGGTAAGAACCCAGTTAAGATCGCTAAGAACGGGCTGAGAGAGCTTCTGAGGATGGGTGCCAACATCATAATAACAGATACGGCTGGCCGACACGGCTACGGAGAGGAGGAGTATCTTCTGAAGGAGATGGAGGATCTAGCTAAGGCTATTCAGCCAAACGAAATTGTGCTGGTTATTGACGCATATATAGGTCAGAAAGCCTATGACCTGGCTAAGAGGTTCCATGAGAGAACACCGATAGGCTCCATAGTGATAACTAAGCTTGATGGAACTGCTAAGGGAGGAGGTGCAATATCTGCTGTAGCGGCAACAGGTGCCAGAATAAAGTTCGTTGGTGATGGGGAGAAGATCGAGAATCTTGAGGCCTTCAACCCGAGGAAGTTTGTTTCACGCATCCTTGGCCTAGGAGACCTAGAGACTCTTCTCGAGAAGTTTAAGGCTCTGGAGGAGAGCGATAAGGTTGAGAAAAGATTTCAGAAAGCAATGCTTACAGGTAAGCTAACCCTTAGGGATCTGTACGCACAGATTCAGTCAATCAAGAAACTCGGTCCCTTGGCTAAGGTCCTGCAGATGATTCCTGGAATATCGATGATGCCCATAGACGATGAGAAGGTTAGGCTCTCAGAAGAAAAGATGGATATGTACCTCCACATAATGGATTCAATGACTTATGAAGAGCTTGATAACCCCCACATAATAGATAGGAGAAGGATTAACAGGATCGCTAGAGGTTCAGGGACCCGGCCTGAGGACGTTAAGGACCTTCTCCACTATTACGATGCAACGAAGAAGATGTTAAAAACCTTGAAGAGGAGGAAGGGACTCCTAAGGAAGTTGGGGATGAAGGGTGGTTTCTGAAAGTGACGAAATCGTTAGGAAAGCTAGGGAGGTCTTAAGGCAGGCTCCTCTCTGCAACAGATGTCTCGGACGCTTATTCGCATCCTACGGCGTCGGCCTTACAAACCCGGAGAGGGGGAGGGCCCTCAAGACCCTTGTGCTTATGGAGCTGCATAGAGAGATATCGGCAGGAAGAAAGGAAAGCATTGAGGAGTTGAAGATTATTGCTGAGAATGGTGGACCCATGTTTAAGGAGCTTGTCTCCAAGTATGTGGCTGAACCTGTCTTCAAGAAGTGCAGCATCTGTGGAGGCAGGTTAGACAGCCTGATAGGGGAGCTGACAGTTAAGGCCGTCAGGAAGCTTGAGGGTGTTGAATACAGCTCCTTCATTGTTGGGGTGAGGAAAGGGTCACGTATAGAGAGTGCTGAGGAGGCCTTGGCTTCAAGCTTAAGCATAACTTCATGGGAAAGTGTGAGGAGGGAAGTGAAGAGAGAGGTAGGGAAGAAAATACAGTTCTTCACAGGCAGAAAGCCTGACTTCAGGTCTCCTGAGGTCGTGATCACTATAGATCTGGACAGGGAAGAAGTGTTGGTCCAGCCCATGCCTGTCTTCTATATAGGGAGCTACGTGAAGCTTGGGAGAAATATTTCCCAGATGAGGTGGGTTGGTAGAGAAGGGAGGAGGAACTATCCTTTCTCTGTTGAGGAGTCGCTTACGAAAACAGTTCCTGTGTTCGAGGGGGATTCCCTAACATTCCATGCGTCTGGAAGAGAAGACGCGGACGCAAGAATGCTTGGGGATGGGAGGCCTCTCATAATCGAGGTTAAGAACCCGCGTAAAAGAAACGTGCCTCTACCTGCATTAGAGAAAGCTGGCAGCACACCTCCATGGGTCTACGTCAGGTTGAAGGGGAGAGTGCGTAGGGAGGATGTGACACGCGTCAAGTCCTTAACCCCACGAAAACTTTACCTCCTGATTCTGTACTCGCCCGATGGGTTCACTCAGGAAGACGTTAGGAAGGTGGAGGAGTTCTTCAGGGATAGAACCATCCGCCAGAGAACTCCTGAAAGGGTGCTTAGGAGGAGGGCCGATATAGTGAGGGAGAGGAACGTGTATAGTGTTAGGGGAAGGATTCTGGGGAGACATATAGCTGAATTCACGGTTATGTGTGACAGTGGGCTTTACGTGAAGGAGCTGGCCCACGGAGATAAAGGCAGGACAGATCCCTCCTTCTCTTCCTTGCTGAGTAAGGAAATATCCGTCTTGTTTCTAGATGTCCTGGGGCATGAGTCAGTCCTTTAATGTTTATAAGGAAAAGACCTACCTAAACCTTAGGTGCGGTAAGTGGTTAAAGCATCGAGAGGACCAAGGAACAGGACGCGTAAAGTGCTTAAGAAGAAGGTTAGGGAGAAGGGAGCAGTCCCCCCACTGAGCGTAGTTATGCATGAGTATGAGGTGGGTGATAAAGTATACATTAAGCCTAACCCAGCCATCCATGACACGCTCCCCCATAGAAGGTTTATTGGGAAGGTCGGGACAGTCATTGGGAAGAGGGGCCGTGCATATATAGTGGAGGTATTCTTAGGGAATAAAAGGAAGGAACTCATTATATATCCGGAGCATTTAAAACCCGCTTCCGCGTGATGGAGAGCCATGAAGATACTCAAAACACGTAACGTCCCTAACAGTGTAGTTGTTAAAATACTTAGTGAGATTCAGGAGAAGGGTTTTGAGCTAGGGCAGCTGGCCCTTCGAGTCAATGAATACTCAGTCAAGTTCAATAAGTGTGATAGGGGGGAGGAGCTCGTAGAGGCCCTCGTAGAGATGGGCCTGAAGGAAATAACTGCTGTCCTCATAGCTAATATAGTTCCTAAGGATGAGGAGGAGTTAAGGGCTCTCACAAACTTCGAGGCCGAGACCCCTGAACCTGAGAAAATGAAGGAAATTTTAGGTAAGGTTCAGGAGCTCTGTTCCTAATACTTCTGTTCTCAGGCGATTAACTATGTATGATAAATCAAGAAGAAGGGATGAGAAGAAAGTTTTTCGAGAGGACTACGCCTTAATACTCGACTATATGCCTCAAGGAAACCCTATGGATAGACATCACCCCTCCCACAAAACTAGGCCTATAGCCCAAGCCATTGGAGACAGATACTTCACACTTCTGGAATTCTATCCAAAACCGGGAGTTTCCCTAGCACAAGGAGAGAGGGTGTATGTAGGCATCCGTTTCAAGGAACTTAGAGAGAAGGTTGACTACGTCTGGGGCGAGCCCCTAATATATGATGACTTAAGTGGTGTTGCGAAGGCTTTCCTCCCTGAAGCTGTTAGGAGAATTGTCCTTGATAAGGAGGAGGTCTTCGTAACATTCTTCAATATCTCTTCACCCCTCACAATAAAGCTTCACTCACTCGAGCTCCTCCCAGGAATAGGGAAGAAAACTATGTGGACACTGCTTGAGGAGAGGCGGAAGAGACCTTTCGAAAGCTTCCAAGACATTAAGAACCGGGGAAAGATTTCTGACCCTGTAGCGATTATTGTCGAGAGAATTCTGAGCGAGCTGCAGGGGAAGGAGAGGTACTACCTATTCATTGACCCTCCGCCCAACGTCAGCAACGCCGTAGTTCTGGGGTATCTATCAAGGATTTACCACTTCCTGCGTGAGAAGCGGGGACGCGAGTATTGAGGATCTACAGGCTTGTGCTGGTTGAGCCTGAAGGAAAAATAAATATGGGTTTTATTCTAAGACTCTGCAAGAACTTCTCCGTGGAAGATATCTGCGTAGTTAATCCCCAGTTCGATATCAGGGATGAGGAAGTAATTGAGTTCTCTGCTAAGGCAAGCGACTTCATTGAGAAGGTTAAGGTGGCGAGAAGCCTGCAGGAGTGCTTGAAGGGTGCGAAGATAGTTGTCTGCACCACTGCTAAAGCAAGAAAGGAGACAGATCTTCTGCGTCAGAGTATGCCTCCACAGGTTCTCCACAGCCTACTACCGTCCACAGGTGTTACAGCGCTTGTGTTCGGTAGGGAGAGTGTGGGTTTAAGGCGGAGCGAGCTCAGGGAATGCGACATAGTCTCAACCCTTGAGACCGGCGCAGAATACAACGTTCTTAACTTGTCCCACGCTGTCGCCATATACCTGTACGAGCTCAGGAGGGCGGAGGCCTCCAACACTGCAGGTGTTTATGAGGAGTGTAGCGACCGCTCGCTAAAGAGCTTGAGGAGAGTTCTCAGGGAGTTAGAAGCTTTAACGGGGGATGTTAGAGGGGTTCAGGCCTTGAAGAACGTTATTTTCAGGTCAGGCCCTAGGAAACCTGAGTGTAGAGCCCTCTACAAATTCCTTAAGAAAATGAAGTACAGGCTTATGAAGGAGGGGCCGCATTAATCCTTATAAATGGGGCATACATAAGAACCCTAGGTGTGTTAGATGCCTCTAAGACCTGCCAGGTGCTATAAGGACTTGAATAAGCCGCCGTACACAAGGAAGGAGTACATAGACGGAATTCCTCAGCCTAAAATAAACAAGTTCGTTATGGGGAACCCCCACGGCGACTTCGACGTAGCTCTTGAGCTGGTTTCCTACGACTACGCTCAGATAAGGCATAACGCCTTAGAGGCTGGTAGAGTTATGGCGAATAAGTATCTCTCGAAGAATGTAGGTGACGAGAAATACCTCTTAATAATTAGGCAGTACCCGCACCATGTGCTTAGGGAGAACAAGATGATGGCTTTCGCAGGTGCTGACAGGCTTCAGGACGGTATGAGGCAGGCGTTCGGGAAACCTATAGGGACGGCCTCAAGGGTTAAGTTCGGCAGCGTCATCGCTGAAGTGAGGATACCTAGGGAAGCTATTCCTCAAGCAAAGGAAGCCCTGAGAAGACTTAAGGACAAGCTCGGGATAAGGACCCGCATAGTGATTAGGGAACTTAAGAAGTAGTTTTGAAGGCATATCCATGGCGTTCCACGAGTTCTACTCAGTGGATGAAGATCGCCTGAGAAGTGTTTTGTCTCGAAACCGCTACGGGAAGATTCTGGTTCAGTTCCCTGAAGGTCTCAAACACTTCTTTCCTGAAATCCTTGAAATTATCGGGAAGTACGTGAAGGAAGGGACTGAGGTACATATAGATTCGTCCCTGACCTTCGGCTCCTGCCTAATGGATCTTTCCCTAATCAATAATTATGATATAGTGCTCCACTTCGGCCATGCAGAGTATCCCTACTGGAAGCCTCCTCCTAAGGTGAAGCTGATAGATGTTTTTTCGAGGAACACTATCCCGGACGAAACTCTCAACTCTTTCATTAATGAGCTTAAGGGTAAGGGGGTGGGGAGGATTGCTCTCTACACGACGGCTCAACACCCTCATTTAGCGAAGGAGGTTAGAGAGAGGCTGGATGCTGAAAGCTTTACAGTGGTGAATAATCCTGAAAAATCCATTGTTTTCGGATGCTGGTTCTCCGACCTGCCGGAGATAAGGAATGATGTGGATGTGGTCGCTGTTGTGGCCGGGGGGAAGTTTCACGCTATAGGCCTCGGGCTGGTGACGGGGGGCAATATCCCTGTTTACGGAATAGATCCGTATTTAGGCAGATACATTGACTACAGCGATGAAGTGTATAGGACGTTGAAAGTGAGGTACGGGAAGATAGTTAAGGCAATGAATGCGCAGAACTGGCTATTAGTTGTCGGGTCTGCAGGTCAGTACAGGCCCTCCATAGTTGAGAGGGTTTCGTCAGAGCTTAGGGGGAGGGGGAAAGAATTCGTGAAGACTGTTGCTACCTACATATCTCAGGACCTGCTTCTTGACATGGATAACGACTGGGTTGAGGCAATAGTGATCACTTCCTGCCCTAGGCTTGCGCTGGAGGACCTCTTATCCTTCCCTAAGCCTGTATTAACTCCTGGAGAGGCGTTGATTTCTGTAGGGGCGTTACCTTTCGAGAGTTATGTGTTCCCGTGGTAGTATGAGGAAGAAGGATCTGGAAAGGATGCTGGAGGAGGTGCCGCCTTTTCCGACACCTAAGGAATCTCTTGAGCAGTATGAGACCCCTGCCAAGATAGCTGCGGAGATGCTTTGGATGGCCTTCATGGCTGGCGACATTTCCGGGAAGGTAGTTATTGATTTGGGTTGCGGTACAGGCAGGCTCGCGACAGGCGCGGCCCTCCTGGGAGCTAGGTATGTGGTGTGCGTAGACATTGACGATAAATCCCTTGCATTAGCTGAGGAGGCCTTGAGTACCCGTGGCCAGATCCCTCACGACATAGTCGAGACCGATGTCAGGAGTGCAGCCTTCTCGAGGAGGTTGGGTGACTGCACGGTTGTGATGAACCCTCCATACGGCGTGAAGTCCAGGGGTTCAGACATAGACTTCCTGAGGAGAGCTATGGAGCTCTGCGACACCATATACTCCTTCCATAAAGTGAGTAGGGGGCTTCACCATATCGTCAGCGAAGTCGCGGAGAAGTACGGGTATGAGCACGGCAGTGTGCTGATACAGGACTTTAGGTTGAGGCCGAGCATGGAGAAACATAGGAGAAGGAGCCACTACATGAAGGTTGCTTTAATCATTTTTAAAAGAAAATAGCGTTACCTTATAGAGGGTAAGGATTGGCAAGAATTAACGAGATAAATGGAAGAAGAGTTCTCCCAGGAGAAGAGATATGCGTTATTGAGGAGTTCATGCCGGGATTCGGGACCTACGTTAGAGGAGGGAATATCTACGCGGCACTACCTGGTATGGTTAGGGTCGACTTAGTCACCAGGACTGTGCATGTGGCGCCGAAGGTTCCGCCCCCAGCAGTCCCCGAAAGAAACTCTATAGTGATAGGTATAGTGCAGGTTGTTAAGGACGAGTTCGCGATTGTGAAAATAATTAAGGACATTAAGGGGAATAAGTATCCTTCAGGCTTCACCGGATTGCTCCACATTTCAAGGGCTACGGACACATTCGTCAAGAACCTCTATGAAGTTGTCAGGGTTGGGGACATAGTTAAGGCTAAGGTGCTTAACGACAACCCCCCCTACGACCTCACCTTAAGGGAGGCGCCGCTCGGTGTTGTAGTGGGTTTCTGTGGTGAGTGCGGAACAATAATGAAGAAAGCTGGACCTAAAACACTGAAGTGTCCTAAATGTGGACGTACAGAGAAGAGGAAGCTGACCCACGACTATGGAAACATTAAAGGGCTTACCGCATGACGCTGAAGCTTCATCTCCGCTGCAACGGGTTCGAGGAATGTTCTCAGCTCGTTGAGGAGATCATACATGCTAAGGGAGTGAACACCTCCCTGATTAAGTACAGTGTGGAAGGCAACGGGATTACCGTATGGATATATGGTTCCAAGTCTGAAGCCTACGCTACCAAGAAGGCTTTAATGAATGCCTACCGAAGGTGGAGAGAACTCCACACATCTGGGGGAGGAAGAATTAGCGTCAGGTTAAGCACACTTAACAAGGAGCTGGGGAGGCCTGTGCCTGCAGACGCTTTCATCGAGGTCCTTAAACTCATGGGAATACCGGTAGTCAAGGAGGGTGACAGACTAATAATACATGGCGCGGCCCCTCAAGAAATTCTCTCAACTGCACAGGACCTCTCAGACAGACTTACCCACATATCCAAGGCAATGCCTAAAATGTCTAGAGCTGCGAAATCCCTCGTAATAGCTTACTCCTTCTTCACGAGGGAAGATCCTGTAGAGTCGGCTAAGTGGCTGGAGGAGTCCGGGGTGCTTGTGAAGGAGGGTGTGAGAATTTCGGTGGAGGGGGAGTGGAGAAACTTATTAAGAAAGCTTGTAGGAGAGAAGGAGGGAGAGAATTGAGGACTGAAGTAAAGAAATTAACCTCCAAGGAGCTGGTGATCAAGCTAGTCGGTGAGGACCACACCCTCGGGAATTTAATTGCTAAACACGCGCTTAACCACCCTCATGTCCGCCTAGCTGCATACACTATAGAACATCCTCTGGAAGGTAGCCCAACCATCAGAATAGTTACTGACGGTGAGGTTCACCCCCTAGAAGTCTTTAAGGAAGTGATTAAGGACACTAGAGGGATTCTGGAGGAGCTTCTTAAGACGCTTAACACTTCCTTAGGCATTGAGGAATGAAGAAGGAAGTTCGAACGCTTCTCATGCAGACACTGGACTGCGGAGACACCTACGTAATGTATGCTCTTCTTAGAGGCCTTAAAGGCTTGGAGCATGTAGGTCTCGTTAAGGGTACATACGTGGATGCACTCAACAGACTTAAGGAAACATCCATACTGGATGAAGTGAATATAGTTATCACTGACTTCTATGACTTGAAGGAACCTGTCGACGCTCCGGGAGTTAAGGAATACCTCCCGTTCCTCAAGAAATTGTTTGATGAGACGAGTAGTTTAATATGCCTAAAACACGTAACTTCCTAATAGGTTAGGTGAGCAGCCATGGAGTTCTGTCCTCGTTGCGGAAGCATAATGGTTCCGAAGAGAAAGAATGGGAAAACCGTATTAGTGTGTCCTAAGTGTGGATACGTTAAGGAAGTAAGCTCCAGAAGCGGCGTCATAAGTAAGAAAGTCCACCATAAAGAGACTGAGAAGATGTATATCCTGAGCCATGAGGATAACTACAGGTCCCTACCGAAAGTGAAGGGTATTAAATGCCCTAAGTGCGGGTATGATGAAGCCTACTACATGATTATCCAGACAAGGTCTGCTGACGAGCCTCCTACCCGTATCTACAGATGCGCAAGATGTGGATACACATGGCGTGAATACGAGTAGGTCATAATCAGTTTTATTTCCGGGAACGGTGTAAGGTAATTGGTGTTACAGTTGAGGATTTCATTCGCTGATGCCAGGTTATGGAGATATGTCACGGCCGCCACTGCCAAATTCATTGAGACAGCAATTCTGAAGGTTAATGGGGAAGGCCTATGGTTCAGAGCCATGGATCCTTCGAAAACCGCCCTCATCGAGTTCATGATCCCGAAGGAGTCCTTCGACGAGTTCGAGGTTGATGGGAAAGAGTCCTTAACTATTAACCTAGAGGATTTCGGTAAAATTATGCGGAGCGCTGAGAGAGATGACAAGATATCGATTAAGTCCACAGAGTCATACATCACTCTAGTGTTTGAGAGGAGAGGCGTCCCCAGATACTTCACCCTGCCGCTTAGGGCCGAGCATTTAGGTGAGGAGATCCCTGAGCTAAGCCTGGAACTTGCCAACGAGTTCAGGATGCCTGGGGAGGTTCTCTACGAATCTATTTCGGGAATTGAGGATGTGGGGGAGGTTCTATGGATAGGGGAGAAGGACGGTAACCTGGCCCTGAGATCCGAGAGTGATCTGGGGGAGGCTGAAGTGATTCTTTCAGTTGAGAAAGGCGTCCTCGAGGACTCCAAGGTCGATAATCCGGGCTTCACAGTGAGCTTCGGTATGGAGTACTTCACCTATGTTAAGCAGCCTATTAAGCTGGCTGACGCAGCTGTTCTGCGTGCAGACTCAGACATGCCTGTACACCTTGAACTCAACTTCATTCAAGGCGCAAAGCTGAACTACTATGTCGCACCGAGAGCAGAGTGAAGACCTCCTGAAAGAAGTTCTGCAGAGATACTACTCCAGCTTCGATCTTTCTTTGCCAGAGGATTTCCTGCTCAGGGAGTTCGCCTTCCAAAACTACAGGACGAGGAAGTATGTGAGGCACCTCTCCTTCACAAGCCTAGCTTCTCTGAGGGAGTACCTAGTTAAGGAAACGCCTAGGAATTCCTACTACTCTGTCGCGCTTTACCGGGATCCCGCAGCGGAGAGGATGGATGATAAGGGACTCATAGGTGCTGAACTCTTATTCGACATAGACGTGGACCACATAAAGGGGTGCAGAAGCGACACAATATCCCTGGAGGAGGGGCCTAAGATACATGTGTTTACGCCTGAATGCATTGACCTGGGGAAGGAGCATGAGCTGAGGCTACTCGACATACTTAAGAACGACTTCGGATTCTCCAAGGACGAAATAGAGATATACTTCACAGGGAATAGAGGTTTCCACACTGTCGTACGCCCGAAGGACAATGAGTGGCTTAACCTCACATCCTCCCAGAGAAGGGAACTCATCGACTACATCAAGGGTATAGGACTCAAAATAACCCGCATCCTCCCACCTAAAATAAAGTTAGATCAGAGAATAGCCGAGAGCGGGGGATGGAGGAGAAGACTCTTCAGCATGGTGAACCCTGAGGAAGCTAGACATCTCCCTCCAGCAGAACTCGTTGAGAATGTGAAAGTAGAGATAGATGAGCAGGTGACTCAGGATCTCTCCAGACTAATAAGGATCAGGAGAACAATTAACGGGAAGTCAGGGCTGCCTTCAATACCTTTCAGCAGCGAAAGCCAGCTCATCAGCTTCACCTACGGAATACATCTCTCCCCCTTCAAGGGAGAGGCGATGGTTAAGAGCTTGGTTAACCTCCCTTCCCTTACCCTATCATTTGGAACCCAGATAAATCTGGTTAAGGGGCAGACTCTACTTGTGCCTCTACCTATAGGGGTCTATCTTCAACTCAACGACCTAGCGAAAATGATTAGAATTATGTGATCAGCCTCAACTATTTTTAATTAGTTCTCGGAAGTAACTACAGAGCAAGAATGTTGAGGGAGTTCCTCAGGAAGGAGTTAAGCGATCTTGAACCGATGGATATAGATAAGCAGCTTATTGACGGAATACGTAACGAAACCTTGGAAATTCTGAGCTGGTGTAACAGCAACCCCGCTGTACATGAATGCAGCGACTATGTAGAGATAGTCAGGTCGGTCGTTAGTTCCCTACCTAACGTAAGGCTGTATAAATCCCTTAGGCAAGTTCCTTCAAGTAAGTCGGAAGACGCAAAGCTTCTTTCAAGACTTAAGGACTCCCTGGCGAGGCTTTACTACCTTATCTTCACAGGCCTTATCGACTGGGAGGGGAAAGTACCCGTTACGGTTAGGAGGCCTATACAGCTGAGGGGTAAGGTAAGGGCTGAAGGCTCCATAATATATTTGGATGTTGCTGAGGCCGTACAGCTTGAGTCGCTGGGTTACGTGAAAATAGTTTCGGTACCTATTTACTGAGAAGCAACCCTCTTCAGCGCCTTATCCTCAAGGATGTCCTGAACCTGGCTAAGGAGCCAAACCATCTCCGGAGATTCATTACCGGTTATCCCATCTATAGTGACAAGCCATCTAGTAGAGACGTCGTTGAGGTCTTGCAAAAACCCCACATAGAAGGGGTAATAGATCAGCATTATTGACTTAATCTTATGAGCTAGAGCCTCCATGAAGGATATGAGCCTCTCCATAGAAACCCTCGGGAAAATCACTAGTGTGTCCTTATCGTCAGGCGGGTCCCCGTCATGCATTCTAAGCCCTTTCTCCGCAAGAAGCTTGCTAACTGAGAAGTTCCTCTCATAGAGTGTTTTCCTCAGCTCGACCATATCTGAGTATATGTCTACAAGGTCCTTCCCTAGAAGGAAGTTGGATATCGACTGTATCTTCCCTTCACTCAGCTTAAGCTCCATCGCCAGCTCGCTTATAGTTTTGTAGCTGTCCCTCACCAAGATCTTAAGGACATCTAAGGCGGGGTCACTTATCTCTGCATAACTCCCCCTCTCCTTCAAAGGCTTAACAGTTCCTCCCTCCTCAACAACTAAGGTTCCTCGAATACCGTCGAAAGTTAAGACAATCACCTTAATCACTGACTCCTCCTCAGTAGCTCCCTTAACCATGGCCTCTGCCTCGAACTCAATTAGAGGGATGTAGGTCAGCAGTGAAGCGATTAACTCCCCTTTACGTCGGAAGAACCCTTTCTCATGCTTCTTCAGTATCTCAACAGCTTTCTCCTTCGCTATAACTGGATGCACATGGGCTACGATATACTCGCCTAATTCCCTATACTTTATCTCCATATCCCTCCCGGCCCTAACGATGTCGACGCCGAATCTCTTAGCCAGCTCGTAGGCCTCCACATCGACCTTGCCTGTAGCTATGACCACAACCTTATCGAATCCTCCCTCCTGCTTCCATACGTAGTACCTCTCAATATCCTCCGGAGTCAGCTCCTTGTAGTCAACTATGAAGGCAAGCTTCACCTCAACATCAGTGACTGGTGTAAGGACAGCCAGTAGATCAACCACATGGGTCACACCAGCAACATCGATTATGTAGTCCCTTCGCACGTCGAAGCCTTTCTTCCTCAGTTCCTTCGCAAGCCATCTCAAGATCCGTTCTTTCTTGGGACTCATTACAGGTCTCTCCGCTATGATCACCGAGTTGTGAATAGAACTAGAAGTAATAAAAACGACATTCCTCATCCTTCGTTAGGCTACCTGTAAAGCTTAGCTATGAGTGGAGGGACAACGAGAGAGGTTATTGGCAGGAGGAGTATTAGACCAAGGTAGGTTGAAGACCCCATTATCCCGAAGTCTTTTGCTGCCAACGCAACCGTCATCATCACCTCGGCGCGAGGCACCATACCCACACCTATAACGAGGCTGTCCCTATGGCTGAATCCTAGGAGCCTTGCAGGGAGGTAACACCCTATTAGCTTGGTTGCGAAACCTAGAATAACTACAGTTATTATCACGACTAGGGACTTGCCGAAGTTTATTCCGAAGAGTTCCTCCACATTCAGGAGAGATCCTGCATCAATGAAGAAGAGGGGAGTGAAAAGAACTATGAGAGGATACATAAGTGATTCCACTTTCTTAGCGATGTATCTATGTGAGGAAAGCCCTAACCCCAAGGCGTAAGCGAGGAGGATGGAGCTAAGACGTAGCTGAACAGCTAAGTATGAAAAAACTAGTAGAATAGCGAACGTCAGCGTCAGTCCAGGAGCTTCCTCACTGAGCCTAGAAAAATAGCGATATAGAGGCTTACCGACCTTCTGGAAGGCGTAGGCTATGCCGAACCATACCGCGAAAGCCAGCACAGCAATCTCAACTATGGTCAGAATTACACTCAATGATTCCCCTTCAGTGATACCTAGAAGTGTACTCAGGAGGGCGAGACCCATAACATCGTCAACGACTGCGGCACCAAGTATGGCCTGGCCTTCTCTGCTGTGTAGTTTTCCAAGCTCCTCCATAGTTTTGACAGTTAATGTGACTGAGGTCGCCCCTAACGCAACACCTAGAGCGAAGCTCTCTTGGAAATCGAGGCCTAGTAAGAGACCAATCGGTATGGGGATTAGGAGGGCCGCAGCAACCCCCCCAATGGCAACTGGGCCGGCTGTCTTAAGACCCTTCAAGAAACCTCTCAGTGAACCTTCCAAGCCTATATAGAAAAGGTAGACAATAATGCCGAGTATCCCCAGCAAGGACGTCACTATCGACACGTGATACCCTAGAAACGGAAGGGCCAGGCCGATGATTATCCACGCGAAAACCTTGGGCTGTCTAAGTCTCTCGACAACGCCCTCCATAAGCCTGGCAGCTATCAGCAGGACAGCAATCTCGATGAACCACTCGTACTGAATTTCCGTATGGTCCACCGAATCATTAAAGCGTTGAACATCATAAAACTGTTTACGGATGAGCTAGAAGCCCTCACCCGCCCATCTCGGGAGTGGATATCGTTACTCTCGAACCGTCCCTCAACCTCATCATAAAATTAGCTGTCTCCACACCGTCAACCCATATCTTGAAGACTAGGCGTCCGCTAAGAACACCGTCCCCTAACCTTCTGCTGACTGTTTTCGATATCTCGCGGAAAAGATCTCTCAATGTGGAACCCTCCGGAAGCTCTAGCTCGACAACCCTATTAGAGGGATCAACTATGTCGCCTGCCCTAGCAAGGAAAACTACCGTTACCTTCATCTCCATTAACCAATTACTTTAACGGTCTTAAAGTACTTAAGAATATTTTCCTTAAAAGTAAGATTGAAAAATAGGGGTGTTTGTTTTACGTAGTTTCTACTCTTCACTGAGCCTCCTGAGACTCCTGGGCTGCTGGCGCAGGCCCTGTTGGCTGGGTCTGCATAGCTGAGAGCTGCATGCTCATCATCCTGACGTTTATACCTATGTAGATCATTGCATACACTATGAGGGCGACAACATCCCTACCTGTGACCTCAGCACCCATCGATAAGGTTACTAGCAACGAGTAGAAGGCCGGGAATATCCAGCCATAGTACCATGTGGCAATAATGCCTGCCACAAGCATGTCTACCCTAGGCTTAGGCGCGAATAGCATGGCTATACCTGAAATCAGCATCAGGATACCTGTGAATATACCCACGATCCGTGCTATCCAGTACCACCACTCCAAAACGTCTCTGAATCCCTGCCAGTCACCGTTAACAATATCTTGAGCCATCATCACGGGGAATAGTGCAACTATCAGGAGAATGATAGCGCCTATGAAGAGTACTACTCCTAGTAATGTACTAGATGCCTTCATTATGCATTCACCTACTTAACTTGAATATAGGCTTAAAAAACTTACCCAATCGGTAGGATTAATTAACTTGAATAGTAAAAGAAATAAATCACAGTATACGGTAGAATATTAAGCATAGGCATTCGAGCCGTATGAACAACACTTATTTCTTCCGTAGTCCCTCCACCAGTGAAGAAAGATGGGAGGGAAATACCTGCTTATAGCCCTCCTCGCACTGGCCGTGATAGTGTCTGCTTCAGTTTACTTCCTTTACTATCCTCAACAGACCTCCCTAACCACTTCCACAACCTTCACAGAAGCGGGTCCTATACATGTGCAAACTCCTGAGACGGTAATCATTAGGCTCGGCATCGAAGATGAAGCCATAACGTTTAGGGAGGTGATTAGCTACAGCTCCTTGAGTAGCAAGGAGGAATGTCTCCAAGCACTCCCGCAGATAAAAAGCGATCTGCTGAACGACCTTGAGAAGAAGTACTTGAGTGGAGTGAACCATTCCGGGGTGGTTATTGAGTGTCTAGGAAACGGCTCAATCCAAGCAACATTCAAGGTTTACGGGAAAGTGTGGCTCAGGGGAAATCAAGTATATGCGGATTTCCTCTGGTTCCTGACACCGAATCATCTTGACTTTATTGATGACCACTTCACGGAGCTGAATAACGGACTGAAATGGACGGGAATTCTGGAGGACATACCCACCGATATCTGGGTTAGTCTCCCCCCGCAGAAGGCTCCTTACAGTGCATGGCAACAGCCTATCGGACACTGCCACGGCCACGTCTGGTGGACTACTGAGAACAGTGAGGGATGATTGCTGCTTACGTACCCCCTAACCTGCCTCTCCCGAGGCCCTGCACAACTAAAGGATAAATAAGTGAACACAAGATGCGTATGGAGTTGCGTTTTGGCTACCAAACAGAGGAACTTGAGAGAGGAGTTCTGGGAGAGACACTCAAACCTGTGGAGCGGGCTTACTAGAATGGTTATCGCGCCCTTCCTATATTTAGCGCTATGGTACCATAGCTGGATAGGACTGGGAATAGTTATTTTATGGGTCGCCATCAATTCATTCGTTTTTCCTGAGCCTAGGAAGAAAGACGGCTGGATCTCCCAATTGGTTCTGGGGAGAGGCTCTGGCTAAGTGGCTTCAGAAAGAATCGTTGGCTGGATCTTCCCCTAATTCTAAGATATTATTACTGGAGCATCCTTCATACCTTCCATATACTTCGCCTACGTTGACATGTTCTGGCCAACCCTCTACTCCGGCACCCTCATGTATCTCTCTAAACTCTGGTATGTAGATAGGGTTGCTTTGCAGTATGTTAGAGAACTTGAGAATTAGCTTCTATATAGCGAGTTGTATGGCGGGCCCGCCGGGATTTGAACCCGGGACCTCCGGCTCCGCAGGCCGGCGCCCTATC
>CAZFVC010000004.1:0-36552 GCA_964522175.1 uncultured Desulfurococcaceae archaeon
GCTTGGAGCACTGCTCCCATCACCCAAATCACTCATCCATTAATACGCTTGGGTAACGACTATATAAACCCCATCTATAAACATCAAAATATAAACATACCCTCTAAATATTGAAAAGTGTTCAGCCCCTATTAATTAATCTCCTCAATTTCGATACTCATATCAGCCCCGTATTGTTGGGCTACCCTGTCCTTGACGTTTCTGATCTTTTCAAGAATTCTGTGAAGATCCTCACCTTCCCTCATAGATATTACGGCATCACCATGTATCCGATTATATCCGAATACGCGGAGTTTAAGGCTCTTCACTTCCAAGCCCGCATTTAAGAACTCTTTCAGGATTCCTTCCCTAACCTCACGCGAAGGGGCAATGTCGCTTATCAGCCTGATAAGCTTCCTCGTTTCGGCATATATTTCCACGAACAAGTAGGCAGATAAAGCTACAGCGCCAATATAGTCTATGTAATAAATAATTAAGGCTCCTCCTAAAGCAGCGAAAACTACAACACCGCTCTCAATTAGTTCCGAGACCGTCATAACTGAATATGTTTTGAATGCTTTTCCCACACTTCTTGAAAGAATAACGACGACAAGATATATCGCGAAGCCTACCCCGGCATATATTGCCGCATTGATATCCACCCTATAGGGAGCTACATCTAACAACTCCATAATAATCACTCCCGCAACGAAAGAATATATCACGAGGGTTGATATCACGCCGCCGAAAGCTAGTCTTTCATGCCCGTAGGGGTGGTCCTCATCGGGTGGTGAGACGCTTACTAAATGGAATTTCAGAACAGCCATCAAAGCAATAACGTTGGCTATGCAGGTGAGAGCATCAACAAGAAGGGATTTGGAGTTGTATAGCACACCACCAGTGATTTTGACTATCCCAGCTGCGAGTGAAAGGCCCACCAGCAGATATAGCTTCCCGTTTTCCATCAGTATTTTTACCTAGGAAATATGTCCTCAAGTTAAGTTATAAAACATTCAATCTCGTAAAACATCACTCAGGAAGCAATTAAGGTAATTGTTTTTAGAACACCATCCATGCTCCTGATCTTAGTTATTAATTGATCAAGTTTCTTCATCGATGGTGACTCAACAACTGCAACCAAATCATACTCCCCGAACACTAGGTCCGTCCTAACCTTGACCTCATTCCCGAGGAGCTTAATTGCTTCAGCCACTTCATGATCTTTCCCTAATTCCACGACCGCAAGAATGTATGCCCTGATCAGGTCATTATCTTTTTTCTCTTCCATAGTTTTCACACTCTACTCTAGTATAAAGCTCCCTTAAAAATATTTCCAGAAATACCTCCAACCTAGAAAAATCATCATGCAAACCGAGGAGTAATTAGAAAAAGTAATTATCTGTTAAGTAAAAGATTAAACTAATCTTCATAGTATGAAAGTTAGAACAAAAGCTGCGAATAGCAGAATTCCCCATTCTACTGTTCTTATCCTCATTATTTTGTAACCATCAAGGGGAGGGACTGGAAGCAGATTAAAGAATGCTAGCCAAGCGTTAACGGAGCTAATGTAACCCAAGTAGTAATGCCATGGATTGGGTGTTAGAGCGCTTCCCACAAAGAATGTTATACTAACTACAATGTTTGCTAGAGGCCCTGCCTCAACAATTCTGAGTTCTAATAGAGGATGAATAAAACCCATAGCTCCAACAATATATACGGCTCCCGGCGCAGCTAAAACAAAAGGCATCCCTAGCATCTTAGCCGAAAGAAAAGCTATGGTTACCGCTAGCAGCAGACCCGTATACCACGCTCTGTACCTAGCATAAACCCCGTAATATCTCGCAACCTGCCTATGTGCAAGCTCATGAAAAATGAATCCTGTTCCGACAGCCACCCCCGCCAATACAACACCGATTATATCCCCGCTGAGGATGCTCCCCGCCCCGAACGCAACTGTAATAGCTCCCCATGAAATAAGCAGCTGGAAAGCCTCACTATGAAGTATTCCTTTGCGCGGCGGGGGGACGTAGGGAGGAACTCCGTATCCGTAGGCATTAGCCTTCATACTATCACCTCTTCCTTAAGTATTTCTTGGCCTATGAGTATAGGCCTCTGTTCTTAAGCTCAGTGGCTCCTTAATATGTACATCAATCTGCGGGAATGGAATCTCTATACCTACTTCATCGAGTTTACTCTTAGCCTTCCTAATAACCTCCATATAGGTACCAAACCACTCGCTGGAGGGGGTCCAGCCCCTAACCTCTAAAACAATGGACGAGTCTCCATATTCCACAACATTAACCTCGGGGGGAGGCTGAGTGAGAACCCAGGGATGCTCCTCTAGTATCTCCTTCAAGGCATGTCTAGCCTTCTCAATGTCTGAGCCATAGGAGATTCCAATCCTGAACGAGAACCTCCTGGCAACCGCTTTACCGAAATTCATTATTCGCGATGAGAACACTTCCGAGTTAGATATCCTGACAAGTACCCCATCCCATCTCCTTAGCTTAAGAGACATTATCGATATGTCCTCGACCACTCCCCCGAATTCACCGATCTGAATGGCATCCCCTATTTTGAAGGGCCTCTCGAAATAGAGGATTATCCCGCTGAACATATTAGAAGCCACTGTCTGGATAGCGAGGCCTACAATTATACCCAAGAAACCGCCTGCGACTAAGAGGCCTGTAAGATTCAGACCGAGCGGTGATAAGGATGCTATTATACCAACAATTACTATCCCGTAAATTAGTAGCTTCTCCACCGGATTATAGACATGTGGCGGTAGTCGAGGCTTAACTCCTCTTCTCATCCAATACCTTAGAACCAATGCAATGAGAACTGTGGCTATTATTCCGGCCGCTATGATTACGTACGTATAAATACCTTCGAAAGTAAGTCCCATGATATGTATGGTGGCTGTGGAAGTGGTCAAGTTTTCAGCAAATCCTATATGAATGTCTGAGTGCATCATCCTAAGGACCCCTCACCCAACTTATTTCAGATTTACTTGGGTTGGCTGCCTTAAGCGGGGTAAATAAGTGATTTATTCCTCCTATATTGAAGCCGGGGCCCTTTGCCTTTATGATTTTTTCTTCAAGCTTCCCTTTAATGGATTCATAAGTTACTAACAGCTTTCCTTTAACTTCTTCGTAGGTTATTCCCACGTCACTCACGTCCTCTATGAGAACACCCTCCACAAGACCTGTATCACCCACAACCACATCTATCTCGATAACAGCATCTATTCTCCCTTCCCGAGCAGGCTCACCGACAATCTCACTCAGATAATTCCTGCATATCTGTCCCTCAATAGGGTTCCCGAGCAGTGTGAATTTAACTTTGAAAGGAGAAAGAGCGAGAACAGGTTTTTTATTAATTACAACCATAAGTTCGTAAGGCATATAGAACTTAAGGACAGCCCCCCTACTGATGATTGCAGGAGTCTTCAAAGAAAGGAATAGACATTTCGTCCTAGGCTTCGGAACATTAAGGGGCGGTGTAGCTATAACGTCGACCTTCGCATTTCTGGGAATAATAAGCGTTCCGGTAGTGTAGTAATCCTTATACTCAATTGTCTCTTCACTCCGCCTTACCTCGGCACCACCTATGGATAAAGTCTCATCTACCTTTAGTCTCAAACCTCCTCGCCCTAGAATAACTCTGGTTCAAATTTGGTTTTAAGGTGTGAGCGACAATAATTATACATAGGGAAGGATATGGGTAAGAGATATGGCTTGCTTACTGAGAGGCAGTATCAAGTACTTAAAATGAGGTTTGAGGGTAAGACTCAAGAAGAAATAGCTAAAGAGTTAGGCACCTCGAGGGAAAATATATCCATCATTGAGAGGAGAGCGCTGAAGAAATACAAACTAGCTGAGGAAACTATTCAGATAATTAGAGGTTTAATGGCAGCTACAGAGGTCGTCCTTCCAGAGAATACACATTTAGTAAACATACCTGCTATCCTAGTTAATGCTGCTAACGATGCTGGTGTTAAACTTCGAGGCAACTTCACCCTTATCTATGATGAAATAAGGTTTAAGGCCAAGAACTGTGTTTCAGGAACTAAACTAATTAAGCCTGTGAAAGTCATCATATTTCGCGACGGGTCTTTCGATGTAGTACCGGTCTAGCCTCCAGTACATACATCCGTTACTGGCTCCTCAGCAAGGCGTTCCCTCAACTTAATTATTTGCTTCAATGCATCTATGAGAGCGTCAACTTCCCTTTTCAGGTTATAGATGTAGAAACTTGCCCTAACAGTTCCTTTTATACCTAATCTGTAATGGAGGGGATGTGCACAATGACCTCCCGTTCTTACAGCAATTCCGAAGATATCCAACGCCTTCCCAACCGTGTGGTAATGAAGACCCTCAACATTAAAGGAGACCACCCCGCCACGTAACTCGGGATTCTCTGGCCCCACCACCGTAATCTCATTCAGCTCCTGAATCCTCTTAAGTGCATAATCCACAAGCTCTTTCTCATGCTCTCTGACGTTATCCATCCCTATCCTCTCCAAGTACTTAATGGCCTCTGCAAACCCTATCATTCCTGCAATATTGGGTGTTCCTGCCTCAAATCTCCAAGGAAGATCCTCCCAAACAACATTCTCGAGAGTAACGTCCTTTATTGTGCTCCCACCGCTCTTAAAAGGCTCCAGATCCTCCAGTATGTCCCTCCTTCCCCATAGTATTCCGACTCCCGTAGGACCCAGCATCTTATGGGCACTGAAAGCAAGGAAATCAAGCCCAAGATCTCTAACGTTTGTGGGCACATGAGGAACCCATTGAGCACCATCTCCCACCACTATAGCCCCTACAGAGTGTGCTGCCTTAGAAATTCTCTTCACATCGTTAAGTGTGCCTAACACATTACTCATCATGGAGAAGGAAACTACTTTAGTTCTTGGTGTAATTAGCTCTTCAAGCTGGTCATACCTCAGAATACCGTCATTAGTTATATCAACATACTTAACACTGGCACCTGTGAGTGCTGCAACTTTCCTCCAAGGAAGCATATTGCTATGGTGATCCATTACAGTAAGAAGTATTTCGTCACCGTCTCTCAGATTTTTAAGCCCCCAGGTGAAAGCAACAATGTTTATGCTTTCAGTAGTGTTTAGTGTATGTATTATCTCATCCCATGACCTTGCATTAATGAATTTCGCTACGGCCTCATGGGCGGCTTCGTATGCCTCGCTCGCTTCCTGCGACAATGTATGAAAGCCTCGATGAACATTCGCATTATATTCACTATAGAACTTAACTATGGCCTCAATTACTTGCTTAGGTTTATGTGTTGTTGCAGCATTATCCAGGTAGATAATCTCTCTTCCGTTCACCTTTCTAGAAAGGATTGGGAAGTCGGCCCTGATCCTATCAACGTCAATCATCTGTCTTTCCTCCTCGAAGTATTTGCCGTATTAAATTAAGTAAGCTTTCCTCCTCTCTGAGTGGCGGATGCACTTCCTCACCCGATAGGAATTTCTTGGCTCTTTCCTCAAATCCATCAATTATTTTCTCTAGGTCTACGTCACTCATCACGCCTTCATACTTCTCCTTATACAGTATTCTTAAGTCGCTGCAATGAAGGAAATAAGTTGTGGGAGATGCATGTACATCGAACTCTAGAAAGGTTAGCGAGGCTGGCGGAGAGTCACATTCCCCAGAAAACCATCCGCAGAGGACTATATAGAATCCGTAGTTCTTCTTAATCGCAGCGTGTCTTCTTACGAAAGGATACCAGTAAACATCATATCTTCTACAGGCAGGGCATTGGGTATTGTCGAAGTATACCACAGCGTAGTTGTCTCTCGGAATGAATGCTTTATTACCGGCCTCCACTAAAACCCATTCATCCTTGTCAATACTGTATCTGTAAATGCCATGAGGACTCTTCACCCCAACTTCTTTAGTAGAGTACGTCAATCTAATCCCTTAAGGTAATAGTGGAATGAAAAATATATGTAAAGCGTTAAAAGTTATTCACTGTTTCTTCGCGTGAACACTAGGTAACCAAATAGATATAATTAAACCAATCACTAGGACTATAAACATGAAGATCATTACAGCCTTCATAGCATCTACAGCGGCTAGATCAGTTATTTTATCAACAATTGGAACGTATTCTGGAGGTACCTGGAGATCTCCCTGTTTAATCATTTTAACCCATTCTATAACCCTATCCCTAATTACCTCCTTAGGTATGTTCAGAGCTATTCCTGATACATAGAGAGTGTTGGTTATTCCACCAATTAATCCCATACTAAGATTATTACTATTAGCGCCGTCCCTAGTGAGTATGCATACTGGTTCTGGGAATTAAAGAATCCTGAGGCTTCCGAGTACTGGGAGGGTCTAGCTCCCGACATGGACAAGTCGGTTATCTCCGAGAATATTGTGCCTAGACTATCCCGTAGAATGTTAGGCCAGGAGCGAAGTCAAGCAGGGTCATATCGAGTGCTATATTTCTCCACAGTAGAAATATTCCAAGCATCGCCAATACTATCCCGGGCTGAACAGCCCTTTTAGGTGTCATAACCTTAAGAAGCTTGTTTCCAAGCAGGAAGAATATGAACATAGATATGGAGAGAGGCATTAGCGTTGTTCCAGTTGCTATTGCACTGTAACGCATAACCAGCTGAACATATATAGGAATGGTGAATATTACTCCGGCTAGCGCCATCTGGAAAAGGAGGCCGACTAAGTTCCTGATAGTGAAGGCCCTTGACTTGAAAAGATTCAGAATCAATGAGAGGATCCTTCCCTGTCCTCATTCTCCTCCTCTCATAAAGGAGGAAAAGAACGAATACCCCCACACCTAAACCTATTACCGCTCTAGCAGGAGTCTGGCCTAAAGGGTCAACCATTAGAACACCTAAAGTGGAGAAAACCATTGCAGGGCCACAATAACAAGAACAATAACTACCTCCATAAGGAAGCCAAATCTCCATGTATAGTAAGATGTGAAGAATCCTCCGACAATCGGCCCGAAAGCGGCTCCAGCCCCACCTATACCTCCCCATAGGCCGAAGGCAAGAACCTTATCTTTCCCACTATACGTCCTGTTATATAGTTTATGGTGGTCGACATCATCATAGCAGCACCAACACCCTCAAGAATTGACCAACCAAGAACAAGCATAGGTAGATTAATAGACATCGCAGCCATGGTTGTTCCAATACCGTATATTGCAACACCACCGATGAAGACCCTTTTAATACTCCAAATGTCGGCAAGCTTGGCAGCACTCAGCGTTAATGAGGCAATTACGACGGCATATAGAGTGATTGCCCCCTGAACACCGTTAACTGTCGTATTTAGATCTGCCACAACGCGCTGATGAAGACATTCATTATGGTGGTGTCAATGACTATGATGAATATTGAGAGACTGGTGATTATTAGAACGCTCTACTTAGAGAAGCCTTTCTCGGACGTCATTTCTCCCAAGAACCCACCTAAGTATTAGTTCGGAGAAGGAACTATGAGCGTTTTGCGAGTTTTTTTCATTTACGTGAAATTTTTATATCATTTCTCAAAGATAGCTGTACATTTCGAAGAACATTGACATAAACTAATTAAATTTCCTAAGCAGATAGGGGTAAAGTATTTAAATTTCATCTATAACTAACTCAACATAAGTTAACCTAAGGTGAGAAAAGTGGACGCAAAATTCCTAGGCGGAGTAGTACTGGCCTTGTTGGTCGGAATAGGTATAGGCTACGGCCTTATGCTAGCTTTCCAGCCAAGCGGAGGAGGTTCTTCACCCACTGAAACCGCTCCGCCAAAGAAAGTATACAAAATAGGGTTCACTCTGCCCCTATCAGGATCGCTGTCATCCATAGGTAAGTTATGGGAAAGAGTTGTAGACATAGGAATACAGGACCTGAATAAAAGAGTTCAGGCAATGGGTTGCAACGTAGAGTTCCAGGCCGTGATACTGGACGATGCAACCCAAGATGAGAAAGCTCTCCAAAACGTTCAGACATTCGCTCAGCAAGGCATCAAACTTGTAATCGGTCCAGCAGCCAGCTCTCAAGTAAAGGCAGTCAAGAGCTATGCAGACTCAAATCACATCGTAATAATCTCACCATCATCAACTGCACCCACATTAGCAATACCTAATGACTACGTATTCCGAACCGTGGGCTCCGACGCCCTACAGGCAAAGGTATTAGCAACCCTAGTGAACCATGAAGGAATAGATAAGGTCGTGGTGTTCTACAGGAACGACGAATATGGAAACGCCTTCGCCGACTTCTTCAAGAGGTATTTCGAAGGAGACTTCGGCGGTTCCGCAACCCTGCAGGCCTACACAGTAGACCTCTCAGACTACTCATCAGAGGTTGATGCCTTGGCAAACACTGTAAGCTCAACAAGCGCCAAGGCTGTAGTGCTCATATCCTTCGATACTGACGGCGCCAACATACTGTCCCATGCCTCCACAAACCCTGTGCTCTCGAAAGTACGTTGGTTCCCATCTGAAGGAATACATGGAGCATCCGAAATCCTTGACCCTTCAGTAGCATCATTCCTAGTGCAGGTAAAGTTCATGGGAACCAGACCAGTCACCATGACGAACGTGCTGTATGAGGAGTTCAAGGAAAGGTTTAAGGAGGCAACAGGACAAGACCCGCCAGTCTTCAGCGAAACCCTCTACGACGCCATACAGATAGCTGGGATGGCTGTCCTGTACGCAGGAAACTATGACGGGGAAGCGATAAAGAATGCCTTACCCACAGTTGCTAAGAACTACTACGGACCAAGCGGCTGGACGCTTCTCGACGAAAACGGCGACAAGGCCGTTCAGAGCTATGCAATATGGACTGTTGTGGAGACCTCGCCGGGCACCTACGAATTCATGGATATAGGTACCTACGAGGGCGGCTCAATAGTATTTCAATAATTTTTCTCCTAAACAAAACCCTTTAAACCAACAGGTCCTAAAGTAGAATACTAACTCTGAGGAGGTGCGGGGAAGAAATGATAAACCCGAACCAGATACTCACGATGGTACACATAGGTCTTATTTACATGATTCTAGCCGTCCCCTTAACCCTAAGCTATAAAACAACCAAAATAATCAACTTCGTGCACATTAACTTCATAACCTACGGTGCCTACATGGCTGTCTTCCTTTATTCAGTCATTGGATTAAAGAACGTGTTCGTCGCGGCCGTGGCGGCCTTCCTGCTAGGAGGCACAATGGCCGTGATTGATAATGTCTTTGTTTTCGAGCCTCTTCGCAAAAGAGGGGCCAACGTCGTTATATTAATGATTGCTTCTATGGGTCTCTGGATTTTCTATAAGTATTTCCTCTACTCTGTAGTGGACGCTGCTTCAAGAGTGATTAAAGTTAACCTCATTTCTCAATTGATTCGTTTCGAGAACTTTCCCAGCCTATATGTAGGTAATTATGTGGTTAAGGGATCTCTCCTTATGACTATTTTCTTCAGTTTCCTTCTAATGGGGCTTTTATACATCATTCTCCAGAAAACAGCCATAGGTAAAGCCATTAGAGCCATATCCGATAATCCAGGGCTTGCCGAGATCTCGGGAATTCCGCGTTCAAAGGTTCTTAACTTCATGTGGTTCCTAGCCGGAGGAATAGCTTCGATCGGAGGAATGCTTTGGATATCCTACGCAATAGCAACACCTGAGGTGGGAGACACCCTCATACTTCAGATATTTGCTATAGCTGTGATTGGAGGATTGAATTCATTGCTATGGACCTCAGTAGGCGCATACGTTATAGCAGCTGCGGAAACTATAGGAATGGCTCTTCTAAACCAGTATTTCGGTGTGCCTACAAGTTTCAAGCCTTTCATAACATTCTCCACCCTACTTATCGTCATAATAGCCTTCCCGCCTCTGGGAGCTGGGGGAGGGCTCCCCTACAGATTCATTAAGAAGAGGAGGGGTGAGAAATAATGCTTCAGTTCGATATACTTGGATTCCTTGCCTCTTGGGGAACCTTCCTAGGAATATACGCAATACTCTCCATATCACTCAACCTGGAGGTGGGTTTCACAGGTATGGCGAACTTCGGTAAGGTGGCTTTCTACGCTATCGGTGCGTACCTTGGAGCAATGATTTCAACCTACACAATTCTTACAATACACAATATTACATCACCCCCCTACACCACCGAGGGCATAATTGCTCTAGGGAAGTATGGAGGGGAAAACCCTGCACTTACAGTAGGTCTCTTTGTGCTCTCCCTCATCATAGGGTTCATAGTTGCAGGTGTGGTGGGATACCTCCTCACATACCCAACATTAAGAGTGGGGCCTGCATTCCTTGGAATAACTCTCCTCAGCTTCGGAGAGTTGCTAAGAATATTTCTCCAGAACTATGAACCAGTCGGCAAAACTAATGGGATAGCCGGAATACCTCATCCGTTTGTGTGGGTAGCTAATACGACACTAAGAGACTGGCTCTACGTTATTGTCGTATTAGGGATTTTAGCAATCGTCTACCTTTATGCACAGAGAGTCGTTAACTCCCCATTCGGCCGAGTCCTTAAGGCTATCAGAGATGATGAGACCGCGGCTCTATGTATGGGTAAACACGTCCCCCGAACTAAGGCAACAGTCCTCTTCATAGGATCAGGGTTTGCGGGGGTGGCAGGAGTACTCATGGCTTTCTATCTCAGCTCTGTCAACCCCAACATGTTTGTCGCTACAGTGACCTTCAATATATGGGCTATGGTGATACTGGGCGGCCTCGCCAACAATAGGGGTGCAATTCTGGGAGCCGGAATAGTAACCTTCGTCGACAGAATTCTGACGTTTGTTACACCGAACTTAGGAATAACTGCAATCACCCCGGACTACATGAGGTGGATGGTTGTTGGCCTACTCATAGTCCTCGTGCTGATGTTCCTTCCCAAAGGACTCATACCAGAGAAACCCATTGATACACCACTCTGGAAAGCTGTAAGAAAGCTGCTTAAGGAGGAGGTGCATAGAGAATGAGGAACATACTGGAAGTGAAGGATGTGGCTAAACACTTCGGCGGAGTGAAAGCGCTGGATGGTGTCACATTAGAAATTCCAGAGAAGGGAGTTATAGGGTTAATAGGTCCTAACGGAAGCGGTAAAACAACACTCTTCAACGTAATATCTGGATTCTATATTCCCACTAGGGGAGAGGTCTGGTATAACGGGGAAAGAATAGATGGACTAAATCCCAATGAAGTATTTCTGAAGGGCATTGTCAGAACATTCCAGATACCCCGACTCTTCAACTCACTGACCCTGCTTGAGAACGTAATACTTACTCCGCCACATCAAGAAGGAGAGAGAATTCTTAAAGCCCCGATAAAGTCTGCATGGGAGAAACAGGAAATTCAGCTTGCTGAAAAGGCCGTTCACTTACTTAAGAAATTTGGCTTGGTCGACCTTATAGATGCTAAAGTGTCTGAACTCTCTGCAGCCCATATGAAAATGGTAGAAACTATAAGAGGACTAATAACTGAAGCAAGGCTTTATCTCCTTGATGAGCCTGCAGCTGGTGTCGCTTACACTACCGCGAGAGAGCTCTTCAGCTTCATCACTAAGCTCAGGGAAGAGGAGGGACTGACATTCTTCATAATTGAACACAGGCTAGAGGTCCTAATGGACTTTGTGGACTATGTATACGTGCTCCATAACGGTAAGTTGCTTTCCCAAGGTAAACCCGGTGAAGTAATTAATGACCCGAAGGTGATAGAGGCTTACTTAGGTGGTTAAGATGAGTGGAACGGATTCAGTAATGTTGGAAATAAAGGAACTGGTTTCCGGTTACGGAAAGATGAAAGTGCTTCACGACATAAACATTACTATCAGGAAAGGTGAAATCGTGGCTGTTTTGGGGCCGAATGGTGCAGGTAAAACAACTCTCCTTAATAGCATATTCGGAATCGCCACAGTTCATAAAGGAAATGTAATTTTTGAAGGGCGTGAAATAACCAAGCTTAAACCATATGCTATAGTTAGACTTGGTATAGGCTATGCACCACAGCTCGATAATGTCTTCCCTACACTAACTGTGGAGGATAATCTAATAATGGGCGCTTACATGAGGGGCAGAGATCCTGAGATAGGTAAAGACATTGAGGAAATCTACGAGCTGTTCCCTGAAATCGCTAGGAGAAGAATCCAAAAAGCAAAAACGTTGAGTGGTGGAGAAAGGCAGATGCTTGCTGTAGCCAGAGCTCTAATGTCTCGTCCGAAGCTCCTGCTCCTAGACGAGCCAACATCGGGCCTAGCACCCAAGGCCGCTTCACTCCTAATGAAGAAAATCCTCGAAATAAGGGAGAAGGGAGTGACTATCCTTCTGGTGGAGCAGAACGTTAGGAAGGCCCTAGATATAGCTGACAGAGGATATGTGTTGGTCAGTGGAAGAATAATTAAGGAAGCATCTAGCGAGGAACTTAGGAAAATAGAGCTCGAGAAACTGTTCTTCACAGCGAAAGAGTGAATGTGGTATTTTTAACCTCTCCTTACTTCTTTATTCGGGCGAGGTTAATGGTAAGGCTTGCTCTGGCCGTGTCAGAGTTTAACTATGATGTGACTTACTTAATGATGCAGAAAGCTATTAATCACGCAAAGTTTCTCGATGCTGAGGTAACCCATATAGTTAAGGTTCCAGGCACATTCGAGCTCCCCTTAGCTGTTCAGAAGCTCCTAACGCTCGAAGACGTTGATGCGGTAGTTGCTTTAGGGGCAGTCATCCAGGGAGAAACTAAGCATGACGAGTTAGTATCAAGCCAGACAGCCAGAAAACTTATGGATTTATCCCTAGAGTACGCTAAGCCTGTGTCCCTCGGTATAATTGGTCCTGGAGCCTCAAGAATGCAGGCATTGGAAAGAGTTGAGGACTACGCGAGAAGGGCAGTTGAGGCTGCAATTAAGATGGTGAAAAGGCTTAAGGAGTTTGAGGAAAGTGTCTATGAAGGATCCACTATAGTAATTGAGTAGCGTCTAGTCAATGACTTGTGGTCAAAATGGTTCAAATAGGTTTTCTTGAATTTTTGGGTTACAGGGAGTGGACAGAATCTCTAGGGCATGATAGAGAGTGGTACATTCAAGCAACCCAAGCCAAACTTTATCAAATAAATCAGCTTTTCACATCTCAATATGAAGGACTTGTATTACCGCTGAGGTACGATATGCAACTAATGATACTGCCTCCGGAAATTGATAGGGAGCGCTATATCAAAGGATTAATTGAAGCGCTGAAGCCATACACCCCTACAGAGGTAAGCATTGAGCTCATGTGTGGACCTATACCTGAGGTCCTTGAGAGAAGAAATCATGACAGGGAGAAATGCGGAGGGAAGGTAGCTGTTTTTCATGCAGACCTCAATTACTTCACCAAGAGAACGAAGGAAGTAGGTCCTTACCTCACCTATCTCGAAATCCTTGACGTTGTCCATGAGTATGCTATGTCTCTCAAGGAAGCGGCGATTGTCCAGTACTTAGGAGGTGATAACTTAGCAGTTATTGCAGAAAAGGAGAAGCTGGATTCAGTAATTAATGAGTTAGTAAAGAGGAAAGGTATTAAGATAGGTATAGGTATTTCGCATTCCCCTAGGAAGGCCTTCGCCTTAGCCGCTAAGTCTCTAGGCGTAATCAGGAAGGAGGGAAGGGTGAGGACCTACCTTATAGAAGAGGACAGCTGAAAGACTGCCTAATATATAGAGTTACCTCATCTCCCTTCCGCAAATTCCCTCTGCCTGGATTAAGGATCGTGAACTTTAGGGTTTCTAGAAAGAGCTTCTCCCTTAGATCCTCTGCGTTAAGAGGCCAAGCCTCTTCATCTTTCATCTTCAGAAAGACAATTTCATGACTCTCCATATCGATTCTGCTGTAAGATTCCGCCACCCTAACTCTAGAAACGGGTATAGCACCTATTCTTGGGGTAAGACCCCTAAGCTTTTCAATTAATGCACCACCGATAATTATCGTTGATGTGTAGGCAGCTAAAGGAAAACCGGGAACTATTAGCACAGGCTTCGAGCCTACAGTGAATAAAGATGTAGTCCTTCCCGGCCTCATCTTTACTCCTCTAAATACTTCTTTACCGCCGATCTTTGTTCTGAAACTCCATGAATAATCCTTTTTACTAAAACCTGATCCGCCTATAATTACCACTGCATTGAATCTTTCCATTCTTTCCTTAATTACGCCCCCAATTTTATCAGCATCATCTGGGAGTGGGGGATGATAAAATGCCTCTGCCCCTAAATCATTAATTATGTGGGTTATCATTTTCCCTGTAACTTCAGGTTTTTCTCCGGAAACAAACTCGCTTCCGGTGGGAACAACTAGAATCCTCGGCTTTCTGCAAACCTTCAGCTTTCTAATTCCTGCTTCAGATAATATATTCAAATACTCTGGGTAAATCAGATCTCCTTTCCCTAGTAGGGACTCTCCCTTTTTTAGAACAGCTCCCTTCTTCACGATCCCGTACCCGCAGGGTACGCTCCTTCGAGGAATCAAGGATCCGTTCCTAAATTCTACAAACTCTAAAGGCAGAACAGCACATACATCATCAGGTAGAGAAACCCCAGTCCTAGTCTCTACGGCCTTATCCGAAGACTTAATGCCTGCTTCAACATTTTCCCCAACGATAATGAATTTCTCTCCTTTCCCAGGTGGACGAAATGTGGCATAACCGTCGAACCTGGCAAAATTTTCCTTGGGAACATCACTTACCGCTCTCACATCCTCCGCAGCTATCCTACCCACACACTCCTCAACGGGGAGAATCTCTTGAGGTAAGGAAGTTACGTCAAGGTCTATTTTCTTAAGCGCCTCCTCCAAAGAAATAGGAGAAATATGACGCATCTAGTCTCCATCCCCTATTCTTAGTAAATTATCTTTCCCTCAATGATGAGTTTACCCCTATCTTCCGGGGAAACAGCTTTCTTAGCTTCCTTAATTAATTCATTAACCAGATTCTCGAGAGTACTGGATTTCTTTGCTTCGGCATATATCCTTACCTTAGGCTCGGTACCTGACTTCCTCACAAGAACCCAAGTCTTATTAGGTAAATCAAGTCGATAACCGTCAATCGTCTGCACCTTCCCTTTTCCCTTATCAAGTTGCTTCACCTTATTTAGGAGGGCTTCATATACGGCATCTCTAATACCTTTGGGGACTTTAATTGAGAATCTTGCTTGAGGATAGTTGGGTACGGTATTCATTAATTCCCCTATTTTCTTGCCGCTCTCAATAATCATTTTGACTATTAGGGATGCTTGATGCATCCCGTCTATCCATGGCCCCCACGAAGGGTCAATAAGTTTCCAAGGCTCAGCAGCCATTAATGCGGAAGGATTCTTGATTAGTCCCTCATGTATCTTTCCCAGCCTTACAACCTCAAGTTTTCCTCCCATATCATGAACTACATCCCTTACTGCGTTTCCCACATCTATCGAAACTATAATTGTGCCTTTTCTCTGTGAAAGCTTCTCTTTGGCTAAGAGCGCTATTAAATGGTCCTGCTTAATGAAGCCTTTGACAGGGTCGAGTACCGCTAGCCTGTCTCCATCACCATCATGTGCTAGAAACACATGTACCCCGAGCTCACGTGCTGACGGAAGATAGGGCTCTAAAACATCTGGACGAGGCTCAGGTGTACGGCCGGGAAAGTAGCCATCAATCGCTGAATTAAATGTAATAACATCTGCCCCCAAAGACCGCAGGACATGGGGAGTGACTAATGCGGATGGACCATTGGCAGTGTCTACCAGAACACGTGGACTTATTCTAGGGTTTTCAGGCATATCGAAGGAGACAAGTTCATCAATGTATTCCCTGAGGGAATCTTGCCTTGTTAGCGTACCGACCTCCTTCCATGAAGCCGGTTGAAAAGAACCTTTCTTCATTAAGCTCTCTAGCTCTTCCTCCATGCTGCGGGTGAACTCTCTCCCTTCCCCATCAAATACTTTTATTCCGTTATCAGTGGGTGGATTATGTGAAGCAGTTATGTAGATCCCCCCATCTGAGTCTCCCCTATTAACCCACCAAGGAAGTACAGGCATGGGGATTATGCCTAAGTCAATAACGTCACTACCTATATACATGGCTCCAACGGCCGCGGCATGCTTCAGTAAAGGAGTTGTAGTTCTAGCGTCTCCTCCGAGAGCTATCTTTCTTGCTTTTAGATATGCAGTGATTGCTTTACCAACCAGTGTGGCCAGGCCTGGAGTGACATCCTCGAGATAAGTCCCTCTTATGCCGGCTGTCCCGAACCAGGTAGTCATAAGGATACCCTCTTAAGCTCTTCTGGCTTAAGAAGGGATATTCCTGCCTTCCTCCTCCCTCTCATGTATTTAACCACTTTTATGTAGAGAACTGTGTCAGGATGCTCAAGATTAACCTCCCTATCAATATGTTTTGCCAGCACTCTAATGGAATCGATTGTATGTAGCCGAACCCTTCTCCCACCTTCCAACATGTAGAGATGCCCCTCTAGAGTTATTCTGAATGTATGCTGCGGCGGGATCTTATCCGAGATTTCCTTAACCACTTCCTCCACATCATCTATGTATGGCTGGGTTACATAGTCAATAGGTATTGCCCTAATTATGGGTGTTGCCTGGCCTGAGAGAGCTTCCCTAAGCCTTCTCGCGACCTCATGGGGATCCTCATCAACATCATAAAGAATTACAGACTGGTAGGAGGAAATATATCTGAGACCTTCCCCAATGAGCTGCCTTATCTGGTTCCGAGCCCAACGATAATTATCAAGCCCTGGCTCATGCGTAATTATCAGGTTAAATACCATTACTCTCCCTATCAACTATTAATCGACGTAATAATAAACCATATAAGAAAACCGGTTCAGTCTGACGACTGATTTATTCGCAAAAGAAAGAAAATTTAGTTTTATGGGCTTTCCGCACCTACATGAGTTTCCTGCTGCCCTGAAGGTGTTGCAGGTATTGCGGGCAGTGACGGGAATGCTTCCTTCATTCTCTGCTCCGCTACAACCTTCGCCTCCTCTATGATCTTCCTGGCGTCCGGCCCAGCGTACACGCTTGTGCTGCCAGTGCCCAGCATTTCTCCAGCCTCCATCACAGTCTCCTGTAGCATGTCCTGAACTTCGCCAAGCTCGATCCCTATCTCTGGCAACACCGTCTTAACTGCTGACCTTACCTCCTTAACTACCCCAACTATGGGTCCTAAGTAGAGAGCTACTTCACCTATCTCCCTAATAGTCTCTATCCTCAGACCTATCTGCTCTAAGGCTACCTGAACCATGAACACGGCCTTCGCAACCTTCCTTATTTCCGCAACCTCGTTAGCGTAGATGGAGGCCCTCATAGTGTCCTTGCTTATTAACGCATCGACCACCCTCTGGAAGAGCTCCTTATCCCTAGACTTAAGTCTCTCCAGATAAACCTCAAGCCTCCTGTTCATAGAGTTAATCTTGTAATGAGCCATCGCCAGCTTATACCTTAACGGCTTGTCCCTCACGAACACGCTCTTAATCTGCTGACCTACAGTCTTATCTTTCCCTTTCCATGCCTTTTCAAAGTCTTTAAAGTTAGACATGGTATTTACACACCGTTAAGAATCTCATATGCCGCCATTACTTAAAAAGTAGAAGCCTCTATGAATAAAGTAGAATTCATTCCTTAAGTTGCTTAAGATAAAGAAATTCCCTTTTAAAGTATTCACCATAAATTGTTGAAGGGGATGGAAGATGCAGGCAGATGATTTTATGGGACAGTACCTTGACTGGAAGAGGCTTATTTCTTCAACCCTTTCGAAGGAAATAATGAATGAGGCCGTGCCTGAGGGCACTGAAGGAATAGTGCTGGCAGGGATGGGGGGTTCTGGTATAGTGTCCGACATAGTCTACGAGATATTGAAGCAGGTGGTGAACGTACCCCTAACTATAGTAAAGGATTTTGAGCTACCCCGATGGGTGAGGAAGGGATGGGTGGTTATAGGTATTTCCTACTCTGGAAACACTATGGAAACAATTGAAGTCCTGAGGAAAGCCCTCGATAGAGGATGCTTTGTTTCTGCCGTAACTTCTGGGGGTAAACTTGCCGAACTGATGATTAGGGAAGGATATCCACTTATTAAGATTCCCGGAGGCCGAGCCCCAAGGTCATCCCTTCCAGCCCTCCTTACCGGGGTCTTAAGATTGTTGCAGATGCTGAATATGGAGAGACGGCTGTCGGAATATGTGGAGGAGGCAATGAACATTCTTGATGATGAGGAATTCATTGAAACGTGGAGTGAGAAACTAGTTAAGCATCTGTCCTCCAAGATTCCTGTTTGGGTAGTTAATCAGAAATACTACCCATTAGCGCTGAGGGCTAAAGATGAATTTAATGAAAACTCTAAAACCCTTTCCCTCATCAATGTTTATCCTGAAAGCGCACATAACGACATTGTAGGTTGGGAGAGGTGGTTTGGGCCGGTTGCCAGCGTCGTGTTTAGAGAGAAGAAAGACAAGATACTTGCATACATAGCCAAGTACATGCAGGAGCAAGGGGTTGATACGGAGGAAATCTTGCTGGAACAAGCTGCCTCACCAGATGCTTACCTCAAGAACATATTGCTGTGGTCTCAGATAGTGGGGGTCGCTTCAGTGAAGACAGCGATAAACAGAGGAATAAATCCTGCCGAGACGAGGTCTATCTGGAATTATAAGGAGTTTGTTAAGAAGCTGAGGAGTAAGTAGAAAGGTAATTTATTGAGGTAGGTAAGGATACTTGGGCAGTTAGTATGGTGAAAACTTCACGTATTCCAGGTTACCATAAGTTATCCGTTTCCGAGAGAATCGATAAGCTAAGAGAGCTCGCGAACCTAACGGAAGAGGATCTGGAGCTGCTGCGGAAAGCCACCCCTCTACCAATAGATACAGCTGACCGAATGATTGAGAACGTTGTGGGGATTCTAGGTATTCCTCTGGGCATAGCCACTAACTTCGTGATCAATAAGGAAGAGTACCTTATCCCGATGGCGATCGAGGAACCCTCGGTTGTGGCTGCAGCCTCTAATGCAGCGAAAATGACGAGGGCAGGAGGCGGCATAATAGCTGAGGCCACCGATCCCCTCATGATCGCTCAGATACAGCTTGTTAATGTGCCCTCCCCCTATACAGCCAAGTATGTTATTCTTAGCCGTAAGAGCGAGCTTATTGATGTAGCAAATTCCACTAATCCCGTCCTTATTAAGGTCGGGGGCGGCGTCAGAGATGTTGAGGTAAGGATTATTGAGTCACCTGCCGGCCCGATGGTCATAACCCATCTTATTGTGGATGTTAGAGATGCTATGGGTGCAAATACTGTCAACACTATGGCTGAGGCAGTAGCTCCCCTGATAGAGAAATGGACAGGGGGGAAGGTGTACCTGAGAATACTTTCTAATCTTGCAGATAGGAGGCTGGTTAGGGCATGGACCAGGGTTCCTAAGGAGGCTGTTGGTGAGGAAGATGCTGTTGATGGCATAGTGTATGCATGGGCCTTCGCTGCCGGAGATCCTTACAGGGCGGCTACCCATAATAAGGGAATAATGAATGGCGTAATTGCAGTTGCTTTAGCTACAGGCCAAGATACACGTGCCCTTGAGGCCGGTGCTCATGCTTATGCAGCTAGGAACGGAAGATACGAGCCCCTCACAGTGTGGGAGAAGGATCGCGATGGGAACTTAGTTGGTTATCTAGAGATGCCTATGGCTGTAGGAATTATTGGTGGGGCCGTGAAGGTTAATCCCGTGGCGAAACTTTCCTTGAAAATTCTAGGGGTCCAGACAGCTAAAGAGTTGGCGGAAATAATGGGAGCTGTAGGTTTAGCTCAGAACTTAGCGGCCTTAAGAGCATTGGCTACTGAAGGTATTCAGAAGGGCCACATGAAGCTCCATGCAAGACAGCTTGCAATAACGGCTGGAGCCACAGGGAAGGAAGTGGATCTAGTGGTTGAGGAAATGCTTAAGCGCGGAGAAATTAGAATCGATGTAGCTAAGGAAATTTTGGAATCAATCCGTTCAAAAAAGTGATCACTTAAACTTACTTAACTCTGCCTTCATCTCCTCCTTCATAAGCTTCAGGAATGTATGTTCATCCATAACCGCTATTGGCTTCCCTTTCTCGTCCACAACAATTATTGCGTGACTCCTACTCATCCTCATATGGAGAAGCAAATCAACCACAAGATCTGCCTCTTCAAGAAGTATAGGGTTCTTACGCATCACTTCCTCAGCCACAAACTGGGCAGCGACATCTATAGGTATTCTTTCTCTCCGGATTGATAATTTATCCATAGGCGGGAAAGTTGTGTAATGGGTTTCACCTGCTAGAAGTAGGTAAATTAGGTCCGTGTCTTTAATGAGTCCCACAATCTTACCTTTCCTAGACATCACTATGAAGTACTCTACGCCATCGAAAGCGCTGATAATTAGGTCTCTAACTCTCGCAACCTCACCAACAATAATATGTCGAGGAAGAAGGTCCTTATGCTTCTTAATTATTTCTCCTATTCCCCTCTCATGAAGCTTCTCCAACACCGCGAAGAATACCTTCTCCATTTCCTCAAATTTTTCGCGGCCCATTCAGCCCACCCCCCTTTTCTTCAAAGATATGAGTTTCCATGAACGTAACGCAGAGGGAGGACCGTGGGAAAATACCAGCTTAAGAAGTGGAGGAGCCGCAAAGTTCGTGATAAGAACTATAAGGATTGCCGAGAAATACGCTTCCGGCCCGATAACTCCCAGCGATTGCCCAGCTACTGCCGCAATAATACAGAACTCTGCTCTAGGGAATAGACCTGCTGCTATTCTTAAGGCAGACCACTTGCTGTACCCAACTATGAATGATGTTAAACCCCCTCCGAGAAGCTTGCCTGCGAAAGCGGCCGCAATCATTAATGCATAGAAAACTGCGTACTCAGGCTTCAGAGCGGTTAAGAAATCGATCCTAGCAGCAGAGTTCACGAAAAACATAGTTGAAAAAACTACGGCCATAGACTTAATTTTATCCACTGCCTGCTGAATACCTCTTGCATCAGAGAACGCTAGACCAGTAGCGTAAGCAGCAATTAGAGGAGAAACTCGGAAGTCTTTAGCTGTTACGGCAAGCAAAGCGAAAATCCCAAGCAATACTGTAAGTGTGGGCTCCGTAATTCTGAGCTTCCTCGAAAACTTTACGATTCTATTGTTAACTTTATGAAACAAGAAAACCACACCTATCCAGAAGCCAAGCGCGATGGCTGCAATCTGTATTGCGTTAATCACCTCAATTTGATGCAGAAGGGCAAAAGATGTAACGACCGCAATCGTTAGGAGGGAGCTAATGTCATCCAGCACAGCTATGGCCAGAATTGCCGTTCCTTCGAGGCTTCTCAACTTCCCCAGATCCATGAGGGTTCTCACAGTAAGACTTACTGATGTAGCTTCAAGTATAGTTCCTAGAAATAGTGAAGAAACTAGTGAATATCCCATAGCTAGACCTACTAGGGTTCCCAAACCGAATGCGGCTAGGGCCTCACCAATAGTGACCAAGCCCGCCCGCCGGATAGACTTCATAAACTCTCCGTAGCGTGTTTCAAGACCTGCATAGAAGAGGAGTAACGTGACTCCAAACCAGGCGAATGCATCGACCGCTTCTCCCTTAGGGAAGATATTGAAGACCGTGCCGAGGAGGACTCCTGCAACCAAGTCCCCTAGAATAGGAGGATACCTAATCCTAGCAAACAGCTCCTCAAAAGCTTTACCAACAATTAGGGCTAGCCCCAGCGCCATCAGTAGCTGTACTAGAACCGCTTCATAGCCCATAGGCCCTCCCATTTAATACAAAAAAGATAATAAAATAAGCCTGCCTATCCAGGGTTTAGCACTTCCGGAGTGCCTCAATAAGCTTCTGAACTCTCGACTTACTGATTAATCTCCCTTCCTTGAAGTAAGTGCCAACTATAGCCCCGTCGGCAAACGCCAAATATTTACACACATTGCTGGGATTTATCCCACTTCCCACCAGAACAGGGACTTCAACACTTTCCTTAACTTTCCTTACATCCTCTACTTCTGGAGGGCTGCCCGTGGCAATCCCTGTTACTATAATTGATCTAGCCCCACCCCGCTCCACTGCCTCTCTAGCCACAACCTTGATAGGCCTCTTAACTAAAGGCATCCCGTGCTTAACATCCACATCAGCAAAGACCTCAGGATAGTAATTCAGGTACCTCATTCTCTGAAACAATTCGTGAGATATCGGTTCCATGATTCCCTGGTCCCCCACAATCGTCTGTGAGAGGGCATTAACCCGGATGAAAGATGCCTCCGCAACCGTAGCAACAGTAACTGAATCAACACCACAATTCCGCAGAATGTTTACACCTACGGGTATTGAGAGTTCTTTAACCACCTCACTAACAATGATTGCCATTGAAGCAATGGTCGCTTCATCAGCCTTATTTTTAGGGTATGGTGCGTCATAGAAATTCTCAATTATTACTGCATTAACCCCGCCATCCTCAAGTTTTTTAGCATTATCCAGCGCCTCACTCAAAACTTCTTGGAATCCGCCTGAATAGCGTGGAGAACCGGGAAGAGGTCCTACATGAACAACACCGATAATGTAGGGACGCCTAAGTTCCAATCCAACACCCATACATTAATGAGTTCTGGGGTAATTTAGGATTGCATTCATGAGCACTCCTATGCTATACTTTATATATAGTTGTATAGAATCAATTAGTGTGCAAGGTGCTTAAGGCTTGCGACTAACTGAGAAAGAAACAAAGAAAAGATACGTGGAAGGGGCTATAATATCAGCCCTCAGGCTTTATAGGCACTGGAGAAAAAGGGGATTAACTAAACGTGAAGCTTTTGAGAGGGCCGTTAAGCAGGCCATAGGCATGATTGAAGTTAGTGAACTGGATTCCGATGAAATTTCAGAGGTTCTGAATGATTTAGTGAGAATAATCAATGCCGTTAATGAAGAGCTCAAGAAAGATGAAAACAGCAGGTAGGAGATGTTACTACTAGAGTATAGCTTAATAATATCGCGACACAGTTTTCAGAAGGAAAGGAAATGGAGAAGTATGGGCCATCACTACTCCTGCGGGTATTTTTCGAAACTGCGGATGGGGGTTACTACTCCCCCTACTTCGAGAAGTGCTACGAAGCATTACCTATTCCAGACTTTCTAGGAAAGTTTCATAATGTAGACTATGCCCTAAATTTTGTTTACGATAAAATACCGTGCAGATGTGGAAGGTGTAAACTAAGTAAGTACCTTCCGCTGGACTATGTTTTAGTCGGTGGATCAAGCTATGGAGTTAATCAAATTGTCGCTCACTGGGATCCACGACTTGATATAGGAGTCTACAGTGACTTCTGGAGATCGGGCGGGGGAAGAATACCTAGGACATTCAGGGAGTGTGAAAACGATTGCTACCTCTTCTTCGCTGCTGGGTTGGCCAAGTATCCCCCTAAATTCTTCTCTAGAAAGAAGGGCTTCACGGAAATCAGAAGAACCTTCATGAGAGTCGAGAGAGGAATATACGTTGTTGCCTACATGAAGATAGATAAGGTTATTGACATAACACAATTCGCATCCAAACTCGATATCAATATAAGGAAGGAAGGAACAGCAAAGATCTGGGAGGAGGCTGTCAAGATTTATGGAGAGAAAATCACTATGACCCCACACTATGCCCGCATAGGGGATCTTCCAGTAGTTATTCTTGCGGAGAAGGGTAACTATGGATTCTTTGAGCAGCCGATACCACTAATCGAGTGGGTTGGGCAAAGAAAAATACTCAGCAACTACTCCTACATGTTCGGGATTAAGAAACTTGATGATAAGGTTAGGCAGAAATCTTTCTCACCTCGCGAAACTGAGGAAATTATAAAGACCTTAACAAGAAAGGACTACCTTTAAAGTATGGACTCCCAGAATAATTTAAATAGTGTCTCAGCAAATTCTTTATTTAGCGTAGTTTACTAAATGCCATATGTTGGATCAGGTGTTAATCACGCTGTGGATCATCTGGCTGGTGGTGGGGGTAGGGGTTGCCTTCTTTCTTGCGTGGAACAATGGATCTAATAATGCAGCAAATGCCATAGGCACCGCGGTAGGGGCCCATATAATCTCATTGAGGAAAGCGCTGGTAATAGCTGCTCTCTTCGACTTCCTTGGCGCTGTGCTTTTCGGGTCATTCGTTTCAAGAACTTTGATGAAGGGTATAGTTGATGTAACACAAATAGAGGATCCGAAGGTGATTATAGCAGGGATGATTGGCGCTCTGCTCGCCACAGGCCTTTGGGTTTTAGGGGCTTCAATACTGAAAATACCTATGTCAATAAGTCAAGGTATTGTAGGTGGTGTGATAGGTTTCGGCTTAGCTGCTTTAGGTATTCGAAGCATTGACTGGGGACTTGTCTCTACGATATTTATTTCTTGGGCAATCCTTCCCTTAGCTTCTGCCTTAATAGCAATGGCTCTGTATTTGCTTTACAGCAGAATGTTTCGGAAAGAGAGACTTATGATCCATATAGGGTGGTCCTCCGTATTTCTCTTGGTTTTTTCCACTGTTTTTCTATTAATGGTGAAGACTCTAAAACTTTCTGATATTCGTTTTGCTATAATGATCTCAGGAGTTCTGGGCGTTGTTGCTATCCTTCTTTTTCTTGCATTACTTGCCTCGCAAAGTGCTAGCTCTGCAGACAGAAGAAATAGAATTATTTACCTTCTTATGGTAGTGGCTATGGCCTCCATGTCTTTCAGCCATGGAGCAAATGATGTCGCCAACTCAGCAGGGCCCCTCACAGCCATATATCTCGCGCTTAAGGAAGGAATTGTTCCCTCCTCAGTAAATGTTGATCTTGTAATGCTGGTGATTTGCGCTGCAGGTATATCGATAGGTATTCTTTCTTGGGGTTCCAGAGTTGTCGGCACTATCGGTGAAGAAATAACTACCTTGACCTTCGCTTCCGCCTTCACGGCTCAGCTAGCTGCCTCCTTAACAGTACTTATTCTGACAAGGCTTGGGATGCCTGTATCAACTACGATGTCTATAGTTGGGGCTGTGTCTGGGGTAGGTTTAGCTAGAGGTATAAGAGCTGTGAATGTCAGAACCCTTCTGAAAATATTTGGAGCGTGGGCTATAGCAGTGCCCGTTGTTGCAGCTGGTGCAGCAGGGATCTACACATTACTCATAATGTTTATTTAACATCCTTGCCCTCTCAGGGCAAGTGTTCTTATGTAGTCACCTGCATCCTCCGCAAAATCAGTAACATTTTCCAGAGACTGCATGAGTGATATAACCATGTAGACTACGGCCGGGTTATGTATTATCTCACCGTACTTCACAAGGGCTCGCTTACCCTTTAAAAAGACCTCATCTGTTTCCTCCTCGATTTCCTCAACCTTATGTGAGAACATGAGGGCGTCCTTGGTGTTTCCATTAATTAGTTCCCTCAATGAATTATAGAGGGCCTTAACACTTTCGACAACCTTAATACTTAGCTCTCTTATAATTTCCTTCAGTTCTGCTGGCAATTCAAGAAATGGTATAAGGGTAAGGTCGCGAGCGGCTTCCTTAGCATATTCAGATACTAAGTCAAGCCTTCTCACAAGTCTTGCAACTCTCTCTCGAACGTATCCTCCGTGGGCTTCTCTAAGCTCAAGCAGAATTTCTCTCCTGAGATTATCCGCAAAGGTGTCTGCTTTTATTGCGTTGGCAAGTGTTTCCATTGCTTCTCCAGTCCTCATATCACTTACGAGATCTATCCCTTTCTTCAGTTCCTTAACTATAGCGTAAACTGACTCCCCATACTTTAGGATATGTTCAGAAAGCTCTTCACTCATTTCACAGGGTGCGGGATTACTCAAATCTTGCCCCACGTACAAATACCTCAAGAGATTATTAATTTCCTTGCCTAGGAAAACCGAATTTCCTATAAATCTGTAAGGCTTTCTTCCGCAGTTTCTTCTTCTTGTTTCTGAATCTCCACATGTATTTGAAAGAATAAATAACTGTAAACCAGGAGTGGAGATACATACCGAGTAATCCTAGAAATCCTTGAAAGTGGGAGGGTGAGGTGTAGGCTTTCTTAGCCAACATCTCGAGCTTAATCAACAGATAAGAAATCAGGAAGAGGTATGCTCCTATACCTGCCCAGAGAAGAATGGATTCGAGAAAAGTGGGAGGAATGAGGAGTTGTGCAATCACAGCTATAAGGAGTCCTATCGGAGCTATGGCAAAGATTGTCCATGGTATAAGATCTGGAGGGAAGAGCTTACCAAGCATATAGATTCCTTCAATGAGCCCCCTCACCCTAGATCGCTGCCAGAATTTAACACCTTCATAGGTCTTAGGGACAGATACGTAAGCAATGGCTGATGGGCAATATCCAAAAGTTATTCCTTTCCCTAGAGCCTGAATGCTGAAGTAAAAATCATCACTTCTCAATGAAGGAACATAATTGGTGACGCTATAGACGTCCCTTCTAACAATTTTGTTGTTCCCGGGAGCATGCCTTTTCCTAACGTAACTGAACATAAGGTGATAGGCATGATACCAGTAAAACATTTTCGACCATATCGACTCATGTCTCACAACTGTTTTACCTGAAATCACATCACCTTCGGTCCGGCAGCAATCTGTCAGCTCCTTAAGATATGTGGGCTCATAGATGTTCTCCGCATCACCCCACACTATATATTTATAGTTATGATCTAGGGCGTATCTCACTGCTTCAATTCTAGCAGGTCCTACACCACCTTTAACCTCTTGAACCTTAAACACTATACACGGAAATTTCTTTCTATAACGCTCACCAACCTCCCTAGAACCGTCTCTCGAGTCACCGTCCATTATTAGTACATCAAAGCACTCACATATTCGGCATTCCTGCTGATTTGTTAAAGAACGTAGTGCCTGTTCTAAACCTTCCTTATTGTCCTTATTTAGCAGCACAACCAGTATATCGGTCAAAAACTCACCTTATCAACGTAATAAATAGAGTTAAAAGAAGCTTCGTCCTTTTCTGCCTAGCTTTATGTTGGAAAACCCTAGATTAATTCCCTTCTTAACAAGGTCCATTATAGAAATTCTATTCAGTTCTTGAGTGTACGCCTGCTTCAACTCATGAGCGAGGTTCCTAGGCAGTCCTTTGCCTAGGAGTAGGAGACTGAACAAGGTCTTGTTCCTTAACTTGAAGAACCCGAGCTTAAAGGTTAAATAAAAGAAAGAATCAATAATTGATAAAACTATGACCAAAACATAGGTAGTGCTAGAAAATATGTAGTAAATTTTACGGAGCGTTTTCCTTATACTCATCATCCCGCCTCACTTTCTTCAGCTTTACTAATCGCTTATTCCCCGCACTCTCAATCTCGACTATTCCCTTCTTCTCCAACTCCTTTAACCTACTACTGATTATCCTTCTGGAAGCACTTCCACGAATCCTTCGGATTTCCCTAGTTAATTGGCTTATACTTAACGGTCTATCTGTAGCTACAAGTACTTCTATAATCACTCTTGATATTGGGTCGTGACGACCGAGTCTTCTCTCTAACTCAACTATTTTCTGGGCCAGCCTCACTGCCCTGTATGCTGGCTGCGTATAGGTAAGGGCAAGCTCAACAGCAAGAGAGGAGACAGGATCTATTGAAAGGCTCATTATAATGTTCTCTAGCCTCTCCAATCTTTCCAAAACATTTTCCAGCAGCTCCTCAACGCTTCTTTTTCCTTTCAATATCAATTCCCGTCAATGGGTGAGTTAGCAGGTTACTCCTCCTTTCCCCCGCCTTCTTCTTCCTCTTCTTTCTCCTTACTGGGAGGGGCTTCCTTAAGCTTCTTTAGCTCCTTAAGCTTCTCCGCTAGCTCCTCGGACTTAAATCCTTTCCACTTACCTAGGCTCTCAACTAATGTACCTATTACGTTAGCTGCTTTCAGTCGCTCATCGAAGTAGGACTTCGTCATTTCCTCAACTATTTTCTTATCCATCCCGGCATCAATCAATGACTTATAGAATTCGGCAACGTCCTTACCTAGAACTTCCCCTTTCAGCTGCTCCATGACCATGGTTAGCAGCTCTTCCAAGGGTTTCTTGAGACTCTCAATGAAGTCAGAAATCGCCTTCAGTACTTCCCTAAGCTCCTCGATATCTTTCTCATCTTCACTCTCTGCTTCTATCCTTACCTTGGGTATCTTAATCCTAATTTCTTCCTCTTCCTGTTTTTTCTTTTCTTCATCTGATGGACACATATATCTCACCGTGTTACTTTCGGGGTTCACTCTATAATTCTTTAACTTATTCAAGTGGTCAATGAGTGGTCAAAAGATTCTTTTTGCTTCACTCTTTAATTAAATCAAGTATAATTTCTTTAAAGAATTATAGAAAGAAAAAGCGTACAGAACTCCAGTATTAGGTTCAACTATTTTTTTAAGGGAGCACATAAAGTATTGTGTGTGGTGATATCCTTGTCCAAGGTCGTATTATGGGCTGGATTCATTATAGCACTAATAATTGTAGGAGTTGCCGCGTACTACGCAGGTACGATGAGTGCTCCCACCCCAACAGGGACGATAACTACACCGCCTCCCTATACTCCACCAGAGAAAGTTAAGGCAGCCTTCATATATATAGGACCTGTAGGTGACTTCGGATGGACCTACGCCCATGACTTAGGTAGAAGGGTCACTGCGGAACTCTTTAAAGACTGGCTAGAGACCACCTATATTGAGAACGTTCCCGAAGGTCAAGAAAAGGAGAAAATAGAGACTCTGATAAGCCAGGGATACAACGTGATATTCACAACATCCTTCGGCTTCATGGAAGGGACACTTGACGAAGCAAAGATCCATCCAGACTTAATGTTCTTCCACTGCAGTGGCTATTTAAGATACAAGAATATGGGGACCTACTTCGCCGACTTCTACCAGATATACTACCTGAACGGCCTTCTAGCAGGAGCCCTAACAAAGACTGGGCATATAGGATATATAGGTGGCTTCTTTACCCCTGAAGTCACTAGACATATGAATGCCTTCGCTATAGGCGCAAAAGAAATTGGTGATAAACTCGGAAAGAACATAACTGTATACGCTATAGAGCTAGGTGCATGGTTCGCACCTGATAAGGCCAGGCAGGCAGCCCAAACACTGGTAAACCAGTATGACGTCGACGTAATTGCATTTACTGAGGATTCCACCGCAATCATTGAGTACGCTCAACAGCTCTATGAGCAGGAAGGCAAACAGATTTACGTCTTCAGCCACTATAGTCCTGGATGGGTCTACGGTAAGGACGTTGTGATAAGCGGCCAGCTTGTCAAGTGGGAGGTTATATATGCGGACATACTCAGCAAGATTAAAGCAGGGATCTATACACCAACAAATCTAGAAAACGTTGACTACTGGTATCTCCTCAACTCTGGTGCGGTCGAACTGGGAGCCCACATATTCCCCAACGGCACGGTAATGTACATCAACCCGAAGTTTGATAATGAGCTTAAGAGTATTGTTGTCCATGACGATCTGACAGGAAGAGATGAGGACGTATATACCTACACAATGCTTAGGTATGAAATAATGAAGAACGCGCCAATACAGACCCCTCTACAAGGAGTAGCTCCACACAAGTATGAGAACCTGACCTCCATAGAGATAGGCGGCAAGGAAGGGTTCTACCACATAGCTCCATCGGTCGATCCATTCATCGGTCCTATTAGCGGCTATAAGATCTCTGATCCATCACAGAAAGTTAACATCCCTGCTGGCGTGCGCCTAGGACACGATGACCTGTGGAGCATGGACTGGTTTGTTGACTGGGTCGTCCTATTAGGCGGGTAAGGGTGATAACTTGATGGAAGATTTACAAGCACAAAAACCTTTTTTTGAGAAAACACTTGGGCTTTCCTCCGATAAGGAGTCTCTTCCTTTTCTCTCAGCTAGGAATATAGTTAAGAAGTTCCCTGGGACACTAGCACTCGATAAAGTATCAATCGATATTTACCCCAGAGAAATACATGCTCTTCTTGGAGAAAATGGTGCAGGGAAATCCACTCTAGTCAAGATTTTCTACGGAATATATGTTCCAGATGAAGGAGACATACTTATACAGGGCAAGAAAGTTCAGATAACATATCCTAGAGAAGCAATCAAGTATGGAATTTCCCTTGTTTCACAGACCCCTCAAATTATTGAGCGTCTCACGATATCGGAAAACATTATTCTAGGTCTTTCTAAATACAGGCTGATTTCCAGAGTCAAGAACATTCATAAATACCTGATCGAGGAAGGAGAGAAACTTGGAATAAAGATAGATCCTGAGACCGAAGTCTGGAAACTAAGCTATACGCAGAAGCAGCTGGTCGAGCTTCTCAGGGCCGTGATCTTGGGAGCTAAAGTAATTATCCTTGACGAAGCTATAACATTCCTTCCTCTTATTGAAAAGAAGAAGTTCTACAAGTTTATGCGTGAATTCACCAGTAAGGGCGGAGCTGTAATACTAATCACCCATAAAATCCCTGAAGCGATTGAGGCCGCTGACAGGATTACAGTTCTGAGAAAAGGTAAAGTTATCGGGACAGTGGTGAAGAAGGAAGCAACAATCGACACTATTCGTAAAATGATGTTTGGGGAGAGAGTAAATGAAATAACCTATGAGAGACTTCCACTCTCACAACCATTGAATGAAACACTGCTCGAAGTGAAGGATGTCTGGGTATATGGGGATTATGGTGTTTATGCGGTGCAAGGTGTTTCTCTCAAGCTAAGGCCTGGGGAAGTAATAGGAATCGCAGGCGTTGCTGGGAATGGGCAACTTGAGCTTATTCAGAGCGTTATAGGTTTGAGGAAGGTGGATAAAGGCAGAATCTTCATAAAGAGCAATGGAGAGCTTGAGGATATAACCCATAAGGGTACCGGAAGAATAAGGTCTCTCGGGGTTGGTTACATACCTGATGAGCCGTTGAAATTCGGTGTCTCGATGGATAATACAATCGAGGAAAATCTGGCAATGCTTCCCACAATCTCTAAGAGGATTATAAGATGGAAAAGAATTGCTGAGCTAGCTAAGAAGCTAATAGACGAATACCGGATAGTGACTCCCTCTAGCAGAACACAGGTTAAGCTTCTTTCAGGAGGTAACTTAATGAAAGTCCTTGTATCCAGAGAGCTAGAAGTCTCTAAGAAGATGTTGATAGCATATAACCCTACGAGAGCCTTGGACGAAGTTACAGCAATAATGGTTAGAAAAGTAATCAAGTCGAAAGCCATAAAGGAAAAGATAGGGGTTCTTTTCGCATCCGAGGATCTTGATGAGGTTATGCAGCTCAGTGACACTATAATGGTTATGAATTCAGGAAAAATCGTCGGTGTTTTTCCAGCTGAGAAAGCCGTAAGGGAAGAGATTGAACGGTTAATGGTGATGTAGGCATGAGAGTAGTTGTAATAAGAAGGATTAAGCCATTACCCTTCGGAGGAATAATTATTCCATTAATCTCAATCATTATTGGAATCCTTCTCTCAGCTTTAGTTCTTTACGGGGTAGGAGTTCCCCCAGACATCTACTTCTCCACTATTGCAACCTCTTTCATGTCCCCACAAATACTCAGGTCTTTCGTTCTCCTGACCGCACTGGGAGCAGCCTTAATTCTGTCGTTTTCGGGAGCTGTATGGAACATTGGTGCTGAAGGTCAGATGATTTGGGGAATGATTGGTGCAGGCTATATAGGTGTGTTCGTAGCTGCCTCATCCTATTACATAAGTCCCTCTGAACTCCCAATATACCAAGCTATGCCTGGAGTCATGATTCTGGATGCTAGCCCAACGAAGCCTGTTATTTCAGTCCTTCACATGGCGCCTCCTCTTGGGCAGGGCCTCATGATACTTGTCGCCATACTCTTAGGAGGTTTATGGGCACTCATAGCAGGGTCGCTGAAAGCTTTTCTGGAAATCGATGAGGTTGCCTCCACACTAATCCTTAACTATATTGCCTACTTCTCATTCAACTACCTAGTTTCGGAACCCCTCAGAGGATTAAGTGTTCAAGCGAAACAGTTCTTGAGAACAGACGCACTACATTACGCACTAAGGTTTGTGAGAATACCTGTCCCAGGAACCACAGTAACCTATATGGAAGTTACTTTAGCCGTAGGTGTATTCATTATAGTGTGGTTTCTGCTGAAATACACAACCCTTGGCCTAAGGCTTAAGATACTTGGTTCGAATCCTAATGCTTTGAAAGCTGCAGGTGCGAGTACTAGGAAATACATAATCATTGCCCTCACTCTAAGCGGTTTAATAGCAGGATCTGTTGGTGCCATGATATTCGGCGCCAATTTCTACAGATTAGAGAAAATAGACAACATAGTGACGCCACCAACCCAGAATATGGGATATACTGCAATTCTGGTCTCATGGCTCTCAATGCTGGATATTAGAGCAGTTCCCGTATCTGCATACATAGTTGCGGCATTGATGCAGGCAGGGTCTGAACTACAGGCGCGTTTAGGTACTGGTGGTGTTAGCGGCATAGTTAGTGGCTCCGCAATCACATATACACTCATAGGATTCGTGCTTATCACATTCACTATTCTGAGGGTCTTCACCGAATACGAGCTTAAATTCGTAAGAGGTGGGAAGAGTGGCAAGTGAGATCCAAGTAATAATCGATATAATTTTTGCAGCAGGACCTGCATTCGCCACCTACTACCTCGCGGCTTTGGGTCACGGGATATTCGAGAAGTCCGGAGTCCTGAATCTTGCAATTGACGGTGTCTTCACTCTTGGTGTGGCGATAGCCTTCGCCGTCACAGCTGTTTCAGGAAATCCTAATCTCGGCCTTATAGCAGCGATAGCGTCTGCCTCAGCATTCGGCCTATTAATAGCCTACCTAACAATTAAGCTTCCCATAAGCCATGGAGCCATAGGATTATCCATAATGTTTGTGGGGTACGGATTAGCCTCCCTTGTTGGGGTACCTGTTAGAAGAGTTAATCCCTCAGCAAATTGGTATCCTATAGACAACCTGTTCTGGCTTTCTCTGATTATAGGATCAATTGCTATAGGTATACTTATTCATAACATGCTTAGCCGGACTAAGCTTGGAGCAGCAATAAGGGCAACTGGCGAAAATCCTCATGCTGCTTCCTCCTTAGGTATTAGTGTAATGAAAATCAGATTAATCTCTGGAATGCTGGGATATGCATTAATAGGTGCAGGAAGCGCCTTATTTGTTCTAGCCTACACACAGTCCTGGACAGAAGGCACGGGCATGGGCCACGGATGGATCGCTTTCGCCATATCTCTCTCAGCTGGTAGAGATCCCATGGTAACTATGCTGGCCTCTACGGTATTTGCGGCCCTTCTTAAATACCAATACAACATCCAAGCCGCACTCAAAATATCTCCCCATATAACCAACATGATCCCATTCGTCGCAGCTTTAGCTGCCATGGTAGTCTTCATGGTAACTCCTCTTCACAGAAAACTGGCGCCTCCGAAATCGCTAGGGAAAAGATACTTCAAGGAAGAACGCACTGTCTAACACCACTATTTTCCCCTACATATATCCTTTGAGATAGGTGACAGAAGCTCCCCTATTTTCTGCAGATCAATTATCCCTGAGGCCGAAATTGAAGGAACCGTGAAAACCGCAAATACCTTCTCACCTGAGGGAGTTTTATGAACTACCACTATAGTTCTTTTCTTACCACCCCCTTCACCGATAACTCCTTCAAGTACCCTGACACCTCCCTTATCCTCCCTCAGTTTGAACCCCTTCCTCCCAGCTAAGTATTCAATAAGTATAGTGTCAGCAGACTCAGTAACTCCTGAGGCTTCTAAAACACAGACATGCTTACCTAAAGACTCAGATTTACACTTAAATCCCTCACAAAACCTAACTTCCTCCGGAAGATTCAGTCTTTTAGGTGAAATCAACTCCCTATAAAAAAGGACTAATGAAGCGACAACAATTACTATTCCTAAAACAGCTCCAAACCTGAAATACGAGATCCAACCCCGCTCTACTTTAAACTCAACGAGACATTCCTCAGCTCCAGCTACATTAAACCTGTATAAGCCAGTTGACCATACAACTACAATAGAGGATTCCTGTGATAAGGTATACGAATAGCCATCTCCAACCTCCCTGAAGGATACCTCACATTGAGGAGTAAATAGTGACACGATAGTACCTCTGGATATGTTATATACATCGCCAGTATGAACCTCTAATCCACTAGTTACGTAACCCCACGACATAGAAAAGTAAACAGAGAAAGCAAGTAGCAAAAACCCAAGGACAATCACCATCAGGAGCTTATGTGTCTTTCTCATGTCTCTCAATTCTATGGCCGACTCACATTTAATTAATGTAATTTTTAACAAGCCTGCAATTTCCTCAAAACCAGAATAGTTTTACAATGCCTCTTATTCGCAACTTACCCATAAGGAGTACCTTTCTAATCGAATATTTAAATAAATCTGTAGTTATTTCTTTCCAATAATGTAAATATAATTTTTTAATTCTGTACCGAGAAATTAAAGGGAATAATATTGAAGAGCTATGAGGAATTAACGGAAAAGGAGTTGTTAGAGAGACTAAGAGCATATATGACTTTCAGGAGATACCTTAACCCATCACTTATAGACTTCATTGACCAGGTTCAGAGCTATGAATACATCCCTCAAATAACAAAGGTAGCGGAGGATATGGATGTTCACGCATCAACTGTCTGGAAATTCATGAACTTCCTTAAAAATAAAGGTCTGAGATTTCTTGGAATAATTGATCTGTCTCGAATTAACGCTGAAGAGATAACACTCATATTCGATAACTATATCCCTTATGATGAAGTGTTTAAAGGACTCCTACGTGAATATGCCCCCCTTTTACCTGTCGGAACCTATCTCAAGTATATTGTTCCTAAGGGGTCGAGCGAGGCATTCCTCAATGAGCTCCTCACACGCTTTCCTAAGGAGCCTAGAACAGTTCTCAGGATGACATACACTCACACAGGTAAGCCCAATTTAAAGAAATACTTCGACATTTCTTCCAAAGAAATAATAATTGATTGGGATGAAATCTATGAGTTAATTAAGACATCCCCGAAGGAATCTGTTCCGAAGGAGGTAAGACGAAAAACAAGGTTCGATATCATAGATCTGTTTATTCTAAGGAAGCTTGAAGTTTCACCACTAGATAGCTTAAGAAAAATTACGGAAGAGCTGAACAGACAACTCAACCCGATAACCCCAATTAATTACATTCGTGTACTACGCCACTACAAGAACCATATTGAGGCCCGGGGAGTTGTGAGAGGTGTCAAAATAGACCCTACACCACTCTACCCAATAGATACACTGCCAACTAAAATAATGATTTCAGGAAATCCTGCAGAACTCCTTAGAATAATTAAGGTCTTGACTACACATCCCTATATTCCTGAAGCATCCCTGAACTCTTCGGATAGCGTAGGACTTCTTTCAGCATATATCCCGTTAAGTGACGCTTTCGAGTTCAGCTTATTTCTGGAAAGCCTTAAGGAAGGCGGATTCATACGGGATTGGAAGGCTTTTTATTTCGACTATCAGAGGCATAGACGTCTCGCGTTATCATTACACCTCCATGGCGACTCGGTGAGTAATGTGTTTCGACTAGATGAAAGTAGCCTCCTAGTGGAGGAAATAACCACACACCTTACTTTGCCTTCCTTAGATCAATTAATGAGAGCCAGAAAGGACCGTAGGAAAGGAACTTCTTAAAAGCCCTAATGTAAAAAAATGTAGTTTTATTATTCACTCCCTCCAAATATTTACCCGGTCGGGTGAAACAATGATGAACACTATTCCCAAATTACCTAGGATTGATGATGTTGAGCTAAGAGAAAAGAAAGTGTTGATAAGGGTGGACTTCAACTCCCCTATTTCGAAGGATGGGGACATATTGGATGATTCAAGAATCAAGGCACATATACCGACTCTCAAGAAGCTTCTAGATCTTAACAACTCTATCGTGATTTTGAGTCATCAAGGCAGACCTGGAAGCAGGGATTTCATTTCTCTCAGGCCACATGCACAACTGCTATCTCAGTTCTTAGACATGGAGGTAAAGTTTGTGGAAGATGTAATCGGACCTACAGCACTTAATGAGATAAAGGAACTTAAAAATGGGGAAATCCTGCTCCTAGACAACGTGAGAATAATATCTGAAGAGATTATTGAGGCATCTCCAGAAATCCAGAAGCAAACGCTTCTCGTGAGAAGACTCTCCTCTCTCTTTGATTATTTCATATTTGATGCATTCGCTACAGCCCACAGATCCCAGCCATCTATAATTGGCTTCCCTTTAGTGATGCCTTCAGTAATAGGCTCTGTGATGGAGAAGGAACTGAATGCTTTAGCTAAGGTGCTGAATAGTTCGGAGCCTCCAAGAATATTTGTTTTAGGTGGAGCTAAAGTATGGGACACCATAAAGATCATAGAATATCTCAACAGAAGAAAACTTGCAGACAGGATCCTGACTACCGGACTTGTTGGCTTAACTTTCCATGTGGCTAAGGGAGGCAGTGTCCAGCCATCAGTACTTAAATTCCTCG
>CAZFVC010000005.1:0-33877 GCA_964522175.1 uncultured Desulfurococcaceae archaeon
ATGTTAGAGCCAGTTTCTGTCGTGATTATTAGGTACCCCTCCTGTACTGTGTTGATGGAGTTATTTGCTAACGAATTAAGGGGAGTTAGGAGTGAAAGAATGAAAAGGGCAAATATGAAAACCATCAGTATCTTCCTGTTCATGGTACACGCCTAATACCCTAAGAGCTACAGATTTTTAAAGTTGCTTTTGGGAGGTGTAGGAGTTATTCTTGGCCTTGGAAAACCAGCTGTCTCAAAGACCTTGTCTTTATTTCTTCCTTCAAGATGTGAATGAATTTCTTTAAAGTCAGCCCGCTAACCTGCTTGTTGCCTCTTCCTCTAATGGTTACTGTTCTGGTAGAAATTTCACGTGGACCCACTAATAATAGGTAGGGTACAGCTTCCTTATATGCACGCCTTATTTTCTTTGCCACCGAGTCATCGCTTAAATCTATTTCTGCTCGAATGCCCTCATTCCTAAGCTCTCTAAGTATGTTTTTAGCGTAATCGGCTGAGTCTTTTTTAGTTGGGATTACAACCACTTGAACCGGACTTATCCATGTGGGTAATCTGCCGTTAAATTCCTCTATGATTATTGCCATGAATCTCTCAATACTTCCCAGTATTGCCCTATGGATCATTACAGGCCTTTTCTTCTCCCCGCTTTCTTCCACGTACTCTAAACCGAATCTCTCCGGCAAGGCGAAATCTACCTGTATGGTGCTGCACTGCCACCACCGACCTAAACTATCTCGGAAATGAACATCTATCTTGGGCCCGTAAAACGCTCCTTCCCCTTCCTTCACTTCGTACTTCATGCCTGCTTCATCTAGTGCATCTCTAAGCGCCTTTGTGGCCTTATCCCACATCTCTGGTGTTCCTATGTATTCTTCTGGCCTGGTTGAGAGATAGATTCTAATATCCTCCCCTTTAAACCCGAAAATGGAGAGGACATGCATTACCTCTTTGAGTATAGCTATTATTTCATCTTTAACTTGGTCCTCTCTCAAGAATGCATGTCCATCATCCTGAGTGAATCCTCTTACTCTAAGTAGTCCGTATAACTCGCCTCTTTTCTCCCATCTGTACACAGTTCCGAACTCTGAGTACTTTATTGGCAAGTCCCTATAGGATCTAGTTTTCGATTTGTAAACAAGTATATGGCCCGGACAATTCATTGGTTTGATACCGTACTCTTCTCCTTCTATCTTGGTGAGTACCATCTTATCTCTATAGAGATTATAGTGTCCGCTGATCTTCCAGAGTGTCGATCTGAATACGTGTGGAGTGTAGAGCTCTAGGTAGCCTAGCCTTTCGTTCACCTCCCGAATCAGCTCAATAAGCTCTCTGCGAATGATTTGCCCTTTTGGATGGTATATTACAAGTCCAGGGCCTACTTCCTCATGGAAGCTGAATAGATCTAAGGCAGTTCCTATTACTCTGTGATCTCTTTTTGAAGCTTCCTCCAGCCACCTTAGATATTCCTTCAACTCATCTTTTTGCCTGAAAGCTACTCCAATTATTCTGACTAACTTAATTGTTGGAGTGGGGTTATGGGCAGATATGTTGAGTATTTTTAAAGCATTGATCCTATGGCTTGAAGGAGAAATGCTTGGCTCAAGAAATACTTCTATGCCATCAACAAGGAATTTCTTTGTGTGGTCTAGGAGTTCAAGAAGTTCGTTCTCTACATTGCCAGCGTCCCTGATCTCTAGGGAACCTTCGAAATTCAATACATTTGATTCTAAGGCTTTTGCTTCTTCCTCTCCTGGCCACTTTCCTGTCTCCGAAATAAAATCGCATTTAAATCCTCTGTCATCTACACTGCACCCGACAGGCCTCAAATAATCAAGAGTTTTCGCGGCTGCATACTGAAGGAGTAGTGATGCTCGGGCTAGGATGCCCTGATCCAGCTCTATTAATTTGGTGGGCGTGTCCCTATCACCGTAGGTAAAGAATATTGTGAGTTATAAGTATTGTCGAATAAAATCAGGTGAGTATATCCTTTATTCTTTCTAGAGCTTCTTTAAGAGGTGTTCCTGGAGCCATTGAGATTGTCTTAATTCCGAGTTCAGTAAGTATAGCACTGGCGTTGGGTCCGAAGGAGGGACCTACGGCTGCATCAACCTTCTTATCAACCAAGAATTGAGCGCTTTTCACACCCGCTCCGCTCCCAGACTCTGCGCCGGGATTCCTGAATTCTTCCACCTTAACTACTCCTCCATTCTCATCTAGGTCGACTATTACGAAATATTCGGCTCTTCCGAATCGGCCTGCAATAGTTGAATCCAATCCTTTAGGATTATCCACTGCGAACGCTATCCTCATATTTAACCACCTGGTATATTATCTGGCCTAATAATTAAGGGTTTGTAGGGTTCTGGCTTAGCTGGCTTGTATCTGCGGAACCATTCGCGCCAATTAAGGATTATCTCTTGATAGATTCTGTTTGAAATATCGATAAGTGCCTTAGAGGCGGGGCTTTCTGGGAAGACTTGAATAAGAGGCTTCATTAGAGTCAAGGACTCTGGAACTTTATCATCGTAAGGTATTTTCCCGAGATACTGTATGTTTTCCCTTTCGGCGAATCTTAGAATCTCCGGTATAAAGTCGGGATTAATGTCGGCTTTGTTGATCACTATTGCTGAAGGGAGCATGAAATGTTTCACTAGTTTATGAAGCCTTACAACATCATTTAGAGATGCCGGTGTCGGTTCCACAACCAATATTACGCCATTTGCTCCAGCCAAGGATGAAACCACTTGACAACCGATTCCCGCTGCTGCATCCACAATATAGTAGGAGTCATTCCCACCTATTTCCTTGGCTAAATTCTTCACTTCCGTTACTAGCTTTCCTGAGTTCGGTCTTCCTACAGCTAGCTTAGCTCCCACAATTGGAAAACCATAAGGGGTTTTCCCAGCTCTTAACAATCCGGAAGAGGTTCTTACTCTGTAGATTGCTCTCTGAGGACATGCTATGGAGCAGGTTAAGCAACCTTCACATATCATTTCATTGATTACGTATTTATCATCAACCAGCTTAATGGCTTTAAACGGACATTCTTTCTCGCATATTCCACAGTTATCACACTTTTCGTATCTTATTTTCGCTATCCATCCCTCCATATAGTCCTTCACTATCTCCCACTCTTTTACGCCGAATATTAGGTGAAGATTAGGGGCCTCAGCATCGGCATCAACGGTCACCACTTTTTCTCCATTCTTCCCAAGAATTAGTGCAAGTGTTGATGATAGCGTCGATTTCCCTACTCCCCCTTTACCTGAAGCTATCACGATCTCAAGCAACTATATCACCCCCTTAACTTCGTCCGCTAGTTTACGGAATATTTTAGAAATATCAGAAGAGGGGAAAAGATCTACGATGGGTTTTCTATTTACATATGACTTCACTATCTCTTTGGAGTAGGGGATTCTCGCCGCAAGCCTAGCCCCGTACTCTTCAACTACTTTCTTGACCTCATCTTCAGGTCCTATACCTGCTCTGTTTAGGATTACCCATGTATCCAGACCCATAGAGTTAGTTAGCTCTAGGATCATCCTTAGGTCATGCACTCCGAGAGGAGTGGGTTCCGTTACTGCAAGAACGAGGTCAGAGCCTTCAAGTGCAATTGAGACAGTATTACCTGTCCCTGCAGATGTGTCAACTAGAAGCAAGTCTTTAGCAGTTTTTTCTGCCCTAAGTCTTGCTGAGAGGACTACAGGCGATGTATGTTCTTCACCTTCTATGAGAGAGCCTGTTACCAGGGTAAGTTTCTTATACTTTAAGTCCGTCCTATATGTGTATCCAAGAACTCTTCCTCCCTCACTTATTGCTTTCACTGGGCATGCAAAGTAACAGGATCTGCATCCGCTACACAGCCTAGGAAACACAAAAGGTTTTCCTTCCTTCGAAAGAATTATAGCCCCTGTATCGCAAACCTTCCCGCAGACACCGCAGCTGGTGCATTTAGAATAATCTATGAAAGGAAGCATTATTTCGACGGGTGACTCGTTCGCAAGCTTAATTCCTAAGAGGATATGGTCGACTGGTCCTTCAACGTCCAGGTCTGCTAGCACGGTTTCCTCATACTCCGAGAATATGCTTGCCAGATTAACAGCGACCGTCGACTTACCTGTACCCCCTTTGCCTCCAGTTATCGAAACTTTCTTCAAAAGAAACCACCCTTCTCAAGCATCTCTTTATATCTAGGATCATTAATTACTAGCCTATTGAGTTCAACTTCATTTAAACTACGAACTCTCTCCAAAATTTCATCTACTATTTTTCTTTTATCTTCAGGGAGATCGAAATCACATACTGCCTCTATGCACTTTCTCTCCTCGTTCTTTTGGAAGCATTCGTCTTCAAGTATGTCTTTCAGCCCTTCAATGTAGAATCCTGCCTTAAAACCGGATACCCTAAATTTGACGAGAGGTGCTCCCATATCTTCTAATGCTTTCCAGTTAGATAAAACCAAGACTCTGCTAATAAAAAAGGGGGATGCACACCCCAATTTATTGACTACGTATCCAGCGTAGTTCTTCAACACCGTTAATCACCAATTTTCATACATCTAAAAATTTTTAATAAGGTTCTCTCTTGATTTTTTGTAATAGATAGCAATAGTTAGGATTGATATTAAGAGACTTAATGTAGAAATAGCCATTACTATCCAGATATCTTTTGGTATAACTATGTTAGTTACTAGCAACACGAGTAACCCGGCTAGAGAATAGGCAGTATTCCATATGCCTGCTGCTACTCCCTGAAGTCTATTAGGAAGCTTCCGCGATATAGCCATCATGGAAGCTTGGTCCATTAAAGGATAGAGAGGTATTAGCCATAGAGCTACAGCAACGTAACCTGTAGAAATCACTAAAAGAGGAAATATAACTATGTATCCAGTAATCACCATTATAAGCATCTTTACGGGTTTTATTTTGTCTGAGAGTATACCGCTGAAGGGCCTTACTATAGAGCCAGTGATTGCTGGGAGGGCAGTATATACCAACCCGAATAATTCTGGGCTTCCAGCTATTCCCCTAAGCTTTATTGCGAAGGACCCGTAAAGCATTGTCACGCCCATAAAGAGTAAGGTTATAGTTATGAAGATCCAGAAGACCTTTTGAATACCATTACCTACATCCCTAAAGGATGCGGATTTTCCCACCACGTGTGAAGGGTAGAAGGCATAAGCAGTTAGGAATCCAAGTAGAATTACTATGGAGGCAACTGTAAAAGGTATGGATTTGGAACCAAGACCTAGAAGGACACCTCCAAGCAGTCCTCCGATTCCCCAGCCAATAGAGCCAAACATGGCGTAGAAGGAGTATTGAAGGCCTGACGAACTAGTTGCATCTAAGAGGGCTCCGGTAACCGAAGGGGAACCTATAGTCCATAAAGTAATGAAGGCACCTGCAAGGAGGGGTAGAAGATTTACAGGAAGATAGCCCATAAGCAAGAGTGGAAGAGATGATAAAGCCCCGATCAGCACTAGCTTTCTCCTACCTATGACGTCTCCTAATCCGCCTGCAGCAACAGAAAATATTGAAGGGATATTCTCCAGAGCTACTAAGAGCATTACAAACTGATACTGATCTTCCAATCTATTATATGCTATATCCCTAGATACAACTATGTATATCCCGAAAGCCGTACTTGAGGCCAGCATATAGAGATAGAATGAATGCTTCCACCTATCCACATCTATCCCAGCTTTTCATTAATTAACTAAAATAAAGTATATGGGGATAAGTAATCAACATTGCCGTTGTTGACTGCCTAGCAAGAGGAAGAAATCTTGTGAGAAAATCGACACAAGATGTAATAGGAGTAGGTCCACGCCTAGTTCTTGGAATAATTGAGGGTCTAGGTCATGAGGGTGAAGTTATTCAGTGCGAAGACGCAGTAAAAGTTCCCGGCACTCTGAAGGGTTTTGAGGCTCTATTCGTTTCAGGTATGAGTCCAGATATAGAATCTGCAATTAGAGTGATTGATCATTGGCGAGGAGGTCCCTCCGTAGCAGGCGGACCGATGTATGTGGACTACAAAGTTCTTCTAAGTAGGGGCTTTGATTATGTGGTTCTGGGCGAGGCTGAAGCAACTCTTTCTTTATTTCTTAAGGTGCTTGAAGGGCGGATCAATGAAAGTGAGACTCCAGGGCTTGCTTGGATAGACAGATCTGGTCTACATCTCAATAGAAAATTCGGGTGGGCCAGTCCGGATGAGTTATGGAGGTTTACCCCCTCAATAAAGGCAGTTAAGAGCTATCCTCACTGGAGGGCTGCTAGAGTTTATGTCGAAGTGGTGAGGGGATGTAGTAATTTTTTCAGACCTACTCTTGAACTGAAGGATGGTAGAAAATGTATTTTCTGCGATATTTGTAGATCTGGAAGTCTTGAGAAACGTGTTAAGTGCCCTATAGATATCCCTCCTGGATGCGGATACTGCTCAGTTCCCAATTTATTCGGTCCGGCTAGATCTAGACCAAGGAAGCAAATAGTATCTGAAGTTAAGGAACTCGTGAGGCTGGGTGTTAGGAGAATTGTGCTATCAGCTCCTGACTTCCTCGACTATGGGAGAGACTACTTAGTTTATCCTAAACCATTGACAGACCCTCGAGAGCCACCCCCAAATCTTCAGGAGATAGAGAAACTTCTTTCTGAACTTAGGAACATTCCGGAGGTTCAGTCAGGAGATGTGGCGGTTATGATTGAGAACATTAAGCCGAACCTAGTTAATCATAAGGTTGCTGAGACATTAGGTAGGTATCTCACAGGAACCCCTGTACATATTGGGTTAGAGACTGGAGACCCTACCCATCACGTTGCTTTAGGACGCCCCTCTACAGTCCCTGAGGTGATTCAAGCTGTTAAGCTCCTTAGGATGCATGGTCTTATCCCTTACATATATGTAATTCATGGCCTTCCAGGCGAGACCGATGAAACAATTGAAAGAACTATGAAAGCCGTAAGGGATGCTTGGAAGGCCGGAGCTGAGAAGATCACTCTTTACCGTTTCACTCCTCTTAAAGGGACAGCCTTCGAAGGTTTCACTCCGCCACCTCCAGCAGTAAGGTCTAGGGCTAGGCCTCTCTATTTTCTGGTGAAGGAATTAAATACCATCTCTAAACGTCGGCTTGAAGGAAGCGTAATTAGGTGTGTAGTGGCTGGGAAGGACAGAATGGACAGAACTATATGTTATAGTTTTCCTCACGGCCCAGTCATTAAGATACTTAACAGCGAAGTAGCCAAGGAAGGAGAGATATTGAAGGTTCGGATCGAGAAAACTATTTCGGAGCGTGTGGTTAATGGGAAGTTAGTATCTAGCTAATGCAGAACGAAAATAATTTAAGCACATACCTACCTATTGAGATTCAATACTGAGGAATGATGAAATGGTTAAGACTAGGGCAGGAGATGCAGCGATCTATGGCATCATAATAGGGTCGTCTTTAGCTATTTCTATAATTAATCTGGCTGGTTCATTACGTGTTTTAGATATCTCCAGTTCCCCTGTATATCTTTCTCTGTCCGTAACTCTTTACAACCTAGCATTCACATTAATGAGTTGGAGCTGGACCCGCATATTTGTGGGAAGACTTAATAGGAGGGGAATTCTCCTCCTTTCATTAGTTGGAATGAGCATTTCCTTGCTGCTCCTCATTCTAGGCATAGGCATCCATGTAGTCATTATTGGAAATACATTGGCAGGGTTATTTTCAGCCCTTATTTACCCCGTGATGATTACTCTGCTCACTGACTATTTAGGAAGGGATTCTATAGCCATCACTAAGTATAATATGGCTTCCGGTGTAGGTCTGGCCCTTGGTTATCTTTTAGGCGGGACATTGAGGATGGTTCTTGGCCCAGACTGGGTTCTTATATCCACATTAGTTGTGACTGTTGCATTAATTCCCCTTACTCTAGCTATTCCTCAGCGGTACGTTATAATAGAACCTAGGAGGGTTTCATATGTATCCCTAATCCCGCAATTCACAGGGCGCTTAAGACCTGCCCCATCAGTAATATTCACGCCAAGAATTATGTATAATTTCGGGAAAATGATTATTGGCGCTAAAAAGATTTTGATGTCCAAATTAACCCGTAGAATGCCATTAACCCTTCTTGGTTCAACTATTCTTTTCACAGGTATTGCACTATACTTCACACCTATGCCTGCCTATCTAAGGAACCTAGGTTTTACAGACACTTTCCTGTACTTCACCTACTTAGCCTCTACTGCTGTGTCCATCTTAGCGTATAGTCCTGCACATGAAAAAATAACATCTCCTGAAGACGCATGGAGAACTCTACTACTTTTCACTTCATCACGTATCCTTATTTTTGGGGTCACCCCTCTATTCACTTTAATGGTTAATGAAGTGCATGTGAAAGTTGTCGGTATTGCTCTATATGTATTCATTGGTTTGACATGGTCCTTCATAAGCAGTGCATTGCCTCGAGTGATATTATCGATGTCCGAGTTTGAGAGAAGAGAGGAAAGGTTAGGTCACTTGAATGCATCCATAGGTGTAGGAACAATAATAGGTTCCTTAATTTCCGCATATACTTTAAACTTGGTGGGATATGAAGGTACTTTTATTATTGCTTCAGTGTTAGCTTTAATTTCTGTGGTTACGTTCATGAAGGCCTACAGAACCCTTATAACTTAAGACCAAGGAGATATCATTGAGTGAGGCTCTCGTTAAGTCTAGGTGATCCCTAGTGAGGATGGGTAGAGCAGCTCTAATAGCTTTTCTGGCACTAGGTCTAGTTTCGTTATTTGCAGATATGACTTACGAAGGAGCTCGTTCAATTATAGGTCCTTACTTGGATCTTCTTGAAGCTTCTTCAGTTGTTGCTGGATTGGTAGCGATTGGCGACTTAATAGGTTATTTAGCTAGGGGGTTAGGCGGATTCCTTGCGGGGAGATCTAGGTCAAGCAGTTTCTATTGGGGGCTGATCTTCCTCGGTTACGGAATAAATCTGTTTGCTGTTCCTGCACTCGCCCTAGCCGGTAACTGGGAAATAGCGTTCATCCTAGTTCTCATAGAGAGAATCGGTAAAGGCTTGAGGGCACCAGCGCGGGATACTGTACTAGCCGAAATAACTGAAGGTATAGGAAAAGGGAAGGGATTTGGGCTTCATGAGGTGATGGATCAGACAGGGGCGATATTAGGTCCAGCTATAGTGGGGTATGCTCTTTATCAAGGGATAGGTTATTCGGGGTCATTCAAGGTATTACTGATACCCGCTCTCTTCGCTATGGCCATGCTTATGATAGCCTTCCTTAATCATCGAGAGGTTCATTCCATCTCATCTAAAGAGGAGGGGAAGCATGAGAAGCTTCCAACGCAGTTCTGGATATACTCTGCATCGATGGCACTTTTAGCACTGGGCTTCATTCACTGGGTCTTGGCCGGATATCACATAAAGAATTTAGGTCTCCTGCCAGATTCGGAGATACCATTTATCTATATGGTTGCCATGATTACTGATGCCATTATCGCCCTACCGGCCGGGTTTTTATACGATAAGTGGGGACCTAAAACTCTGTTAGTAACTCCTTTCCTGGCTATGTTAGCTATATACTACCTCATGATGGGGGCAGAAAGAATGTACATATACATAGGTGCCGTTATTTGGGGTATCTTAATGGGGCTCTATGAAACCAATATGAGGGTTACAGTTGCGGATGCCGTTACCCCTCAGAACAGGGCATATGCCTACGGCATATACGGGGTGGTGTTCGGGACTTCTTGGGTAGTCGGAAATGGGATTATGGGAGCCTTATATCCTATATCGGTGACCTACATCTTAATTTTCGTAATAGGTGTTGAGATAGTCTCACTCGGGATGCTGGGGGTCTTTCTTAAGCGTTTTCGAAAAATGCGTTGAGTTTGCTGTAGAGATTAATTTCTTTCCAATTACTTGCACCTGTTGGTAGCTTTACAGCTAATCCTATTGTTATCAGAACTCCACCCACAATTAGCGAGATTCCTGAACTTAATGGCAGGAAAACATATGGAGCCAAATACGTAGGCGACCATAACAAGTCATTTACTAGAGAAATATGTGATGCACCATGAGATATTAGGGAAAGAGGAATCATGAAAGGGGCTAAAATATTCAGAACCTCAGCAATAGTTATCTCTTCTCTGCTTCCGTTGGTATGGTGTATGAAATCGGCTAAAATAATTATCAAGACACCCAATGAAAGAATTCCGACATTAAAGCCTGCAATACCAAGGTTTATACCTGTATGGGGTACCTGAGATGACGTTCCTCCTACAAAGAGTATACTAAAAGTTAGTAAATAGAACAATCTTATCTCCGTGTCACCTAGGTCTTGAAGAAGTTGCGAGGATTTGTTAATTCCAACTATCCCCATGATTAATCCTGCCGCTAGGAGAGCTACACCGCCTAAAAGGTTCCCTGAGAGTATAAGCAAAACTCCTTCAGCTATTAAGGTAACATATATGAGTACTGCTACTCCCTTATAACTAAGCTTCGCTTTACCCTCCTTTACCCTCCTTAAAATTTCATAGATGGAGGCGGAAAGAATCAGGTTAAGAAAGCCTATCGTGATAAGGGTAACGGCTGTGAATGAATAGGGAAGGACAGCAAAATGCCCAATTATCCTTAAGCCTTCTCCAACGTAAGTGAATCCATCTAGTATAGCTCCTATTATGAAGAAGAGCAGGCCAATGTTTACGATTGGGTCTCTAAGGCATTCATTAAAGATCTTCATAGACTTCCCATCAACTTTCATCGAAGCAATATATTTCTCTGTTCCATAATTTTTTCTCATGTCTAAAGATATTTTAAATTGTGTGAAAGATTTCTTGTATTTATTACAATAATTAACTATATATAATTGAATAATATTTAATAAGGATCTCCCTACGTATCCATGAGGCTAATATTAGGGCTGATACTTATGGTGACTGGAACGCTTTATTATGGAGATATAGGAGAACTCAGGAAGCTCTTCGATTTGTTGCGTTTGAAGGGTTACCGTGTAGTTGGACCTAAACTGAGGAATAATGTTATCAGATTGGAAGAATTAATGAGTTTCGACGAGATGCCCTACGGGTACACGGATTCGCAATCTCCTGGAAGATACAGATTAGTCAAGAGTGATGGTGAAAGCTTTAGAGTGGGTCCTGACTCCTTGAAAAAATACCTATATCCGCCAGAACTGGTAATATTTTCAGTGACTAAAGATTGGAAGATTAGGGAGCCTGAATTTTACTATCCTAAAACCGCCTTCTTCGGTATTAAACCATGCGACATGGCTTCAGTTCTTATAATGGATAGGGTTCAGGGAGCTGGTGGGGATCCTTACTACTTAAGGGCTAGAGAAAACTCTATATTTATTGTCGAGAATTGCCTAACACCGGGAGAGACCTGCTTCTGCGGAACTATGGGTACAGGACCGGAGGTTAAGGAAGGATTCGATATCTCGTACACCCTTATTCAGGAGGATAATTTAGTGTTGTTCAGATGCGGAAGTGATACGGGTTTAGAGCTCTTAACTAGCCTTGACTTGGAACCTGCCCCTCCTGAAATTGAGATAAAATACCGAAGAATGATGCGGGAAGCGAAAGAGCATGCTCAGGCGCCCTTCACTATAGATGACGTCCCAGATCTTTTGGAACATAGCTTAAATGATGAGATATGGAAGAAGGTTAGCGAGAAATGCTTAGGCTGCGCTAACTGTAATATGGTGTGTCCGACTTGCTTCTGCTTTGATGTAATTGATGAGCCTGAGCTTGACGGTTCCAGTAAGAGGGTTAGGATATGGGACGGTTGCCACAGCTATATTTATGCTGAAATAGCAGGAGCGAATCTCAGAAAAGATCTGTGGGCCAGGTATAGGCACTGGGTACTCCATAAGTTTAACTATTGGCAGACTCAGTTCGGGACGCTTGGCTGTGTAGGGTGCGGGAGATGCATTACATGGTGCCCTGCAGGAATAGATCTCAGACAGGTTGTTTATGATGTTGTTAAGGAGGTGCAGAAAAGATGAGCTTCGGCTACCATAAATTAATCCCCGCTAAAGGCATTGTTGAGGAGGTTATTGATGAGGTCCCTGATGTCAGGACCCTCATAATTAGGGTTGAGGGAGAGTATAAGGTTCCTGAGCCTGGGCAGTTCAATGAGATCTATGTTCATGGAGTTGGGGAAGCTCCAATATCTATAAGTGATGTCTACGATGATGGTAGAATAGCCCACACAATACGCGCTGCGGGATCTGTGACACAAAGGATGATTGACGTGTCTCCTGGAGAAGTCTTGGGTATTAGGGGACCATACGGTAAGGGATGGCCTATTGATAGGCTTCAAGGGAAGAACATTCTCATAGTTGCTGGAGGTATAGGTTTAGCTCCTCTGAGACCTGTGATAAGGGAGATAGAGAAGAATAGAGCAAAGTACGGGAAACTTACATTATTATACGGCGCTAGAAATCCTCGACTCTTGCTCTATAAATACGAATTCTCGAGATATGAATCAGTTCCTAATACAGAATTCTTAGTTACTGTGGATAAGCCGGATGCTGCTTGGGATGGGTGCGTTGGTGTAGTGACAATACTTCTTCATAGAACAGAAATCTCTCCTGAAAATACTGTAGCGCTCGTGTGTGGACCTGAAATAATGATGAGGTTCACAGTCAAGGAGCTTAACAAGCTAGGGTTCCGGGACAATCAGATATTTCTCTCGCTTGAGAGAAGAATGCGGTGTGGTGTGGGTCTATGCGGCCACTGCCAGATGGGTCCTTACTTCGTCTGTAAACATGGTCCCGTCTTTCCCTACTGGCTAATTAAGAAGTATTTCTGGGTTGATGAAATATGAAGGGGAAGAAGGTTAAGATAGCTGTATATAAGTTCTCTTCCTGTGATGGCTGTCAGCTTCAATTCCTTAATATGGAGGAAGAGCTACTTGATTTAGCAGAGAGAGTTGAGTTCTCCTACTTCCTTGAAGCTAACAGAGAGGTGAAGCCTGGGCCATACGATATAGCCTTTATAGAAGGTTCAATATCCACACCTCACGAAGAGGAATTAATTAAGCAGGCCCGTAAAGATAGCAAAATCCTAGTGGCTATTGGAGCATGTGCGACAGCAGGAGGCATTCAAGCATTAAGAAATTGGGGTAAGCTTCCAGAGTTTAAGGAAGCTGTCTATCCTAACCCAGAATGGATTGAGGCGCTAGATAGAGCACATCCAATCTCCGATTACGTTAAGGTTGACTACGAGCTCAGAGGTTGTCCCGTAAGTAAAGAGAGGTTGCTGAGCTTCGTTAAACAAGTACTTCTAGGAAAGAAACCGTATCTCAGGAGAGATTCACTATGTATGGAGTGTAAGCGGAAAGGAAATGTGTGTGTGGTGGTCGCTTACGGGATACCATGCTTAGGCTCAGTTACTCAAGAAGGATGTGGAGCCTTATGTCCTGCATTCGGTAGGGGATGTTATGGATGTTTCGGACCTTCTCAAGATCCTCAACCGTTGAGGCTTGCGACAGTTTTCGAGAACTTAGGCCTCAGTGGGGAAGAGATCTCGCTTAAGTTCAAGACCTTTACGGGATGGTCAGAGCCCTTTAGGAAGGTGGTGAATAGGTATGGCAGGAGTGGGTAAGGAAATGGAGATAAGAGTTGATCAGCTTGCTAGAGTTGAGGGAGAGGGTGGAGTCTACCTTAAAATTAAGGATGGTAAAGCCGAATACGTTGAAGTAAGCATTTTTGAGCCGCCCAGGTTCTTTGAGGTCATTCTCAAGGACAGGCCCTATCTGGACGCTCCCGATATAACAGCAAGGATATGTGGTATATGTCCATTGGCCTACATAATGAGTTCATCTAGAGCTATGGAGAAAATACTTGGAATTGACGTGCCTAATGAAATATATAGACTCAGGAGGATAGCGTATTTAGGCGAATGGATAGAAAGCCATGTTCTGCATATCGCCCTTCTCCATGCGCCAGATTTCTTAGGGTTCCAGTCAGCCCTTCACATGGCTGAGAAGCATCCAGATGTCGTCAAGGACTCACTGACACTTAAGGCATGGGGGAACAAGGTTATCGAGTTAGTGGGGGGCAGACCTGTTCATCCAGTAGCATTCAGAGTTGGAGGAGTCTATTCCGCAGTATCCCGTCACGGGCTCCTACAGCTACTTAAGAAAGTGGAAGTAATGAAGAGGAAGGCTAGAAAGCTGCTTGATTTCGTACTAAGCCTACCCATACCTGATGTGAAATACACCATGAATTATGCATCCCTAAGGAACGGCGTTAGATACCCAATTCTGGAAGGTAAAGTAGTTACTAGTAACGGTCTAGTTTTCAATGAGGAAGAATTCGAGAAATACGTAATGACAGAACAGATGAAGTACTCTACCTCACTTCGATATAAGCTTAAAGAAGGCGGTGCTTATATCGTGGGTCCCTTTGCTAGATATAACCTTAATTTCGACCTATTAATGCCAGAAGTCAAGGACATACTCAAGGAAGCCGGTTACGAGCCTCCACTAAAGAACACCTACCAGTCCATAATCGCTAGGGCCGCTGAGGTTTACCACTCAGTAATAGAATTAGAAGATCTAATAGCCACCTATAAAGAGCCAGACCCTCCATACATCGATGCTGAACCAAGGGAAGGGGAAGCAGCTGCCATAACTGAAGCTCCCCGAGGAATGCTTTACCACAGATACAGACTCAATAATGAGGGGAAGATAGTATATGCCAATATTATTGCTCCAACATGCCAAAACTACGCAGCCATGGAGGAGGACATCAAGAAAATAGTTCCATTACTTCTGGAGAAGGACGAGGAGGATGCTAAATGGCTGGTCGAGCAAACTATAAGGAACTACGATCCATGCATCTCCTGCTCAGTTCATACATTAAAAATCAAAATAATTAAAGAATAATTTTCCAGAAACTTTCATTTTATTTAGTAGTGTGTTTTTGTTAACGATATATATTCATACGTTTTTAATAGGGGACTATGGAAAATACAAGACAACCTCCCCCAAATAAATGGGTAAGGATAGCCACCGGGGCAATAATTGTATCTATAATTCTTAGCATTGCTTTAGGTTTGGTTTTGTGGGAATGGAGAAAGACCAGCCTACAGACTTGTGAAGAGAAGGTGAGAATTACGGGTAAGGCAATCTGGATACTAAGTCGCACTCTCTATCACCTAATGGACACGATCGATAATGTGAGAGAGAAAAACCTAAGTTACTCCTCTGTTAAGCCATATGTTTACAGCTGGGTAAGTATTTCTGAGTTCATATCTAGTAAAGTTTATGGAATAGCATATTCCATGGACTATGAATGTTGCAGCAACCATGGATTATGTGATGTTAGAGACAATATTTCAAGGATAAGAGACCTTCTTTCCCTCTGGAGTGGTATTCTGGGATGGAATCGGACATTCATAGGGACACTTACAAATCACACTAATGAAATTAAGGATGTTGCTCGAGGTCTTGAACTCATATCTCTGTCGCTATTAAACCCGGAAAAAAATAGAGATGAATAGAGCTAAAATAACTCATGGATTAATGCTTATAGATAAGGCTCTGGATAATCTAGAGAAAATTACCCCAGAAAGTAGTATACGTCACGAAAACCCGTAGAATCTCTGTAGGTTTGAAATCATAAGCCGAAGATTTTTAGGCTAAGCTAATTGTTCTTAGTCACCAATTAGTTACTCCCTCAGTGCTCGAGTCCGCAATCATTAAGTCATAAACGACGGACTCATCATCAGGTTTTATTCACTAGGTAAGGGGTTTCGTGAATTAAAATAAGAATTATTTAAGCAAGGATTTAAGGGGCCCTATCAGCTGGGTCTCGTCTACGTAGGATATAACTCCGTTGATTACGGGGTTTTCCTTCAGTAGTTGTTGGTATGCCATTGCCTGTTTTCCGCATATCCATGCATTATTAGTATTTATGCAAAAGCCTTTAAGTTGGTGGTTACGTGCAAGAGCCACCACTGTAAGGCCTTCTCCTTCAGCCGTTAGAAGAAGGATATAGTTTCCTGCCATACCTATGAATTTCTTGATCAAGGTTTTGAGGGGTATATTAGCGATCAGAGCCGTTCTAGAAAACCTTCGTAGGTTAGAGAGGTTTAGTGGGTTAGATAATGCTTTACTTATATCATCCAGTTCGCTTGCCATCTTGAAATTCAGGTTTTCCTCATCCTGGTCCATTATGGGTACAAAAAGTTCTGGAACCTCGTGCCCTTTCCTAACTTTCTCGTGCGTTACTTCCGTTATTTCCGTGAAACATTCTGCACATATAATATTGTATACAGCCTCGAAACATGCGGAAGCCTCGAGGGGGTTGCCACTATTAATTACCGCGCTACAGTATGTAGGTACACCCGATACGAAATCTATGTCGACTTCTACGAACCCTAAGTTAGTGTGTCCTACAAGGGAGAGAAAACCTGTAAAACCCCTTAGATTTAGTTCAGTTATTAGTCCCGATAACGGTACCTTCATTAGTTTTCTAAACATTACTCCTCCTCTAAGTAGTTTTTGTTTTCAAAGTCTTTTTTGTTTAGTGTTACTCCCCAGCAATCTTTACATTTTCTAGCATGAGGTAAGGCGCTGTAGCACCTGGGAACTGCCTGGTTTCTTTACTTATCATTTTCAAGTTCTTTCTAAATACCTCATAGAAATCTGCTGAGAGAACCCCTCCCTTAAATGTCCCTGTTATTTCCCCGTTTTCTATTATGTATCCGTGAGTTATTGTTGCATTTAGTTTGCCGCTCACATAGTTGGACAGCCATTCTCCAATAGTTTTCATTATTAGCACTCCTCGTCTTATCGTTGAGATTAGTTCTTCAGTAGAGGACTCTCCAGGAGATATATAGAGGTGATTAGGGGCTGGTGTGGGAGAGGATGTGTAGGATCTATGGGCATTTCCGGTTGATTCAACTCTGTCTTTTCTCGCTGTATACGTATCATAGAGGTAGTTCTTGAGTACTCCATCCTGAAGTACAATTGTTTTCTTTGTGGGGTATCCTTCGTCATCGAACTCTTTTGCTCCTAATAGCGAGGGATCGCAACCTATGTCCGTTAACGTGAGTTTAGGTGAGACTATTTCATTCCCTATTTTTCCGGCTAGGGGAGATCTCCCCTGCTGGACATTATTGGCCGATATAGCTGGCGAGATCATAACACCAATAATTGAAGAGACGACTTCTGGTGCTAGAACCACAGCATATTCTCCAGTAGTGATTTTCTTTGCGTTCACGAAATGTAAGCTTCTTTCAGCTGCTTCAGCTGCTTTTTCAGCAACCACTAACTCTTTAATGCTTCTCTTTGCATCGAACTCACTATAAGTTCCTTCCTTCCCTTCTTCAGAGGCCTTTACATACATCCACGCTATCGCTGAGGTAAATGACTGTGAAACAGGCCCTTCGTAGTTGTTCAATAGTTCGATTATTGTTTCCCCTGCTGTAAATCCTCCCCTAACCAGTCGAGTTGAAGTAGATTTCTCGTTAATTGCTTGAAATGCTTCTTCCGCTTTATCTTTAAGTAGTAGTGGATCTGCTTCAGCAGTTTCTCTGTCCCACAGTCCATATAGAGGGGTTTTGCTGACTTTATCATTTAGTCCTAACCAGTCAGGATCCTCTGGAGATACTTTAGCTATCGAGACTGCTGCCCTAACAGCATCTTTTATTCCTTGAGATGTAATATTTTGAGTACCTACTATTGCGTAGGATTTCCCCACTACTGCCCTAATGCCAATGGACTCCAATGTAACCGTCTTTGATGACTCAATTTTTGAGGAGGTTCTGAGGGTGACTTCCCTAGTCCTTATCCGGAATATTTCGGCCTCTGTTGCTCCCTCATTTAAGGTGTCTTTAAGAATTTTCTCTACGTCAATCTCCTTCATTACCTACCACCCACAGTAATTGATTTAATTAACACATTCGGGCCACCATAACCTACTCTAACCATTTGTCCCTCTTTACCGCATCCTCCGAAAACAGAGGTCTTTATCTTGACCTCCTTCCCTACAGCTTCCACACCTTTCAAGGTTTCCAAGATATATCCTGATACGGTTACCCCTCGAACGAGAGGGCCTAGCTCTCCTTTCTCTACGATTCTGGATGGGCCCACCGAAAAAGTGAATGTCCCAGCCCCAGTATCCACCTGGCCTCCTCCGGCCCCCCTACCCATTAGATATATACCTTCCTTGAGGTCCTCAATTAACTCCTCGAGAGACCAGTCGCCTCCTTCCATATAGAAGTTGGTCTGTCTGACGATAGGCGAATGTGAAAAGTCTTGAGCTCTTCCATTACCTGTCACTGGCCTCCCCAGTTTTGTGGCCCACGCCCAGCCCGTTAAGTAACTCGTAAGTTTTCCTTCCTTAACTACATAGGTCCTAGTCTTCTTATTACCTTCGTCATCATATGGTACGTAATAACCTCCCTCTATTAGTCCATCATCGATAATTGTTACGTGAGGAGAAGCTACATCGCTTCCTAGTTTTCCTTTAAGTACAGATGCACCAGAAGAAACCAGGTCTCCTTCCGAGGCATGACCAAATGCTTCATGGAGTATGAGACCTATGAGATCCGGGTCCGCTATCGCCCTTAGTTTTCCTGCAGGCGGTGACTCTGCATTAACAGCCTCTTTGGCTAAGCGGCTCAAGCTCTGAGCAAATTCCTCCCAATCTTCATCCTTAATGAATTCCCAGCCTCCTACTCTCGACTGCTGTTCATGTACTCGCTCCATTTTTCCGTTTTCTGCAGCAACTACATACTGAAGCATTCCTGTCATCAGGGTGTCTCGATCAACTTCAATGCCGTCAGAAGTTATTATGTATCTTCGATCTCTTTCGATTCCTAGGTAAGTAATAGAAGATTTAATTCCGTCGATATCTCTAGCTACTTTATTAACATTCATAACTAGCATGACCTTTTCCTCGCTATCCACAGTGTCAGGGTCTATTCTTCGCGGCGATTTAAGTGATTCCTTATATGCTCTTCTTTCTGGAATACTGTGTGTTTCTCCAGAAACCCGTGCAGATGCTATTGCCTTTTCGACCGCCTTCTTAAGCTCTTCTTCATCAATTATGTTTGATGCACTAAATCCTAATTTATTCTCGTAGAGAACTCTAATGCCTGCCCCCAGCTTCAGAGTTTTAGAGTATTCACGTAGGATCCCATTATCGACTTTAATTAATTCGTAAGAGAATGTCTGAAGCCTTACTTCCGCATGCTGAGCTCCTAAAGACTCGGCATACTTGAGTGTCTTATGAGCTATGTCTAAGTCCATTAATACCGCCAAATAGAATAGGTATTCATAATTTTAAATATTAAACAGAGAAATCAGATTTTCTAAGGCAATAGTGTGAAATTAATATGTGTGCTATTAGATGTTAAGAAGAGATAGTATGTGAAGGCCCCTAGTAGCAAGAAAGAGAAATTGACTGCTGTATTAGATGATTTGAAAAGCCTGAATGAGATTTTCTTATTAATTAGGGGTGCTAAGGGAGAGAATGGCATGTAAGTCATTAAGTCTCCTAATATGTGGGTAAGGACGCCGATAAAAACTGAGGCAAACCCAATAACAAAGGAGAAGCCGAGCGATTGGCTTACTATTCCTGCAGCAAGTCCTGCTAGGATACCGAAGAAGATGTTGTGGGTGTATTTTCTGTGAGGGAGCTCTAACCTTATATCGATATCGGGAAGCGACGACATTACAGTGGAGAATATGATTATGTAGTTTATTTCAGGGCCTGAGAACCCTCCTAAAATTGCTGTAAGGGATGTAATCAAAAGATTCAGGCCAGCATGACCTTTCCAATCCAATTAGATACCCCATTCCTCTCTTAGGTCTCGCGGAATGGGAGAGATCTCCCCTTTAACGAACATTGATACTGCTTCACGTACCTTTCCTTTAACTCCATCAATAATTTCAATTCCTAGAACTGATAGGTAGGCCCTAGACCATGAAGAGATCTTATTACATATAACTATGTTAGCTTTTTTTCTTCGAATGAGTTGAGGAGATTTCGTGTCAGCCTCTATTTCGTTTTGATGGGTTTCCACATTCGTAATTTTCCCGTTCTCAACCTTCACTATTGTGATGTAGGGTGCTTTCTCAAGATCCTCGTGAACTGTTGCATCTAAGCCTTCTTCCCCTGAAGTAGGGACAGCTATTATCCACATTTTATCACTCTTCGTTTTTATTAGAAACCATAATTTTTAATGTATATCTCTACTCTTCCAATGGGGAGCAATGAAAGTATTACTGAGAAGTAATTATTCACTTATTGCGGGAGTACTGGCCTTCTTCATTTCACTTATGATTTTTACTGGCTTCTTAACTTCAGCAGTTTCTTTGAAGGAAGTTTCATCCACTATAGGAAACGCTGTGGAGTGGGAGATTTATTTGGCTAACACTACACATCCATACAATGAATTTACAGGAGAGGTTAACATTACTTTAGATTACCTAACATCCCTTCCTACAGAACTGAAGGAGGCAAGGGATGAAGTACAGAAGGAGAACACCTATGTAAGACATAGTTGGGCTATACAAGCCATAAGTCCGTATTCTTATGCTTTTAGGGAGACTTCCAACTGCTCCATGGACCCTGTGTTACTTAATTTCTTCAGTATCTTGGTAATCGACGGGATAAACCTTTCAACATCCTATATAATTAAATCATCTGGGAGACCGGCCATAGGTTGGGAAGAACTTTCTAGTTTCCTTAATCTTACCTTTATCCCGCCAGATGATAGAACAGACTCTATGCTGGACTCATTTATTAAGTATGGACAAACTGCAGAGGTTGTAGTCTCAACTCCCCTCACCAGTTACGGTTATACAGAGAATATTGGTTTCCGTTACTCAAGCTGGTTCATAGTAACAGATACGAAACATGTCCAAGATCTAGTTATTCCATTACTTCAATCTTTAAATAAAACTCTTCTGAAGTGCGGATATGGACTTCACCTGAAGGCAAGCTGGACTGTAGTAACTATCGATCTCATACCTGAGAGTTATTTTAACCCTGCCTCGATTTCATCTACTCTTACGAAGATTGGAGAGGTGGCCAATGATCTTAAAAATAAGTTGAATTATCAATATGCATGGACTAGTGAGGCTCAAAACAAGTTGAGTGGGTTCTCAGCTCTTGAGAGCACTATGTCATTCTCCTTAATTAGCGGACTTATACCTGCAATTATCGCTATTCTAGTGGCTATTACTCCATTAGCTGAGTCTGCAGTTCTTTCAGTGAGGGAAAGCATAGGACTGGTCAGGTTAAGGGGATCTCCCTCAAGAAAATTGAAGATATGGATCTTTACTGCATCAGGGCTGGCTGCGGTGGCGGGAGTTCTTCTGGCGGTGGGTGTGCTCCCGTTAATCAGTTTGGGTCTAGGTAGATTTAGCGGAGATGTTATATGGAGCATACTGAGCGATCCTGTTATTTGGTCAGCTGTTATTGTTCTAGTTGCTGTATCAACAATTTTCCTCAGCCATAAGGCCTATAAAATATCTATATCTTTACCTCCTAGGGACTCAATAAAATCTTCCTTAACTCCTGAAGAATTACTTGAGCCTTTGAGGATGAGGAAACTTGCTTGGTTCAGCCTATTTACCGGATTATATTTCGTTGTAACTGGATTTCTCGGTTTCTCAGCACAGAAAATACTGGTTGAGGGATTGATTGGAGGAAGCTTAGGAAGCAATATTGGAATACTTGTGGGAGTGGTGATCCTAGCTACCTTCGAGAACTTTTTCAGGCCATACGCTCCTGTACTGCTTGCATACGGGGTAGCTAAGTACGTTATGGTGCATAATGATAGATTCATCAGTGGATTAACGACGCATGTCTTTCGTTCAGGATCGCTCTCTATTTCAGCTAAAGGTATCTCTTTAGCTATGAGGAGAAGGGTTAATGCAATAATCATGCTGCTAATATTTTCTTTAGCAATACTAAGTCAAGGATATATTTCATCAGCGTATCGTGCTTCAGCCCTAGAGACTGCCACCTACGGATCTATTGGAGCAGAATACCTCGCAATTAAGAGAGTGTACATTACACAACCTTACGAGTTGAAGGAGCTTGCCTCTAAATATGAGGAGCTTTACGGCAACGTTTCTTCAATCGTAATCAGTATTGTTGCCCCCGCGAAATGTATTCCTTCAGAAAATGATGAATATTCTACAGTGGCATCTTTCATAACGATACTTAACATAGACGCCTTTCTTAATAGAACCTTCTGGTTCAGAGAATGGGGGGAGGGAGAGTCATTCGATGCTACAATTGAAGGGCTTAGTGAACGTGGAGATGCAATTTTCATTAGCAGGGAGACTTTCTTCGGCCAAGGTCTATTAGAGAAAGGCGATCAAGTAAATGTTTATCTCTCTTTGGGAAACACAAGCAATGCCATCACACTTAACATTAGTGGAGTTTTGAAGGGCTTTCCAGGAATGCCCTCATTGGCACCTGGATCAGAAGTCTTTATTGTAGGTCCGTGGTTTCTAGGAATGTACTCCAAACTGATGGAGGGTGGTAAGGATCAAGTTAGTTTTGCAAGTATAGGAATCTTCGTGAATGACTCAAGTGTAGCGGAAAAGCTAAGAAACGACAACTTTAAGATAATCTCTATGAAGGACGTTAGGAATGACCCCATGTATAAGATCTCCTCATCACTTTTTGTCTCGGCTGTATCATCGACGGTAACGACAACTTCCCTCATAGGCCTATCCATATTTATAGCTGTTATAATTGCTTGGGCAGTTAGCAGGGAGATTAGGAAGATATTCCTGCTTCTCCGTGTTAGAGGTGTTTCATCAAAAAGTATTAGTAAGATAGTGGTATTTCAGTGGGGTTCAGTTGCTTTAATCTCCGTTATTGTGGGCACTCTTTGCGGGATATCTTTCGGTATGAGTGAGGCATCTTCGTTGCAGCTCGGTGCGACTTTAACCCAGGGCTTTATTTTTATGACCTCACAGCTAATTGACTTGGGGATGGGTGTACCGAAGTTTTCCCTGCCTTTGGAAATGGTTGTATCGTCGATTATCGTAATAATTATTCTTACTTTGCTTCCCTCTATAGTCACTTTGAGGGTTTATCGGGGAAGCATACGCGAAAGATTTATTGAGGTGAGGTAAGATGGGAGAAGCCTTTAGAACTGGAAGCGTGAAGGTTGAGGTAAAAGACTTAGTGAAAATCTATAAGTATAAGGGTGGGGAGGTACAGGCTCTTAGAGGGGTTTCTGCATCCTTTAAGCCTGGAGAAATAACCTGCATTATGGGTCCTTCCGGGTCAGGTAAAACAACTCTGCTTAACCTTATAGGGGGAATCGATGTTCCAACTGGAGGATCCATAATAGTGGGAGAGACTAGGGTCCATGAGCTTAAAGGACCCCAACTCGATGAGTATAGGTTGAACTACGTAGGCTTCGTGTTTCAGGCACTAAATCTGATCCCCACACTCTCCGCTTTAGAGAACGTTATGCTTCCAATGACTATTTCAAGGAGGAGGAAAGGTGACCTTAAGAAAGCTGCTATGGATCTACTGGAGCTCGTTGGTATTAAAGATAAGGCAGATAGAAAGCCTGAAGAGCTTTCTGGGGGTGAACAGCAGAGGGTTGCGATCGCGATAGCTTTAGCTAATGACCCACCTGTCATATTGGCGGATGAACCTACTGCTGAACTCGATTCAGAAAATGCTAAGGTCATTGTAGACCTGCTGCGTAGACTCGCTAAAGAATTCAGTAAAACGGTAATTATGGCTACTCATGATCCCCGAGTTGCTGTGAAATCGGACAGAATAATTAGGTTGGAGGACGGCAGAATAACTGGTGAACACACCCCACTCGACCTAGATAAGGCCTATCTTGGAGAAACTTCAACAGGGGTTCCGCAGGTCACACTTGCTCAGATCGTTAAACTTAAACTATCATCCATCGAGAGGGACATGGAAATTATTGAGAAGCAGTATAAAGAGGGATCTATCTCTCTAGACGAGTTCCATCAGCAAATCTCAAGGCTTAAGAAAATGGAAAGTGCTTTGCGAGAATTGTTAACTGCTTTAGGTACAGAATGAGGTTGGGATGAGATGCAGATAAAAATACTTGAGGACGAGGTGGTTTGCCAAGGGAAGAGAGTTTCCTTGCTTAGGAGGAAGGTATCCCTAGAAGGGAAAGAAGTAGATTATGACGTAGTCAGGTTTGGGGAATCTGTAGTAATTATTCCAGTTACAGAGAAGCAGGAGGTAATTATGGTTAGGCAGTGGAGACCCACCTTCAATGCTTGGGTTTTAGAGCTTCCAGCAGGAAAGGTAGAGGGGGATGAAGATCCTAGGGATGCTGCCTTAAGAGAACTTATTGAAGAAACTGGGTACAGTGCAGGAAAGGTAGATAAATTAGGAACTTTCATAGTTTCTCCAGGATATAGTGACGAGAGAATTCATGTTTATTTAGCTATAGACTTGGAATTTCTAGGAGCTTCTCCAGAGGAAGATGAGGTTATTAATATTCACAAGTGTGGTATAAAGCAGTGCATTAGTGAGTTGGCTACTCAGGATCTTATTGATATGAAGTCCTTGGCTGCTCTTCTATTTCTTAAAGAAAGGCTTCCTTACGCATAACACTTAACCATATATTTCTTATTTCCAAGTCTACTACGTGGGTGCATATGAGGATTCTAGTATCTAATGATGACGGGTATCTCAGCCCTGGACTGTATTTGCTCGCCGAGTCCGCTAAGGAGTTTGGTGAAGTAATTATTTCATCCACGGAGGTTCCGAGATCCGCCTCCGGCAGAGAAATAACTTTCTCTAGACCTCTTAGATATATGAGCAAGGAACATAACGGATGGAAAGTTTTTGTTACGGATGGAACGCCTATCGATGCTCTTCATTTAGCTGTCGAGGTTCTTAGCTATAAACCTGATTTAGTACTTTCAGGTGTTAATGTTGGAGATAATCTATCTCTTCAGCACATCTTCTATAGCGGCACCTTAGCAGTTACGATAGAGGCTTCTCTTATGGGAATACCGTCTGTTGCGTTCTCAGCAGACGTATCGAGTTTTAAGGATTTTCTCTCTCCTCAGTTCAAGCATGTAGTTAATGAGGTTGTTAGGTTCATTATTAATTATATCCAGGAGAAGGGTTTCCCGTCAGGTGTAGATCTATTCTCTGTAAACATTCCTGTAAACTTCAGGAACTGCTTCAAGGTGGTGAAGGCATCCCGGCTCAGATGGAAAGCAGCTTTCAAGGTTGGAATAGACCCTAGGGGAAGGAAATACTACTGGCTATATGGGGTTAGAGGTGGAACTATGGCGGATACTGATGTATATGCTTTTGAGCAAGGATGCATAATTCTCACACCTCTCAGTATAGATCTGAACGTAAAGAATGAAGTAATCGAGTCTTTAAGAAAAGATCTGGGAAAACTGAAAATAAGTGTTGACGAAAAACTGAAGTCTATAGGCAGTGGGGATAAATGTATAGATGTTTAGTGTCAAGAAGTATTGTGAAGAAGTTGGGTTGTTAATTCAACTAAATTATCTAGCCTTGACTCAGGAATATCTTCAAGAGTCGAATATGAAGAAAGAGATCTTAAATTATCTTCTATCTTCACCAAAAGCTCATTATTAGTGGAAATAATTGTTGATGCTCTTTGAGGATCTTTAATGTAAATTGCTTTGAGCTTCCCATAAAATTTCTCAAGGTTAAGAGAAGTTGTTCTAAGTTGAGAAGCCTTAGCTGGATCGATTAGATTAAGAAAGGTTGCTATATGTGAGGATAGGCTAGCCATGTTTTTATTGTGGTAAGGTGTTGTAGGGCTAAGGCCGAAGTCTTGTTGATCGGCTGATATTCAAAATATTGGCGAATCCATGCTAGCTCATCAGCTAGAAATGAAGCGGATTCTACATATGAATCGTATGCCATATTCGCTATCGGCGGGATTTTACTTAAATTAATCTGGTAACTGGATATTATGCCTCCTAGAATTACGAAAATTATAATGGATGTTAGCATTAGAAGTGTGAATCTTTTCTCCCAGTCAATATTTTTCCGGCTCATCTCCGTGATTCACTTATCCTTATTAGGTTCATCATTATTTATGTTAATGACTACTGGTGTTTCCTATGGAGCTGAATCTTCGCGGCTATAGGGCTTTAGTAACTGCTTCAACTCGGGGTATAGGTAGGGGAATAGCTGAGGTTTTCATTGAATGTGGGGCTAAGGTAGTGGTAAATGGAAGAAGACCGGAGGGTGTTGAGAGAGCTCTTAATGAATTACGGAACAGGTATATTTCTTCCCAAATTTACGGTGTTACGGGGGATCTCAGGAACCCTGATGAGAGGGCAGAGCTAGTGAGGAGAACTGCTAAGCTTCTTGGTGGTCTGGACACGCTTGTATATGTTACAGGGCCTCCCAAACCGGGCGAGTTTCTGGATCTAAGACAGGAGGACTGGAGGGAGGGGATAGAACTCCTCGTTATGAGTGCTATTGACTTGGTTAGAGAATCAATAGCTTTCCTAAAGGAGTCTGATAACGGAAGCATTATATTACTAACTAGCGTAGCTGTTAGGGAACCTATTCCGAACCTGGCCCTATCGAACATTTTAAGAATCGCTGTCCATGGTTTAGTGAAAACCTTGTCAAAAGAAGTAGGGAAGTATGGGATAAGAGTTAATGCAATTATGCCCGGATATATTCTCACCGATAGAGTCCGTCAGTTAGCTGAGGAGAAATCAAAAAGACTGGGGATCTCAACGGATGAGGCATTAAAAGACTTCGTTAAGAATGTTCCTCTAGGAAGAATAGGGTCTCCCAGAGAGGTGGGTTATCTAGCTGCCTTTTTGGCTAGTCCTTTTGCGAGCTATATCAATGGTTCTTCTATACCCATCGACGGAGGTTTACTTAGTTCTGTTTTTTAGTAAGTTGCTAAGTATTCGTATACCACCTCTTAAACTGTATGCTTGAATGCCAAGTTTCCTAGCCTCCATTGCTTTTAGGTAGCTTATCATGCCTGAGTTACATACGAACAAAACTGGCCGATTCTTCGGAAGTTCATTTAATGAAACCTCAGAGATGTGAATTATTCCTTCGGGCATGTCCCCCTGTTTAGATGTCCTTACATCTATTATTAGGGCGTCCTCTGGAATGAAATCTATTTCAATACCGGAAACTTCAATTACCTTGGCAGGATTAGTTGTTCTTAAATCATAGATTCTGATACTGGAAATTATTTCCTTAATTACCTCAGTGTTAATTTTGCCTAGTTCTCCAGCTAATGTTTTAGGCTTTGCTCTGGTGGCTACTAGTCCCTGCGATATTGAGCATACTTCAGGAACTTTGGAGGATATTTCATACATTCCTATCTTCCTCGATAGCTCAACGACTTCCTCTTTGTCGAATCCTACCAAAGGTCGAATTAATGGTATGTATGGCTTAACTACTTGGTGAATCGCCCTGAGATTTTGTAGGGTTTGACTGGAGGCTTGACCTAGTGCCTCACCTGTTATTATGGTGTCATAGCCCTTTTTCTCTGCAAGTTTCATGGATATTATATACATTAAGGACCTCAGGACTATCTGTCTGTGGCTTCCTGAGACTTTGTCGGTGATTTCCTTGATAAGGTCTGTGAGATCTGCTACATAAAGCTTTGGTTCATATCCGTGAAGCCAGTCATTTGCTAGCTTCTGTGCAGCCTTCACTGCGAGGTAGGTAGCATAACTACTACCCATAAAGAAATGTAGAAAATGTACCTCTACTCCTCTCTTAGCCGCGTACCAAGCTGCTACTGGTGAGTCAAGCCCGCCGGAGAAAAGAGCAAGTCCTCTTCCCTCGATCCCTATAGGCAGTCCTCCCGGGCCCTTTTTTCGTGATTGATAAACAAATGCCTTATCCCAGCGAACCTCCACCCATACTGTCACCTCTGGTTCGGTTAAATTAACGCCTCTTGAGTGGGGATATAGTAAGGCTCCGGCTTCTCGAGCTACATCCATGGAAGTAAAGGGATGATTACCTACACGATTAACTCTAACTGCGAACGTCCTGCCCTCTACCTCTTCTTTTGCAGCATTAGCTATTTTCTCTGCAAGGTCTTTTACGTCGATAAATGTGAATTCTGCAGCTTTCCCATATCTATATATCCCGAATATTCTTTCGAGAATATTGTCAATTTCCTGATTGACCTCAAGAAAGATTTTTGCCCCACTAATCTCAGCGGAGTAATTCTTAACATTCCTTCTTTTGAGTGCATCATCTATATTCGAAAGTAACTTCCTGAAGAATCGGGGACGTGACCTCCTAGACTTCAGAACTATTTCCCCAGAGACCGTTATGATGTACTTCATTTTCCTTCTTATGTAGTTTCGTTAAGGGAGTATTAATTATGAGTACTTAGAAGATTTCTTTCTGTAAAGTAAACCTCTACTATTTTCCCGAATACGTAAAAGTAGGAAATTAACCCCACAACTATCAAAGCCAGCTGTGGGAGGGAGGCGGCTACCAATAATGCCAAAATCAGCAGTCTTACATCCCGCCCCGCAAACCCTTTCAGTTTCCCTATTGATGAAGGATGCCTTTTCAAGCTTGCCTCTCCTCGCGCGTGAATATAGCTCACCATTAAATCTCCAGTAATTGCAAGTATGGTTATTAGCAGCGCGTAATTTGCAGGGAGGATCTTATTCTCCAGAACGACGTAGCCGATACTGCCGATTATAGCTATGTCAGCTAATCTGTCTAGAGTGGCATCCAGAAATCCGCCTAGTGGTGTAGTTATTGATTTTGCCCTAGCTATTTCACCGTCCATCCCGTCAATTATTGACGATATCTGGATCATTATTCCTCCTATAAGTAGATAATTTCTCCAGATGAGGAACGCTGTTAAGAGAGAAACTAGTAAACTAATTATAGTCATTTGGTTAGGGGTAATGGGTGCGTTATGTTTAATCAGGAACTTAGTTAGCCTAGTTGATATTTTTCGGTTGATGAACCGGGAAACAATACCATCTGTGGGTTTGGGTTTCATCCATTCCTCCAAGATATCCACCTCAGTACACCTTCGAGCACTTCGCGTCTTTTCCCATAGAGGAGGTCGATATAATCTTCTATTGTGTCAATATCGCTCCAAGGACTTGAAGGCATTGAAGCTATATTGATTGGTACTTGAGTGGATATACACTGAAGCATCGAAGATATTGTGTAGTTCTCTTTTTCACATGTTTTGACTGAGTGTAAAGATTCTGAACTGAAACCAAATAGACCCATGTCTATCCATTGCCACTCGGCCAGATTCTTGCTTATTTTCATGGACCCGTCCCCAAGCCTCAGGATTTTGGTGGATTCCTCTATATCTACGTATATGGGTGAGGGATCCCCTGCTATTACAGCTATTGATCCTCGTTCAAGAGATTCTTTCACTTTTACATAGGCTTCTCGAGGAAGAAAATGATCAGTAACACTAACGATAACCGAATTATCTATGGAGAGAGCATACTTAATCGTGGAGGTTAATGAGGTACCGTTCCCGAGAAAGTTACGCTGATTCTCTAAAATAATTCCTTGAATTCCAAGTTCATTTACAATTTCTTCGGTTTCTGCACTAAATCCAGGAACGGTTGAGATAACTACAGTATCTATGCCTACTCTCTGTAATGCTTTAAGAGAATACCACAGTAAAGGCCTTCCCTTAATTCTAAAGAAAGCTTTCGGTATACCTCCAGACAGCTTCCAAAGCCTAGTCCCCAAACCAGCAGCGGTAACAGCACCTACAACCAAGGAGATCACCATCCACTTTTAGTTTCCTAGATCAAGCTAACCCGAGATAGATGTGGAGTAATTATATAAAGCATTTCCTATTCCTGAAGGTATTGGCTATTTCACTCCCTTGCGGATGACTATCCATACCCCCATGACTGTAAGAATCATTCCAATTATCAGGTTAAAGGATGGATACTGTGCTAGTATCAGGGCTGCAAGAAGAGAGGCGCCTGCTGGCTCACCTAAAGCTATAGATGTAACAACATGTGTTTTCAGCTTTTTAAGCAAGTAATTCATCACAGTATGCCCACCAAGCATAGGAATGATTGCTAATAATATCATGTATGACCAAGAGTCAGCTGATTTAGGTAGAAGTCGAGAACCTCCTATTGCTATGTAACCAAGCAGAACTAGTGAGGCCGTTCCATAGGAGAGGGTGGTGTATGAAAGAAGATTTAAATTGCTTGTTCTTAGAACTCTCCCAACTGTAAAATATATTGAGGCAAGAAATGCCCCACCGAGAGCGAGCAGAGAGCCTAGCAGTAAGGCCTGATTACTTGTGGTTGGAGCCATAGCTATGAAGACTCCGAGGAAAGCTATTAGTAAGCCTAAGACTTCTCCCATGCTCAAAGATGTCTTGAGCGCTGTGTGCTCAATAATAGCGGATATCATGGGATATGTTACTACCAATGTTGTGGATAGGGAAACAGGTATCAGGTAGAGTGAGGTCATCCATAATAGGAAATGGAGAGCTAGGGAAAGGCCGGAGATGAAGGAGAGAAGAAGTATTCTTTTCGGTATACCAGTAATCCATGAGCGCGTTATGAGCATATATGTCAAAAGGATTAGGGTGGTTAAAGTCACCCTCCAGAAGGCACATATGTGTGCAGGTTCGCCTGAAAGTAAGACAATTATTGATGAGAGTGAAATACTTAACCAAGCAGTGAGTAGTAGAACTATGGTCAAGGGCTTCTCCTTCAATGTACTGTAGATGTTCATCGACTTCGCACCTACACGCTTTTTAATCTGAAAGAAGGGAATAGTAAATCTCCACGAATTTGCTGGCCTTAATTTCACCAGTTTCTGAAACTCGGAGGGCAATGCCGAAAAGGGAGAGTTTCAGAGATTTCTTAAATTCCTTATTCTGGAAGGTTATTTTTTTCGATGCTAGTAGAAGCGCTAGAAGTGATATGGTGTGTTTGCATAGGATGTATCTACTGAAAAGCGGAAAGGAAATAACTGGAGACAGATTTAAGATCCCAGCCCTCTTTAGTCCTTCAACAAATTCTCTATCAGCCTTAGAGGCCATCATTATGGCGTCTTCACAGGTGCATTTAAAGCCGTAAGGCCCTACCTGGGTTATATGAAAACTTTCTTCGGGGGGTATACCCACAGAAAGCTCTATTTCTTCCCCTTGGTAGGTTTTCAAGCGGATTATTCTTTCGGGTCCTTTCTCTAGTAGCTTAGTAGATGCCATTAAGGCAACAGCAGAGTTTCCTTTCAGAACTAGCGAGGAGAACCGGATATCGGAACGAATAATTATCTCTTTTGCTCCAAGGAATCGCTGAGAGAGATAATCTTCTATCTTTATTTTAATTGAGGGGAATTCCTGATCTATTATTGAAGAGAGATGCTTCCTCATTCTAACTAGATGCTTCATCCACACCTTTTTAGTAGGGAACTCCTCCTGTGAAGCTTTTCCACTCAACTTACTTCTTCAATTAAAGTTACAATGAGCACCCTTAAGTATAGGTATGGTTAAAACCATGGTGAGTAGAGAGTTTCCTATAGATTTCGAGGATCGTAAGATTCTCGGTAGGACTGGGGAAAGAGTTTCTGCTATTGGGTTAGGAACTTGGGCCATTAGGAACTATTCGAAGGCTGAAGAAGTGTTTTTACATGCTATAGAGTTAGGTATTGGCCTCATAGATACTGCTGAGATGTATGGTTCTGGAATGGCTGAGGTGTTGGTTGGACGGGTTGTTAAGAAGGCTGGACGTGATAGGGTCTTCATCACGACTAAAATGCTTCCACATCACTTAGCTTGGAAGGATGAGGTCATCAAAGCTGGAAAGGCATCGCTCCGAAGAATGGGTGTTGAAGAGGCTGATCTTTTCTTGATTCATTGGCCTAATCCAAGTGTCAATATTTCTAAGCAGATGAAGAATTTTGAGACTCTTATAGATGAAGGATTAACTAGGTATATAGGTGTAAGTAATTTTGACGTGGAGGATCTTAGAGAAGCTATTGATTCTACTAAGAAGGCCGACATTGTAGTTAACCAAGTGCATTACAGTGTTATCCATCGCGAATATGTGGAAAGATACCTTCTGCCTCTCTGTATTAGGGAAGGCATATCTATACAAGCATATACCCCATTAGAGAAAGGAACTGTAGTTTCGCATGAAGGAGTTAGCTCTGTGGCTAGGAGGTTAGGGAAAACGCTTAACGAAACTGTTAAATATTTAATAGGCAAATGTAATTTTTGGTAGGTGTAGATGGAACGGCTTTACATGATGAAGGAAGCATCGAAGCTGTTAGGTGTCCATATTAGGACTATTCAAAAGTGGGACAAGGAAGGAAAGATAAGGTGCGTTAGAACTGTTGGTGGTAAGCGTAGGGTTCCTGAATCGGAGATAAAGCGAATTTTGGGGATTCACGAAGAAAGGAAGATAGTGGGTTATGCAAGAGTTTCTTCTCATACTCGAAAGGATAATTTAGAAAGACAAATTGAGTTAATCAAAAGTTATGCGAAGGAGAGGGGTTGGGAGATAGAGGTTTTAAAGGATGTAGGTTCAGGATTGAAGGAAGATAGGAGGGATTTCCAGAAGCTACTAAGGATGGTTATAAATAAAGAGGTTTCTAAAGTCATCATTGCATACCCAGATAGGTTAACGAGATTTGGCTTCAAGACCTTGGAGGAATTCTTTAAGAGCTATGGAACCGAGATTGTCGTAATAAATCATGAGGAGAGGACTCCGCAGGAAGAGCTAATCGAAGATTTGATCACTATAATATCTCATTTTGCTGGTAAACTCTATGGAATGCGTTCTCATAAGTATAGGAAGGTAGTGGAAGGTGCAAAGAAGCTTATACGCGATTCTCAGCTATAAAATAAAGCACAGATACGACGTATCTGAGTTTTTGAATAGCTATAAGTATCTCCTCCAAAAAGCAATAGACATTATATGGAAGAATATTGAGTGGATTGAAAGGAAACAAAGAAACTACTACCTAATCAAGCATGGTAAAAGGAAAGCAAAACGGTACTACTGCGTTAAACGGTTAATCCCCATAATTCCAAAGTCTAGGGAGTTTAAGAGAAACCTAAGAGATAGCTTGCTTAAAGATTGGGACTATGCTTCCCATTATGTTGATTCCGCTATTAAAACTGTTTACTCAATTCTAAACTCTTGGAGGAGGAACTACCTTAAGGGGGTAGGGGGGAGAAATAAACCATTAGTTAAGAGGAGATTTGTCAGAGTCAAGGAGACACTTTATGTTTATAGAGATGGTAAAATCAGGATAACTATCAAACCTAGAGATGTGTACCTGATATTCGATTTGTCAAAGGCATGGTTTAAAAACAAAGTTAAGGGTTGCGATTTAGGAGAGTTAATACTCAAGGAGAATGAGTTAATAATAACGTTCAGAAAGAAGGTTAAAGAATCTGGGGCATTAGAGAAAATAGCTTGGGATTTAAATAAATATAGCTTGGATGGATTCTCGCCGAGATATGGATGGATTAAGATTGATTTGAGGGATCTCTATCACATCCATAGGGTTCATGAAGTTAAGAGAAAGAAAGCTCAAAGCAAGGCTTCAAAGAAGCCCTCACTTAAACCAATAGTATCTAGACATGGGAAGAGAGAAAAGGACAGAGCTAGGGATCTCGTCCATAAACTAACTACTAGGCCGACTGAGACTTTCCCTAATGCTGTGCACGGCTTCGAGGATTTAGAGAAGCAAGGCATGTTTACTAAGAGTAGGAAGCATAATAGGGATGTGGCTAAGCAGAACTGGAAAATGATAATCCAATATATGAGCTATAAAGCTAAAGTTAAGCTTGTCAACCCTGCTTACACAAGTTCTACCTGCCCCATGTGTGGAGAAAGATTATTGAAGCTCCGAAAGGG
>CAZFVC010000006.1:0-31801 GCA_964522175.1 uncultured Desulfurococcaceae archaeon
AATTCTAGAGGCACTCCAGATACCGCATTATGAGAGATACATGGAAAGAATAACTATCACTGAGGGAAAAGTTCTCCAGCTCGCCAATAATATTTCACTAAAAGCCTATCCTGCTCACCATACAGTGAACGCTGTATCATACAGACTGAGTATGGGAGAGGCAATTATTGGATACAGCGGAGACACTAAGCCTAACCCCCAATTTTTGAAGGATATTGAAGGTGCTTTGCTGCTGATTCACGAGGTTTCTGCACCACCTGAATACAGTAAAGAGGCAGAGGCCTACGGTCATACATCGAGCAAAGATATTGCTGCTATATTAAGGCTTGCAGAACCTAAATATTTCATGCCAACGCATTACTTCATTGAAGAGCCTTACCTGCCGCTCGAATCCTATGGTGGTGTCCGCCTACTTACCCCGGCGCCTTGCTCCACTCACAAACTTAATTTAATCTATTAATATCCTCAACCCAACTTAAATGTGATTTATATATAGGTATGTTCTTCTATATTCATGCTTAAACTTATATGCAATATTTGGATTTGACAAAACTATTCTAATCACTTTGTAATCATGCTTAAATATTACATTACATTTTTATACTGTATAATCCATCTAATAAGGGTGTAGGAATGCCGGAAGTAAGGAGGGTTCAAAAATTTGGTAGATCAACCTTAATGATTTCACTGCCATCTACCTGGGTCAAGTCAGTCGGGCTATCTCCGGGAGACACTATAAGTATTGAGGTTCTTGATGACGGAACCCTGAGGCTTGCTCCCCTAAGCATGATAAAAGAGAAGAAGGAGAAAACGCTGAAAATTAAGGTAAGTCAAGGTTCCTCTGAAACATTGCTTGTGCGAGCTATATATGCAGGATACTTACTTGGAGTAGATAAGATCATAGTTGAGACTACCGGAGTGATGTCTGCGCCTCATCTTAAAGTTATTAGAAATACTGTTAAGAATCTGATAGGCGCGGAAATCATTGAAAACACCCCGAGCAAAATAGTTATTCAAGTACTCATAGATGCAAGTAAGTACTCTGCGGCAACAATAATTAACCGAATGGGGAACATTGTAAGATTCATGATTCAACACATACAGACTGCTGTACTTGAAGGTAAGCATTACCTACTTGAGGAGGTGCTTGAGCTAGAGACTGAAGTGGATAGGCTGTACGCCCTTACAGTTAGGCAGCTCCTGCTCTCACAAATAAATAGAACCCTTGGAAAGTACTTAGGCATAAAGCCTTCCCTAGGCACTGAATACAGGGAAGTGGTGAGCGCGTTCGAAGAGGCCTCTGATGCACTCTATGCTGCGGCGGAAATCCTCATAAACGGAGGTAAGGACGTGATCGAGAAGCTGAGAGACACTGAAGACACTCTGAAGGAGTGCTTAGACACCTTACTGCTCATAGTTGATAGAACTGATAGAAGCCTCAAAACTATGGATCCCTATCTAGTAAATGAAGTAATTAACTTGATTAATGAGTACCACCTCCACATAAAGAAGTATAATGAAATGGCTTTCAAGAAGCTTGGTCTAGATGAGTCCTACCTTGTGATAAGGGAGTTCATCGATAAGATGAATGAGGTAAGCAGAGAAATGGAGTCCATAGCTGAAACAGCATTCGACATATCAATCGATAAGATGGGTGACGTTCTCGACATAAGCAAAACCTATCTCTAAGGGCGAGCACTTTATAACAAAACACCCTGACAGGATTTTAACAGGGTTAGATGTGGTTAGGTTTGAGCTCCCAGATCCTCCAGAAGACATTAATGAGTATGCTGTGTGGGACGCATTAGAAGAGTATCTTCTCTCAATGGAGGCTGGGGGCGCTTCCCCTAAAACAATAAAGGCCTATAGAGCGGGAATAAGTGACTTCCTAAAGTTTGTTGGAAAGAAACGGGTTGGAGAAATAACCTCAGGAGATTTCACTAGGTGGAAACTCCATAGGCTGAGAAATGGATTCCCTCGCGGTTCAAAGGACAAGAAGAAAATACAAATGACCCTCCACTATTACTCACTATATGTTAGGTCTTTCCTGAAGTGGATAGGGGCAATTGATAAGGCCCCCGCAGTCTCCAGACCTAGAGGAAGAAGAACTCTTAAATCACTGACGCCGGCAGAGGTATATGCATTGTTTCAAGCAAGCCGAGATGTCTTAGACATGCTGATAGTTTCCATTCTCTTCGAGACAGGACTAAGAGCCCAAGAACTACTATCCCTAGAAATAGAGGACATAGATCTTGAGAACCGCGAAATAAGGGTACGAGGAGCTAAGTATGGAGAGGAGAGAGCTGTCTTCATAGGTCCCACAACATATGCCATCCTTAAGGATTATCTTAAGAATGCTGAGGGACCGAAACTAATTCCACTCAGCTACAGTGGGCTTTACAAGAGGCTTAAGACTCTAGCGAAGAGGGCAGGTGTAGATGCAAGTAAAGTAAGGCCACATGTGCTCAGACATACATTCGCCACAGAAGCATTAAAGAGGGGACTTAACCTAATAGCTCTACAGTCGCTCCTAGGGCATAAGGACATCAAGACAACCCAAATCTATCTACATCTAATGAAGGAAGATCTGAAGAAAGCTTACCTCAAAATATTTTCTCGGGAACTTGCCCAAACATAGAAAACCTCGAAAGATCCATAATTATTAGGTAGAAATGCTGATTGTGAGGACAGTATATAGCGATATATCTCTGGAGAAGAGAGATGTGTTTAGCGCTACATGTAGGAGGGGTCTTCTACCTCCACAAGAAATACGGATTATCTATGAGAAGTATAGTGTTCGAAACACCTGCCTTTACGCTCAAGTAAACGGTGAAGACCTTCAATGTGTTAAAGAAGGTGCAACACTCTTTTTCGAGAGAAACCCCTTCAGAGACAAGATATGTCCAGGAACTGTAACTCTAGAACTCAAAGAAACATCCGGAGATCTCTTTGAGGTCCGCACGGAAAGAAAAGGTTGCCTGGAAATACCTCCTAAAGGCTACGTTTTCTGCAAGAAGCATTTCAATACATACTACGGTCAGTACATAAGATTTGTTTTTGGCAGCGGCAAACCTAATCCAAGAAACCCCTTCTTTAAAGTCCCTGCATTCCTTTACTCCGTATACTACGGCGGAGAAATTCTGAAGGTGGGAACCACCATAGTCTTTAAAGGCATGCGGAGAATGCTAGAACAACCCATACTCCTAACTTCACTACTATATATTGCAGAAAATATCGAAGAGGCAAGAGGAATGGAGATCTTCATCTCCCACTCGAAACCTTTCAGTCAAGCTCCCAGATCAGCATTAAGAATCAGCAACGTGTTCAACGCTATAGAGAAAGATTTCCAGGTCTTGCCCAGGAAGTTTGCCTGCCTCCTGAATAATTCTCTACGCAACTTAAGAAAAACTAATGCGCCAAGAGGAATCGAGAAAATAATTCTTAACATAGAAAGTAAGGGAATTCCCATTCAAAGCCTTGCAGGTGACGTGGATAAACTCCTTCAACAGGCAATACCTGTGGAAAACCTAGATCAGGCAAACAATGTCTTGGAAGGGAAGGAATGCCTATTTTCAGGCATCGCTAAAGGGTTCGTAATTCTGAAATGCGGTAAAGAACTGTATGCGGTGCCTTTCGAACTTTTTAGGGATAGAAGAGTTGAGGTAAATATCACTTGATTCCGATGCTTTGGATTATTTCATTAAAGAAAATACTTTAGGAAGAAGCTCCCATCCATGACTAATTACTCCTAAAGACCCTTCAGCACAGTCACGCTCAGTTAGCTTTAAGGTTGTGTCTGGAGTTAAGGAACCTCCAGTAATCACTACTGGGACTGGATCATCAGTATGAACCCCAACGGAGGGTGGAGTAGCATGATCTGATGTCACTAGGAGGTAATGCTGGTTCAAGTCAATTCTCCTTATAAGTGGCTCAACAAAGTACTTATCGATAGCTTCAATTGACTTAACCTTACATTCCATGTCTCTATCGTGACCGGGCTCATCCGGCCCTTTAAGATGGATATAAACCACATCACTCCTGTTCAGTAAATCCACAGCAGCTTTAAGCCTAACTTCATAATCCCTCTCCTTATCTTCAGTGGGGGGACCTACCTCTGCAACATCCATACCTAGAAGACGGGCTATCCCTAGCTCTACAGGCATTTCGACCACGGCTCCAAACTTTAGGCCGAAGGTTTCCCTTATCGGACGAACTTTAGGGAGGGAACCACCCGCATCTCTTAGAAGAATCGCATTAGCCTTTGGAAGCCCATTTCTCTCCCTCTCGATATTTACGGGATGATTATCTAGTATCCTTACTGCCTCCCTAATGAACTTGTTTACGAGCTCACAAGTAATTTTTGCTTCCTCTGTGTTCTTTAGAGGAATACAATCCTTCACTCTCGGAACATAATTTTCGATCGCTACCGACAGCTTACCCGCTCTTCGATACGCTGGATCTGTATTATCAACCTCATCACTCAACCTCACTTTCTTACTACCCACAACCACTACCCCTCTGTGACCGACCGTCGCAGCAACCCTCACATAACCGCCGTATATTCCTAGATCCATTCCGTCAAGGGCCTTAGCTAGGGCCTTAGCTTCTTCAGTGGTTAAGGATCTACCGGCCCTCCTGTCAATCAGGTCTAGGGTTTGGGGTTTTACTGTAGCGAAGTTAGCTCTGAAGGCCACTTCCCACCCTTCCCTAATTCTGATTCCTGCTCCTAAAGCCTCTAAAGGACCCCTTCCAGTGTAGTAAATATGTGGATTATATCCCAGAATACTTAGCACAGCACCGTCGGATTCTGGTGCTATGCCCTTACCAACTGTGTACATGAGTCCGCATCTCCCACCCCTAGCAATAAGATCAAGATATGGCTTCTTAGCCCTCGAATAGCTCGTCACTTTATCCTCAAGCCGATCAGCAGCTCCATCAAGCACTAAATATATCAGCCCCAAATAAACACCCAAATAAAAGTAGTGCAGGCATTAAGAAACTATCACTTAATTAAAGCATTTAGTCAATTCAAAGAGTTTTTTGCTGAAGAAGTCCCCCAAGAAGTATTTCCTCACTCGGGACACCGAGCTGGAAAAGCTTTCCATTAATAGCCACTGTAGGCACACTCATCACTCCGTATTTTTCAGCAATCTCTGGATTTTCATAAAGTTCAACAACTTCAGAAACAATATTTCCATAACCATAGTCTTTTGAGGCTAAGGCAAACATATTGGATAAGAGTGCTGCGTAGGGGCAGTAAGGGCATGTAGGCGTAACCAGTACCTCTATCTTAGCGTCCTTCTTAAGCCTAGATAAGGCATTAAGAGTTTCGGGCGCTAGTCCATAGTCTCCCGTCCCTATACGGCTTATAGTCTCTAAGAACCCGCCGAACTCCTCACCTGTCGGTAACCCTACATATCTTATCTTCCCGTTAAGCAAAGCAATAGTTGGAAACCTATCCACCTGATATGCCTGGAAGATCTCTCTATGTTTCTCTTCGTCCCACCTGAAGATCTCTACTGTTATCTTATCCTTAACACCCGCATACTCAAAGGCTTCAATGAGTTTCTTATAAAACCTAGCAGCACTTCCGCACGTCATGCAGTTCCTGTTACTTACGAAGAAGAAAATACTCTGCGGTCTATTAATGCTCTTCAAAATCTCCGAGATTGCTATCATATCTTCCTCAGAGAGGTCCAACTCAAACATCCACTCAATTCCTGGAGGTAGTGCTTCATACTCTGCTCCCATCCATATCTCCCACTTTAATAATTAACTGGGTTAAAAAATATGTTATATCGAATAAAATTACTCACTGGTTAGAAAAGTGTATTTGAGTTAAGCTTAAAAACAAATTGCTTAAACTAACTTATGAGTATAATGAACACAACTCTATTGATAGTCGTAGGTGTAGTACTGGTTGCAGCAATAGGTGTTGGCCTCTACTTTGCCACATCTACTCCAGGACCAGCACCCTCTCCTACGGCAACAACGCCTACAACTCAGCCACCACGACAACGACAACTACAACCCCTGCCGGGGAAGAAATCTCTGTGAATGCAGCCACATCCTATGTTGATCTCTTAACTAACTTCACACATGCAAAAGTGGTTTACACAAGCATTAACGGTACAACAGGAGAGACGGAGAAATACTATTTTGAAATCACAGTGTATGGGGGAGAAACTGTTAATGGTCAGGCAGCGGTCAAGGTTGTGATGGAATTCTACGGTGAAGGTGAGAGCCTGAGAACTTTACCATATGGTTTACTACTGACTATTCCCACGTTATCAAAGTTGTTCTTCCTGACGGTACTGAAGTAACTGCTCCATTGGCAGACCAGCTGGCTAACAGCCTCCTAAGGTCTCTTAATATGTACATAGCAGTGGGCTCTCAGGCGCAGATGAATTTCTATATCACTACAGAGAGTGTAGAAGCTCTGAAAGCTGGATGGCAAGTGACTTACTACGCACCTGAGCCAATAACTATATCAGGCCATACATACTCAGGTTATCACATAATAGTGAGGAATGTGAATGACCAGGCTTCAGACACAGCCGAGGTGGATATAAAGATTGTAGAACTACATCCCAAATACTGGTACCTTGTGTACATGAAGGGAACTATGAAGAATGGTGACGTATTCATTATTGAAGTAACTGAGCTTACCTTAGCTTAGTCCTAAAACAGAGCTTTATTCGAAAATCTTAAATCCCTTAATTTTTAGTTCTGTATCAAGCATGACCATAAATCTCAGCACTTTCTTAATGTGTTCCTTCCGGAGGTAGGCTAAAGAGTCATAATCAACTCTTCCTCCTTCCTCCAGAACTAGGAAAACACCTTTAACTATGTAGATCTCCTTTCCGAAGAACTGGCTAAGCTTCAGGGAAGGGAGAAATTCAGTTATCATTACTCTATAGAGCTGTTCTTCCTTGCCCTTAACAAGGGCAGAGGATATGAATTGTTCAATACTTTGAGCAGCCTCCTTGACTAGCTCTGGAGAAACATTCATTCTATCCCCTAACTACTTTATGGCGGGTAAGTAAAATGTGTAGATCACTTCTTATCCATTTTCTCGCTCAATTCCCTCCTAGCAGGGAGCTGAAGCTCCCTGTTCCTCCGTGCTTCTTCCCTAATCCTCTTTAGTAGGTCGGCATCGCCTAGTTTCTTCAGTAGTTCTGGATCAAACCACAAATCCTTCTCAGGCCTGTAGCTAGCCATCAAAGAAACTACTCTCCCCACATTTGCAGCATCCAATACCCTCTCCCCATAATTAAGGGCATCATCCATTCCTTCATAAAAGGCAAGTGCCCATGGAGGCATTGCGAAACCCATAGAGTTTAGGGTAACCATAAGGAATCCAATCGTCATTATTGCCCCAGAATCTCCGCCTGCGGCAATAAAGCCAGCGGGTTTACCCTCTACCCATGATCTTCCTTCAAGGATAGCCATATTCTCGAACACAGTCATCTTATCAATAAGGTTTTTAAGATGTCCTGGAGGGCCGTACCAGTATATAGGAGTAGCAATTATTAATCCCTCAGCTTCCTTCACCTTCTTAAGCACTTCCCATGCATCATCCTCCTCCAAGCAAGGAGGGTGACAGAGTGACTGATCATCACTTAAACAGCCCTTACACGGCTTAATATCATAGTCGTAGAGATGAATGATTTCGGTCTCAGCAATGCGAGATGCTGCCTCCATAGCAACTTTAAGCAGCTTGAACGTGTTTCCGTACTTCCTAGGTGAAGCATTGATACCGACTACCTTAACGCCCATATAAATCCCCCTAGATTAATAAAGAATTAAATAAAAGGCCTTAATGCTTCTCCATAAGAAGCCTTTCCAGAAGCACATAGATTTTTGGAAGCCTCTTCACCGAACTTAATATCTGCTCGTCTCCAATATTCCATCTCAGCAATATAAGATCCCTTCCCAAACTAATGATATCCACAAGTGAAGTTGAATCCTCCTCTGAGACCTTAGAGGAAACAACTTCCAAGCATGCTGAAAGATCACCGTACCTGAGGTTACAGAACTTTTGTAGAAGTTGAGCAGCGACAATAATCACGTATCTTGAAGCTAGAGATGTAAGCATATCAATATCTTTCTTATCTAAAGCAATAACTCCCTGTGACGCTATCTCTCCTAAAACACCTAAAATTTCACGTTCCTCATCCATAACCATTACCTTCAAAATTTGCGGTAGTGGTTTATATATAGAGCAAAAATGATGTCCACCTTCGAAACTGCTGTGAAGATTAAAGAAATACTTGCTGAACAAGGCTTTAAGAGAATAGCTTCAAGAAGCGAAATGGAGTGCGAAATTATTGTAGCATACTGGGATAAATTTTCCCTAATTATCTCAGTCATGCTGACCACGAATGGTAGAATAGCCATAAAATTTGTTAGGAATCCTTCATCCAGCTTGCTCTGGGGGTGTGAAGGGATTAAACATGATCCTAATGGTCTTTACCTCATTCTGGAAAATGAAAAGGATCTTATACCTGGACTAAAGAGTAAATTGGAATTCTTAGGCTTCCTTAGCAGATAATTTTCTTCCTTTCGGCAGTTGGCTCATGAGGAATTACGCAAATGAACTCCATAGGCTCTGACCCATTATTTATGTATTCATGCTCGACGTTAGGAGGAACATAAATATAGAAACCCTTCTTAACATCATACCAATTCGAACCTATTCTGATTCTTCCATTCCCAGAAAGTATGAATATTTCATGCTCCCAGGGATGATCATGAGGATTTATATGTCCTCCAGGATAGATGGTAAATACCCTCATTGCGAATGTGGGAGCTTCATCCTCCTTCTTTATGAGCCATCTAATAGTGGCATCGCTACCAAATTTCTCGGGGAGCTCTTCCGGAGATATGTCCTTATAATAACCGACCTTCTCACCGCAGCTCATGTTAGAAACCCGTTAAGTGTTTCCATCATAAATTAAAAACTCATAGAGATATCCTGAGAGATTTCCTTGCTTCGTCAATCAGTAGGACAGGCAGAGCTGTCAACATCGCTAATCCTAACACGTCGGCTGGTAGCGGAACAGCTGAAAAGAACTCATTGAAGCCCGGAACATATATAGCGATAAGCTGTAGAGCCACAGAAGCGAGAAGTGCGGGGAGTAGCCATTTATTGAATGGTAGGGACCAGAAATGTCTGGACTCTGACCTAGCAGCTAGAGCTCGACCGAATTCGCTGAATGCTATGGCAGCGAAAACAAGGGTTCTAGCCTCAGCAATCCCTAAAAGGTTGAGAGTACGGGAGAAAATTAGGAGGTTAACGATCCCGATGACAGAGCCGATAATAGTGTAATACAGAAGCTTCCGGTTAGTTATGAAACTGCTTTTCCTCCTTCTAGGAGGCCTTTTCATTATATCCGGCTCTGGCGGCTCAGCACTCAATGAAATAGCGGGAAGCGCGTCAGTAGTTACATTCACCCATAAAAGTTGAGGAGCTGTTAGAGGGGGTGGAAGCCCAGCTAGCTGGGTGAGGAATATTGTTGTGACCTCTCCTATATTAGCAGGAAGTAGGTAGTTTATCGGTTTCTTAAGGTTCTCATAGATTATTCTTCCTTCCCTCACAGCCTCAACTATAGACACGAAATTATCATCCCTAATCACAAGCTTGGATACTTCCTTCGCTACATCGGTTCCTCTAATACCCATAGCAACACCGATGTCTGCTTCTTTAAGCGCTGGGGCATCATTCACACCGTCTCCCGTCATAGCTACAACATGGCCCTTTTTCCTCAGAGCCTGAACAATTCTCCTCTTATGCTGAGGGGTAACCCGCGCATAGATAACTATTTTCTCACATATATCCTCGAATTCCTCGTCAGACAATTTATCAAGATCTTTCCCCTCAATAACCATATCTTCCGAAAATTCGAGGCCTATCATCCTACCTACAGCCATAGCTGTAAGCTTATGATCACCAGTAATCATAATTACCTTAATTCCTGCCTTACTTACCTCCTCGACTGCCTCTCTTACACCCTCCCTAGGAGGATCTATAATCCCAAACACAAGCGTGAATATAAGATCCTTCTCCACCTCTTCAGGGGTTGCTGGAAGTTCTCCCTTCTCGGTAACTTTATATGCAACGGCGTAGGTCCTGAAACCCCTAGAAGCCATGGCATCTATATGCCTTATTATCTCCCCCCTCTGATCAGGCGTAAGTTCCTCAACACCTTTCCCTGTATCGACCCTAGAAGATAGTTCTAAAAGCATCTCAGGAGCTCCCGAGGATACTACAAGATACCTTCCGTCCTCGAGATGAACTGTGGTTTTCCTCTTGCGGAATCTGTCAAAAGGATAAATCTTAACTAGGTCACGTCTCACTTTATCAAGTTGCTCTAGACCGAGAACCTTTACAGCGAAGACAAGCGCCGCTCCCTCAGTTGGAGATCCACTAATAAACCATTTTCCGTTCTTCTGAATCAGCTCCACATCCTCCTTTATGTGCCTAACTAAGTATTCAGCAACCTTCTTGAGTAGAGGTCCTAGATAGGGATCATTAATTCCTTGTACAGGGCCACGAGGTTCGTAACCACTTCCTCCCACCTCCAGAACCTTCCCTCCTATAAATACTTCCCTCACAGTCATCTCTCCTTTCGTTATCGTACCGGTCTTGTCTGAGGCTATAACGTCGCAGGCACCTAAAGTCTCTATAGCACCCAACTCCCTAACCAAAACATTTTTCTTGGCCATTCTATGGGCACCAATAGCCAACACAGAGGTGGCAACTGCCGGAAGCCCCTCAGGTATGGCGGCTACTGCTAAAGCTATTGCTAAAAGAAGGGCATCTATGAAAGAATACCCGCTGAGAAAAACTGAAGTCATGAAAACTATGCCGCTGATTCCAAGGATAACTATGCCCAGCTTCTTCCCTAACTTATCCAGGTCCTCCTCCAATAGAGTTCTCTTCTCCTCTATTTCTCCCAAAGACTCAGCGATACTTCCTAAGAAGGTTGACATCCCTGTGGCAACAACTACAGCTAAAGCCTTGCCTGAAATTACATGTGTCCCTGAGAAAACCATGTTCCTTCTTTCAGGGAGCGGTGTATCCCTGCCAAGAATTATATCATGATCCTTTCTCACAGGAATAGACTCGCCAGTTAAAGGCGATTCATCAACAAGCAGCTCATAAGTTTCAATCAGTCTCGCATCTGCAGGCACCCTATCCCCTTCCTTAAGCACGAGAATGTCTCCTGGAACGAGTTCTCTAGCAGGCACAGTAATCTTCCTGCCCTCCCGAATCACAACAGCATGAGGGGCTGAAAGAGACTTCAGTGCTTCTATTGCTTTCTCAGCCCTGAACTCCTGTACAAAACCTGCGATTCCCATCACGAGAACTATGAGAATTATGGCCGCGGCGTCAATAACCTCACCTAGGAAACCTGCTACCAAAGCCGAGATGATGAGAATGAGAATTAAAAAATTCAGGAACTGCTTAATAAAGAGAAGTAAGGGGGACTTCTTCTTTCCGGCAAGTTCGTTATACCCGTACTCTTTAATTCTCTCAATAACCTCCCTATTTGAAAGGCCTTTAAAAGACGTCTTAAGAGACTCCATAACTTCGCTAATACTCATAGCATGCCAATCCATCGCCACTCAAAGCTAAATTAGACATTAACTTATAACTTTAATCAGCAACACCTTTATTTACTGTACCAATTTCTTTAAGGGTGTTAAAGTGAAATATGATGTAGCAGTGATTGGCTCAGGACCTGGAGGGTATCTTGCAGCATCCATGCTTTGCAAAGAAGGTCTAAACGTCGCGGTTATCGAGAAAAACATGCTGGGAGGAGAATGCACTAACTGGGGATGCATCCCCTCTAAAGCATTAATTGAGGCAGGACACTTACTATTCCTCAAGAAGGCGGCTAGACACGCAGGAATAACAATGGAAATCACTCAACTAAATAAGAAAAGATTAATGACATGGGTTAGAAGTGCTTCTTTACGATCCAGAGAAGGGATAAAACTTCTTCTCAGGGAGGCGTCCATTATTAAAGGCACAGCAAAGCTCCTTTCCCCAAACAAAATAAGGGTGGTTGGTGATGAAGGATCCTTCGAAGATATATCTGCCGAGAAAATTATTATTGCTACAGGAACGGAACCTGCTCCCGTCCCAGGTTTCACATTTGACGGAAAAAACATTATTCATAATCGAGATCTATTCGAACTCGACGAACTACCTAACTCCATAGTAATTATTGGAGGAGGTGCTATTGGTACTGAATTAGCTTTTGCCTTAGCTAACGTGGGTGTGGAAGTCCATCTAGTAGAGATTACGGATCGTGTCCTACCTTTCCTTGATAGCGAAATGAGTTACCTAGTGAGTAAATACCTCAAGAAAGATGGGGTAAAACTCTACACTTCATCAGAGGCTAAGTTTATGGAGAAGAAGAACGGAGAAGTAAGTGTGGCGATAATAACCCAAGGTGAAAAGAAAGAGGTTAAGGTAGAGAAGGTTTTAATAGCTGCTGGACGTCGATTCACAACCAAGTCCTTGGGCCTAGAAAATGCTGGTGTTGAGACAGCTGAGAATGGCGCCATTATTGTTAATGAGGAGATGAGGACAACGATCCCCACTATATTTGCTGTTGGAGATGTAACGGGTCCACCGTTCCTCGCGCATAAAGCCTACTGGCAGGCTGTTATAGCGTCTGAAACTATTCTTAAAGGAACGTCACCAAATGTATCTGCTCCCATACCAACGGTAATCTATTCGGACCCTGAAATAGGGTATGTAGGATTAAGCGAGAAGCAGGCAATGGACCTAGGCAAGGAGATTAAAATAGTTAAGTTTCCGTATACAGCGCTTCCCAGAGATTATACAGTTATGAGGAGAACCCCTGAAGGATTTGCCAAGTTAATCTTTGAGAAAAAAACGGGAAGGATTCTGGGTGCAGCTATCATAGGTAACCAAGCGTCAGAAGTTATTCACATATTCTCCTTAGCGATAGCGGCAAAAATGACAGCGAATGACTTGAAGAACACAATATATGCTCATCCAACCTACTCAGAACTAGCGAGAGAATTAGCTTTTGCGGCCTTAGGTAAAGGGCTTCATGGATAAAATTAGATTATGTTTGGCACAGAATTCAGTACTTCATGACCTTCCTTAGTTACAACCACCATATTCTCTATCCGGACACCGTATTTTCCATATATATAAACACCTGGCTCTATAGTGATGACCATGCCCTCCTTAAGAACCTCATCCACTCCCTGAGCCACCCTAGGTTTCTCATGCACTTCAATACCTACTCCATGCCCCAGAGAATGTATAAAGTATTTCCCGTAACCATTTTTCCTCAACACATCCCTAGTAGCAGCATCAACCTCAGAAACTTTCACTCCAGGTGCCACTAAATCCGTAGCAGTATTCACAGCCTCATCAACCGCTTCAATAATTTTCTTCAACTCTTTCTCTGGCTCACCAATAACTGGGGTTCTTGTCATATCCGCACAATACCCCCCATACCTAGCCCCCATATCTATCACTATAGGGTCTCCCTCGACCACGGTTTTCTTAGTAGGGACTGCGTGAGGAAATGCGGCGTTCCTTCCAGAAGCAACAATTGTTTCGAAGGCATAGCCATCAGCACCGTTAGTCCTCATTAAACCCTCCAGCATGCCAGCTATTTCATACTCCCTTAGACCTGGTCTAATATCTTCAACAACTCTGGTTAAGGAAGATTCGGTTATTCTGAGAGCTTCCCTCAATAGAGAAAGCTCACTACTGTCCTTAATGACCCTCATATCAACTATATCGGATGCAACATCAATTACTTCTAAATCTGAAAGCCTTTCCTTAACGCGGAGGGCGTAAGGGCTTCCAGAGCCTAAATCTATCCCTAACCGATTGACCTTCTCCTCCTTAATCTTTTGAACAATCCAGTCTGTCAGCTTCCTAGCTATCCTCTTCACATCGACACCCGGTATGTCATAACCTGAATACGGAATCACCTCAACATCTCTAACATACTCCGAAACCCTCCAGAAATCTAAGGCAGGCGACAGAATATACTTCTCGTCTTTAAGCAGGAATAGATAAGTGCCTCCCGGTCTAGGCACAGCGGTAAAATAAAAAACATTGGGCTCATACGTAATGATTAAGGAATCAATTCCCTTACTCTCCATTAGAGCTTCTGCCTTATCTAAACGAATTTTTACCACCACTGGATTATTTCTTCCTCCTTATTTTTCTCTTCCTAATCCAGGAAGCACTAACACCCTCATGAATAAGTTCATCAACATCTGAGGGAGGAAGGAAAAGCTCAGCCAACTTTCTTATGTTCTTCAGTGTAGGTTCTCTCCTAGCATTCTTGCATAGTTCATGTCTCTCGGGGAAAATCTTTAGGCATTCTCTGATTATATCATTCAGTATTCTCCTCCCGTCCGAGTTAAGAACAGCATTCTTCTTATCGAAGAAAGATGAATAATTCTGAAGGAGCTTCTTCACTAATGAAACCGCAAATTTCTTACTACTCTCCTCACTAACCAAAAACTGTCCCATATGAGAATAATTGAGGAGGAAAAAGTAGCTTACCCTGGAATCCTTTCGCTTGCTCTCTCTAAGAACTCAGTTATCATTTCAGCTATTGTAGGCCCTTCAACAACCTTAAGCTCCCAACGCACCTTCACAACCGGCTTATCTATCGTAATAAGCCTAGTTATATCTGCAGGCGTGCCAAGAACTACCACATCTGCTGGAACTCTCTTCACAGTTTCCTCAAGATCCCTTAACTGCTCAGGAGTGTATCCAGTTGATGGAAGAACCTCCTTCATGTGGGGATACTCCTGATAAAGCTCCTTAAGTATTCCTCCAGCGTATGGCCTAGGATCAATTATTTCTTCCGCACCAAATTTCTTAGCCGCTACATAACCTGCTGCGTAAGGTACTCCTCCATGAGTCACTGTAGGTGAATCCTCTATTACTAAAGCTTTCTTCCCTGCAATGAGCTCGGGTTTATCAACACTAACTTCCATGTCAGCCTTAACTATTCTTGCCCTTGGATTAACTGCCTTCACGTTATCTACAACCTTCCTCAAATCCTCTTCACTAACCTGAGAAACCTTGTTAATTATTACAGCATCCGCCATTCTAACATTAACCTCACCTGGGAAAGACCCTACCTCATGTCCGGGCCTCATAGCGTCGGCCACAGTAATCATGTAATCAAATCTGTAGAATGGGAAGTCATTGTTTCCGCCATCCCACAGAATAACATCACCCATTTTTTCAGCTTCCCTTAATATCTTGCCGTAATCGACACCCGCCAGCACTGGAAGACCCGTCCTTATGTACTGTTCATACTCCTCGCGCTCTTCGATAGTTACTTTCCATCTCTTCAGGTCTTCATAGGTTCTGAAGATCTGTACTTCCATCTCCCTTAAATCACCGTAAGCCATAGGGTGACGTATAGGTACAGGTTTGAGCCCTCTATTAAGGAGCTCTCTAACAACTGCCCGGGATACTGTCGACTTACCTGCGCCTGTCCTAGTAGCTGTCACAGCTATTAAAGGCCTAAATGAAGTCAGCATTGTTTCTCTCGGAGGAAGTATTTTGAATGATGCTCCATTCGCCAAAGCCACAGAGAGTAGATGGCCTACGACATCATAGGTTAAGTCACTATAGGAAAGAACTACTTCATCCACATGGTACTTCCTGATAATTTCCCCAAGATCTTTCTCGGGGAGAATGGGTATCCCATCAGGGTAAAGCCTCCCGGCAAGTTCAGGAGGGTATCTACGCCTCTCCACCCCCGGAATTTGTGAAGCAGTGAAAGCAACTACTTCGTACTCGGGGTTATCCCTATAATATACGTTGAAGTTATGGAAGTCTCTCCCCCCTGCACCAACTATAACAACTCTAGTCCTTCGACCCATTAAGAGCACCAAAAAATATTTGCCTAAAAAAATATAAATTTTCATCAAATTATGAAAAACTTTCACATGCAGTTATAATTTTTAATACCTTTCTATCCGAATTCCTTTCCATGAATAGCGGTGGCTATTTCACAAACTCTTAACGCGTCATCTAGTGTGGGAGCGTTCGGTACTTTTTCACCCTTAATTCTTCTGAGGAAATCTATTAGCTCAAGTCTCAGAGGCTCCTCACCGTAGGCCTTCTTCCTAACTCTCCCTTCAGGCTCTAATACTTCTATAGTCCTATCAGTGAAGGAGGCTTTAATGTAGGCAGTCCTAGTTATTGCTTCAGCTTCCCTTACTTTCACCGGAAGGATGCCGTCGGATATGAGAAGCACATGAGATGAACCCACTCGAAGATGGGCTGAAACAACCTGAGGTACGTTCTCTTCAATATCTGACGCATGAACTGAGAGCACATTCCAGCTTTTCGGGCTGATTAAGTATAACGCCAAGTCAATGTCGTGCACCATCAAATCATAAACTATGGGGAATTTCCTCCTATGTTGTGGTCTTCTCGACAGTCTCTTAAAGATCAGATACCTCGGCTTATCTCTCTTCGCTATAGCTTCCCTTAAAGCCTTAGCCGCAGGGTCATATCTCACTATGTACCCTGGCTGCGCAACAACATTAGAGGCCCTAACTACTTCAATAAAGCTCCTAATATCTTCGGGACCCATAGAGACAGGCTTCTCAACAAATACATGGACCCCCATCACAGCCAACTCCTTCCCCACACCAACCAAGTAATCTATAGGGACAGCAACTGTTGCGGCCTGTATTCCTAGGGATGGAACTTGACCTACGTCAGTCAAATACCTCCTGACCGAAAACTTTTCCGCAACCTCCCTAGCTCTCCTCTCGTCAATATCTACTACAGCCTCTAGAGATACTAGACTGTCATTCTCTAGGGACTTAAGCACCCTAACTATGTTTATGCCCCAGACACCTAAACCTACAGCGGCGACCTTGATTTTACCCATATAACTACCCTTTAATTTTTCCTCCCTGCAAAATAAGTGGTTTCAGAAAGCCCCGCAAATTTCTTAAAGTTCCTCATAACTTCTTCCTTCACTAAATCCTCGCTAACCTCCTTGACCTCACTAATTATTTTGATAAGATTTGGTATAAGCTCCGGTCCCAGTTTTAAACCCCTGTAGTTGTAGGGACCATCGGACTCCGTGAGGATTATTTTTAAGGGTGCTGCATTAGCTACTCTCCTCATTTTAGCCTGCCTTATTATCGCAGCATTAACACCTATATAGAACCCTAAGTCTTCTATCCTCTTTATGAGGTGGAGAGGGCCTGTGAACCAGTGTAATGCCACTCTCTTAACATTGTAGGATGTTAACACTTCCAGAACATCTTCCCATGCGCCAGCAGCATGCACTGAGAGACCTAACTCCATCTTCTCAGCTACCTCTAGAAAGCGGTTAAAGAATTCAAGCTGCTTCTTGAAGGACTGCGGAACAAATCTCTTATCAAGTCCTATTTCCCCAAGAAAATTCACCTGCTTAGACAAATTAATGACTAATTCAAGCTCCTCAAAACTCGGTTCCTCCACTTTCCAAGGGTGAATCCCTACTGCAGGGAGAATGTTTGAGCATTTCTCAGATATTTTTAAAGTTCTTTCCGATGAGTCTAAGTCGTCTGAAACTGCCAGAACCCATATGTCTCCACTACCGCAAATACCTCTAATATAATCATCTGGGTATTCGTGGAGATGAATATGTGAATCAATTAGCACTATCCCACACTCCTATGGAACTTAATATGTTTGAAGCCATGCTCATTCAATGCCTTAACCGCCCTTCCCGTGAATCCTGAAGCAACTAAAACACCACTGCAATCAATTCCAAGCTTCCTATAATATTCGACATATCTCTTCAGCTGGAAAACTGCTTCCACATCGGCCCTTCCCCGCTTTACCTCAACTAAGAGAAGGACTTCATCCTTTCCTTTAAGAACAAGGTCAATTCTTCCGTAAGGGGTACTAACCTCCCTAGATACTACACGGGCACCTTCCTCCACGATCTCGGGATGCCGATATAGCTCGTTAACTATATCCGATTCACTTCCGCTTAACCTGAATAATCCCCTCGATAAAGGAACAATCATTATGTCCGGGTCGCCCTCCAAATGAATACGCAAGTATTCCTTAGGGTTTAATCTAACACACTCGATAAGGATTTCACCATCCTTATTAATTCCTCGCACGTACGCCTTAGGTTGCCAGTTAATTGGGTTCCTTCCCGTAGGACCGTGAACAATAACTGTTCCGTCCTCCTTAATAATTATCAATCTTCTCGCTTTGGAGGCTGTGCTCGCTGCCCTTCCTTCATACTCTATACTACACTCCACTGAGAGAATAATTGTTGCTCTCTTGAACCATCTTCTAATGATTTCAGGTATTTCTTCCTTAGGTATACATCCTATGAGCTCTGCTTTCCCTTGGCACATCCTTAACTACCTTCACGATCTCCTTCACAGCTTCCTCTAGACTCATGTCTGGAAGTGTTGCGGAAGCTGCCTCACCGTGACCTCCAAACCTGCCACCAGTTCTCTCAGCAAGCTCCTTACAGATTCTGTAGGCTCTGTCATTAATAGTTCTAACAGTAACCACGACCTTGGCTTCCTCCCTCCTAACAAGTATTACGTCCTTTCTACGCATCCTCGCAAATTCTGTTGAGGCTATGCCTAATAGACCTGCATAAACCCTTGACTCTGGGAGAGTTAAGGCAACTATCTTAACTGAAGCGACTTCTAAAGCCCTTTCCCCCATTATTTTTAGGAGCCTCCGCAGAAGGAACTTAGCGACCTTCGCACGGCTCACAACCTCCTTATCAGTGGAAAGGTCTTTCCCCTGAAGCATAACATCAATTAAATAGGTCATGAAGTCAAGATCCCCTGGATCCCTAGCAATCGCTAACTTAATTAAGTCGGCAACCTTACCGACCTCCTCCCTCCTGGACTCAACTCCTTCACACACATCCGCAACTTCAACGAGAAAGGATTCGTACGGATTCGTGCATGGCTTTAATGTCTCAAGCATCAGCCTCGGGCAGGAGGGTGCCTTCCTCCAAATAGTCCTCGCGTTGGGTAGGGCCTGAAGCTCTTTCAGGTACTCAGCGGAGCTTCTATGATGATCAATAACAACAAGCTTATCCACTTTCCCAGAGAGTGCTTTAAGGAAATCTACGAACTCCCTGCTCAGCGCTATATCTAAGAACACAGCCTCATTAAGATCCTCACCTATTTTCCTAGCATCCACATGTGCACGCCAAGGCTGGGTGAAAACTAGATTAACTTTCTTCGGCCATGCATCCCGTAAGTAATGCTTAATGTAGAGAAAAGCAGATATGATGCCGTCGCAGTCTCCGTGACATACAACACCTGAATTCTTCATAACCACCACTAATTAATTGCTAATTACCGGTTTATAAGGCTTGGAAAAATAGAGAATTATAGTGAATGAAGAATGATAAGGACCAAAGCAGAATTGAGGGGAAGCGACCCAATACTAAGGATAATGAATAGGTTGGAGAGGCAGAAATATCATCATATAGGGACCCATTCAGCTGTGAAGAAATGTCTATGGGTCCATAATGCATTAATTCACGGAAGATACTGTTACAAATGCAAGTTCTACGGTATAGAGTCCCATAGATGCATACAGTTCACACCATCCACACTATGGTGCTGGAACGCTTGCCTTCATTGCTGGAGGGTGAGGCCTCAGGATCTCGGACTAACATATAACGACCTAACTAGGCTTCCCTACGTAGACGATCCCGATATTTTGGCTGAGATGGCTATAACGGAACATAGGAGGACTGTGAGTGGCTATAAGGATAGAGCCCCGCGCAAACTTTGGGAAGAGGCAATGGATCCTAAGCATGTAGCTATTTCACTTACTGGAGAGCCTACACTCTATCCAAGATTTGGAGAGTTACTTGAGGCTTTCCATAGAAGGGGGATTACAACATTCGTAGTTACTAGGGGGATAAGGCCTGAAATACTTTCATCGCTTAGCATAGAACCTACCCAGCTCTACGTCTCCATAGAAAGCTGGAATAAGAATATGTATGAATACTTCAACAGACCTCTCACATCGAGAGGATGGGGAAAAACTCTTGAGACGCTAAGCCTCCTGCAGACATTCTCTTCACCTACCGTCATCAGGATAACGCTCGTAAAAGGCTTCAATATGTCTCCGAAAGATGTTAAGGGTTTTGCAAAACTGCTTAAGGACGCTGAACCCACCTACATAGAAGCTAAAGCCTATATGCATGTAGGCGGCTCTACGGAGAGGCTTAGCAGAATGAATATGCCTACCCTTGATGAGGTTACGGAGTTCTCTAAATCCCTAGCCGAGGAATTAGGGTATTCAGTAGTTTCCTATTCAGCACCCTCCAGAGTTGTTTTACTGAGTAAACTGAAAGATTCGGTAATTAGGTACGGGAAGGGATGCCCAGATGGTTGGAAAGGCGGTGATGAAGATGCGGAAGCCTTAGGAGAGTACAGCCTGCCTCCGTCAGAGTCTGTTTAATAGTTAAAAAAATCAGATAAAGGGTTTAGTTATGTTTAGGTTTCTTATCAGGACATACGGCGCTTTAACTGGGGTTTCCACTTCCCACCATTTTATCTTGTAATGCTTCTTAGTGTAGTTCTCAATGTTGTTGAGAAGGGTTGTGAAGCGATCAGCTATCCTTATCCTCCCTAAATTACCGACTATCTCTCCATTCTTAACGAGTAGGGTTGCATCCCTGCTGACTGTTGAGAATATTCCTTCAACATAGTTTTGAAGTCTTGTGTACCAGTTGTTATTAATGATTATTCCATTACCTAATTCCCTTGCTAGGTCTTCCTCATTTAAATCACCTGTAGGTATCTTAAGGTTCCAAGGTGAAGGCATTAACCACCCTGCATTTCCAGTCGATTCAGCACTCATCTTCTTAGCAGTACCGGAGTTGTGAAGCAGATTAACAAGTTTCCCTTCATGAATTATCGGCTTATTGCTTGTAGGTACCCCTTCGTCATCGAACGATACTGAACCAGGAAGCTCTACATCCCTAGGAATGTCTTCCAGCGTGAATTTCTCGGATCCAACCTTATCCCCAGGCTTAAACTTCATGAACATTGAGAAACCCATTAGGACTGCAGCTGCTGAAGCCATGAAACCTATGTAGTCAATTAAGTTACCTATCACTAGAGGGGAAAGGACTACATCATACTTGCCTGGGGTAAACTCGGCCTTACTCGAGGATAATGCTGCGTAATATCCTGCCTTAGCCCCAACATCCCTAATCATTTCTTTCTCAAGTCTGCGGCTACCGAATGCCCAATGCCCGCTGAATTCTCCCTTAAATGCCCTCAAATACGCCTCCAACTCCGTACCTTCTTCAACGCCTTCAAACCCTTTACTCGTCACAAGCGTCCTAGTGCTCTTCCCCAGCACCAATGTCCCGGCAACTCTATCGACTTTATACTCTGCACCCCCTTCCAACATCTCCTCCACGAGTGGGGAAGGATCTCTCATCGCTTCAATAACTGCCTTATCCACAGTTCCTGTGAGAGGGCTTAAGCGTGTAGGTTCAGGTAGAGGAGCATACAGCTCAGACTCTTCCATATTCTGGATGGCGGGACCTAGGTTCTCGACAGCTCCAAGTATGGCTTCAGGATCTCTAACAGAAAGGCCCAGCATTAATACCTTTTTGTCTTTAGTCAGAAGAAGTGAGACCTGAGTATCCATCCATGACTGTGTGACGGAAGGCTCGGAGTTCCATAGCTTAACCATGACGTAATCTTTCTGATTAATTACTACAGCAACATCATCGAACTTGGGTCTTAATTTATCCACTACCTTCTTACCTATATCCAGAGGAGTACTCACTACTGAATCACCCCCAGCTTAATTTTAGATAATCTTACGTTGGGTCCGCCGAACCAGACGGGTACACCCTGCGCGGGCTCGCCCTTACCGCAGGTTCCGGGGAAGAACTCTAAGTTCCTATCAACCCCCACAACTCTAGAGTAGAATCCTTTAGTTGTTATTTCTAGGACAGGATTCTTAATAGGCTCTGCTAGCTCACCATCCCGAATCATATATGACTCAAGCCCTACGTAACGCTGATTCCACCTCTGATCATCAATATTCCACTCCATATACGACTTTATGTAGACCCCTAAGCGGATATCCTCAATCAATTCATTGAAGGACATATCCCCGGGTTTGAAGTATGTATTGCTCATTCTAACTATAGGTTCTGACCGGTAATCCATAGAACGCGCAGCTGCATTACTACTCGTACCGAATATTTTTGCTGTATGCCGATTATGCAAAGGCTCATAAATTAATCCTTCCTTGTAGAGATATCTCGGTCTGGCAGGAACACCTTCATCATCATATAGATAGAAGCCGTTGCTCCCTGGTATGGTAGGATCTTCGATAACTGTAGCTAATTCAGACCCTATTCTATAATTCCCTATCATGTCGGGTTTGACAAAGGACTCTCCGGCCTGGGCGGCTTCTCTCCCAAGGATCCTGTCGGCCTCCATGGGATGCCCTGAAGACTCATGAACGAGAAGGCCAACAACCTCAGGCCCAACTACCACATCCACCTCTTCTTTAGGAGGCTGCACCCCCTTAAGAAGAATATTTTCAAGCCTTTCAACCTCCTTCGTTATTTTCTCAGTAACTCTCCACTCATCAACAAGTTCGGCACCCCCTGAAGCTGCGAACTCAAACATTCTCTGCAGAGTTCCTTTCTCTTGGCTTGCGAGAACTACATTCGCCATGAGATTAATCCTAGGAACTATGGAATGAATATACGCACCGTCCGAAGTAATAATTAGCTTCTCCTGGAGGTGAGTACCCATCTCATACATAATTACCGGGGCAGCGACGTTCTTAACGCTGCCCTTAACCTCTTTAACAACTTCCTTACCCAAACTTATCCTATACTCCATGGTTAGGTCTTTCAAACTCTTCCTCGTCTTAACCTCGTAAGACGCGTTACCAACCCTCTCATCACTAAACACTATAGGCACCCTCCTTAATCTAGACATTCCTTTAGCCCTAGCAATAGCTGCGGCCACTGCCGCCTTAATGCCCTCACTTGTTAAGTCATTAGTGGCAGCGAAACCCAGAGACCCTTCCGCCAACACCCTTATGCCAACACCTTCTTTGATCTCGGTGCCTCCACCCATGACTTTCTCATTGCGCAAAACCACGTTATCCATAACGTCTTTCTGATATCTGGCCTCCGCGTAATGAGCACCTTCGCTGAGAGCTAGATCAACTGCCTTCATTAAAAGACCTTCATCCAATCCCAAATTTTTCACCATTCTTATAAAGATAAAGATGTATAAATGTTAGTTCATTCAAACAGACCCTTGCGCTTCATTAATTTCTGAACTCTAGCTAAATATCGGGAAGTCTTAACTACCTCCTTCCTCACCTCTATGACGGATCCCTCACTGATAACAAAGTGTCTCCTCTCAACACCTGTAATTTCCATAACCTTAAATACCTCCTCCAACATATAGTGGAGCTGGACGCAGTGAGGAGAACCATCAGTAGTTAGCGTCCCCACCTCCTTGAAGCTGTTTCTTGCAAGAATAGCGGCAAGCTTCAGCCCAACATGATTCATATGTTCCTCCTCTAAACACACGGAAAGTTTTACCCAATCCCTAAATTGCTTTAGTACGGATGGGTGCTCATACTCAACACATCTTCCTATAACTAGCAACCTTGAGTAGTCTGAAAAATGTCTTGATTTAGCATTCACATCAATCAATTTAGGTATGCTATACACTTAACGCCCCGATACTGGTTAAGTAAAGTAAGAAAAAGGTTTACTTCTCTTTAAGGGCGTTCTCCGCTATCCTGTACCCGAGCTGGAAGGCTTTCAAGTTTGCCTCCAACCATCTTGAAGGGACTCTACCCTTCATTGCTTCGAGCAGTGTTTCCTTATCGAAAGGAGAGTCAACTAACTCAATGACCTTAGCATACGCACCAAGGACAGCGATATTCATTGCCCGAGCCGTGCCCGCCTCCTCCGCAACTTCCGTGAAGTCGGCAGCGATAACGATCTTGCCAAGCCTCTGGAGAGCCTTAATAATTTCGTCCACTGGAGGATATTCAGCTGCACCCACATTGACGTCTATGGGATAAACTTTCCTAGTGTTAATTACTGCCGCACCCTCAGGCTTTAAATAGGCAAGACCTCTTCTAAGACCTTCCAACGGCTCTAGAGCCAGTAAAGCATCCGCATCATCCTCTATCAAGAGAGGGCCATAAACCTCCTTCCCTATTCGGACATGTGAATGCACTGCACCGCCTCTCTGAGCAGCGCCAAAAGTTTCGCCTATCCTAACATTAAGGCCCTTCATTAAGGCCGCATCACCAATTATTCGGGATAGTAGGACAGATCCCTGACCTCCGACACCGGCAATCATTAAATAGTAGTTGTCTACCATCACTTCTCACCTCCCATGTCAGGAAGCTTCTTTCCCCCGGTTTTTGGGAAGATAGCGTTTACGGGACATACCTGAGCACATAGAGTGCAACCAACACACAACACAGGGTCGATGAAGGCCTTCTTAGTCTTCTTATCCCATCCCACTGCGGGGCAGCCTAGCTGCACACACAGCTGGCAACCAATACATTTTTCTTGGTCGACCCAGTAATGTGCCATAGGCTCCCCCTTTCTTGTAAGCCTTCTAACAACCTGTAGGGCACATTCTCTCCTCGCGACCACAAGTGTTGTCACGTTTTCCTCAACAGTTTTCTCCAACGCCTTCTCGATCGCTTCTTGAGTGGATTTAATGTCGTAAGGGTCAACAGTCCATATGTACTTAACCCCAAGTGCCTTAGCAACTTCCTCAATCTTAAAGACTTTAGCAGGCTCGAAGGTTGCGGTTATTCCTGTGGTGGGGGATGGTTGATGGCCCGTCATAGCTGTCCATGCATTATCCATCACGATGAATGTAATTGCTGCCTTATTGTAAACTGCGTTAGCTAGGGCGGGCATACAGGCGTGGAAGAATGTTGAGTCTCCTGCCACAGCCACTATAGGGCCGTCTCTATATCCTGCCTGGTACTGGCCTTGGGCTAGCCCAAGGCCTCCTCCCATAATATAGTTGGTGTCAAGTATTTCATACGGATTCGTAATCACGTACTTACGTGACTCCTTGCCCTCGCTAGGAGCAATTTCCTTAGCAAAAATTCCGTAGCCTCCCTGCTCATAACAACCTATATCACCGTTAACTATCCAAACACCCTTCCACTTCTTACCGTACTTAGCGGCAACCTTTAGCAAGGCGAATCTGAGGCCCCAGTAAGTTCCAAGATGCTGACATCCTGGACATAGGGCCGAGGATCTTGGGGCAAGAATCTTTGATATTTCTTCCTTCAGCGCTCTCCTATCCTTCGGTATTGAAGGAGGCTCCATTCCAAGATACTTAGCGACCGCGTTCAGGACCTGGGTAAGTCCTAGCTCACCATATCTGAGAAGTACCCTATTCTTGGTTTTTCCGTAAATTGTTTTGTCAGGCGCGTAGTCCTTGAGGAATACGTACAGTTGCTCCTCTATGAACGGATCTCCCTCCTCAATCACCATAATTTTATCGACTTTATCAACGAACTGTTTAAGCAGCTTCTCGGGCAGTGGGAATGGAGTACCGATCTTCAGAACCCATGGTTTGGTTTCCGGGTTAAGCTTAAGGAGTGCGTCCTTTAAGTAAGCGTAACCCATCCCTGATGCTATTATGCCGAGAGAGGTGTTTCCTTCCTCAATGAAGTTCAGAGGAACTTCATTAACGAACTCTTTTATCCTCTCAAGCTGTTCTAAATGCCATACATGCTTTGCTGTAGGCCCTGCCTTCCCCTTATACTTGAATGGCCCGTACACATTATACCTAAAGGAGAGTTTATGATGTCTGTCGAAGAAGACTTTATTTCGCTCTTTCCTCATCTCTCCGAAGGTTACATCTCCTGAAGAGTGGCTTATCCTAGTCACGGATCTGACGAAGACAGGAAGCTCAAACTTTTCGGCATAATCGAAAGCAACCTTAACCATATCCTTAGCTTCCTGCTGAGTGCTAGGCTCGAGAATAAGTACTCCGACACCTTTAGCAAGCCATCGAGTATCTTGCTCCGTTGAAGAATAGAAGGCTTCAGGATCATCTGCGGAGAAAATTACAAGTCCTCCTGGAAGGCCACCATATACCACAGTAGCGAACATGTCCATGATCCAGTTGGTGCCTGCATTCTTCATAGTTGCTAAAACCCGGGCACCAACACTTGCTGCTCCCACAGCCACATCGAAAGCAACCTTCTCATTTATAGCCCATTCAGCGTGAAAACCTAGATCCTTAGCCACTAAAGACAGGGTTTCAACAACCTCTGAAGAAGGGGTGCCGGGATAGCCGACAGCAACCTGAACACCCCCCTCTATAGCCCCTCTTGCTGCAGCCTCGTTTCCTTGAAGAATGACTCTTTTACCAGGCTGGTTAATACCAACTACATGCTTCAATACTAATCACTCGACTTAGTAAGTTGGACACTTTTTTAAGCATAATTTAATACGTCTCTGCGAAAGAATGCTTCATAGATTATGCCAAGCCCCAACTATTTTCTCATCATTAAATCAAAATCAGTGAGGCAACACTTAATAATGCCCGATCTATTTCGGTGTGAGGTGTATTAAATGGGTGATGGAGTTTGCCCAACTTAGAATATATAACACCCTAACCAGGAAAGTAGAGGAATTCAAACCTATCCATGGTAAAAGGATCTTCATGTTTGTGTGTGGTCCAACAGTTTATGACTTCTCACATATAGGGCATGCAAGGCTGTTCGTATTCTACGATACAGTAGTTAAGTGGCTGAGGAAGTCGGGATACTCAGTCTTCTACATAGTGAATATCACTGACGTGGATGACAAAATCATTAATAGGGCTAAGGAGGAAAACATTCATCCCTTAGAGCTTGCTAGGAAGTACGAGGAAGAATTCATTAAGGATATGAAATCCCTTAATGTTACTTCGCCAAACCTCTATCCTAGAACCTCGGACTACCTCCCAGAAATATTCTGGCAGATAAAGGTACTGCTTGAGAAGGGTATTGCCTATGAAACACCTACAGGAATATATTTCGATATAACGAAGTTCAAGGATTATGGAAAGCTTTCCCGGCGAAAGCCTGAGGATTTAAGGGTTCACCGTATAGAGCCTGATCCCAATAAGAGGAATCCAGGCGATTTCGCTCTCTGGAAAATAAGGCCCAGAGAGGAGTTCGGCTGGGACTCTCCATGGGGATATGGGAGGCCTGGGTGGCACATTGAAGACACAGCGATAACGCTAAGGCATTTCGGGGAGCAGTACGATATTCATGGTGGAGCAATAGAACTGATCTTCCCGCACCATGAAGCCGAGATCGCGCAGGCGGAATCCGTGACAGGCGTCAAACCTTTCGTGAGGTACTGGGTGCATGTAGGTTTACTAACAGTTGATGGGGCGAAGATGAGTAAGTCATTAGGCAATGTGATAACTGTAAGGGATGCTTTACGCAAGTATAGTGCTAACGCATTAAGGATTCTGTTTCTCAAGACTCATTACAGAACACCAATAGATTTCAAGTGGGAAATGCTTGAGGATGCAGCGAAGGTCTCGTCACGTATAGAATCTGCTTATCATCGCCTTAATCAGCTAGATGAAGAAGATACTGAGAAGGGCGCAGAGCTATTAACAAGAGCTAGAACTCTCTGGGAAGAGTTTAGAGACGCTATGAATAATGACTTTAACACACCTGTGGCACTCTCTAAGTTAATAGGTCTGGCATCGGCGATCAACGATTATACCAACACTAACAAGTCGATAGGGAGTAAAGTGCTTCAAGAAGTAAAGAAAATCTTCCTAGGCATGTCTTACGTTATGGGGCTTTCATTCCGTGAGGCAAGAATTGAAGAAGGGATGGTTAAGGAGCTTATCGGCACTATTGTATGGGTTAGGGGAGAGCTCAGGAAACAGAAGCTGTGGTCATTATCCGATGAGATTAGGGAGCGCCTTAGGAAGCTGGGAATAGAGCTCCATGACACAGCTGAAGGCACTCGGTGGGTTTTAAGAAAAAGCAGAGGGTCCTAAGCTGAACTATTGAGATAAGAGATAGCTGGAGTATTCCCATAACGCCTTAGCAACTTTCAACGCCCTTTCCGGTGTGGGGAATACGGGAATCCCTGCCGAATGCATTAGTTTTCTCTCTTCCTCCTCAACTTTACCTCCCCCTAAATACACGGGAATTATTACCTTCCCTCTACGGAACCATTTCTTAATTACTTCTGCAGCTCCGGAGATCGGGTCGCCAAAGATAACTACAATAATATCAATTTCCTCATCCTTGAACAGCTCACTTAATGTTAGGTCATACCTTTCCGCATCCGCATCTCCTGTCAGGTCGATAGGATTCTTCACTATACATCTTGATGGAAGCTTATCCTTGAGGGCTTTCTTAACGTCTTCCTTCATCTCGGCAATCCTTAGCCCCAACATCTCCACATAGTCTGCAGAAATTATTCCGGAACCTCCTGAAGAGGTCACTATCTGCACATTCCTTCCTTTAAGCCTTGGAAGAAGAGCTAAGCCCTTCGTAACATCGTACAGCTCCTCAATAGTGTCGACAGGGACGGCACCTACTTGCCTGAATGCTGCCTCATAAAGGCGATAACTCCCTGCAAGAGAGCCTGTATGTGAAGCAACAGCCCTAGCACCTGCTTCAGTTCTTCCTGATTTCAGAATGACGAGAGGCTTGGTCCTAGTTATTCTTCTCGCCAGCCTCAAGAACCTTCTCCCATCGCTCACTGCCTCTATATACATAGCTATTGCTTTAGTGTCAGGGTCCTCCCCTAAGTACTCAAGGAGATCAAGCTCATTCACATCCGCTTTATTCCCTAAAGCCGCCATCTTACTTATCCCTATACCTTCATTCTCTGCCCATATCTCGAATGCTGCTGCAATGGTGCCGCTTTGAGAAATTATTGCTAAAGGCCCCTTACTCTTAATGAGTGGCCAAGAGGCACAAAGCCCCTTATGAGGGTTATTCACTCCCTGACAGTTAGGGCCTAGGAACCTAATGCCATACTTCCTAGCAACTCTTACTAATAGAGACTCAAGTTCTTTCCCTTCCTCAGAACCTGTCTCCCGGAATCCTCCTGAAATAACTATAGCGGCCCTCACACCCTTCTTACCTGCATCTTCCATGACCTGTGGAACAAATCGAGCAGGAACCACCACAACAGCCAGATCTATACTCTCTGGAACATCGAGAAGGGAAGTATAGGCCTTCAGGCCCAAGATTCCTGGAGCCTTAGGGTTTATTGGATACACCCTTCCTCTGAATCCTGCCCCCAATATGTTTTTCAGTATTTGATGCCCCGTCTTTGCCGGATCCCTTGAAGCGCCAACAACCGCAACTGACGAAGCCTCAAATAAATACTTGACTTCCGAATCCTCAACCATAACAATTCCCATGAAGAGTAGAGGTTCAGTTAAAAAGAGTTTAATTAAGGAGACTAGTTTAAAGAACTAGAGAAGGGGTTTTAAAGGAAACTAATTTTCTTTCCTCAAAAAAATTAAAAGAACTAAATAGCTCTCTTAGCGTTCTTGATAGCTTCGTCGATTATCTCTACAGCTATATCGATATGTTCCTTCTTAACAACAAGTGGAGGCTGGAGCCTAAGGGAGGATGTTCCTGAACCCAAGATAATTAAGCCTTTCTTAAAGGCTTCCTCAATAACTTTATTCCTTAGTTTCTTGTAAGGCTCTTTCCTCTCCCTATCCTTAACAAATTCCACACCTATCATTAAGCCTTTACCTCTCACATCACCTATCTCCTCATACTTATCCATTAACTCCATCAGTCTAGACATGAAGTACTTGCCCAGTTCTTCAGCCCTCTCAGCAAGCCTCTCCTCCTCAATAACGTCTAGTACCGCTAAAGCCACTGAAACTACTAAAGGATTCGCCCCTAATGTGTTCTCGTGTGCATCGAGGTCCCATTCAAGTAGTTCGGAGCGTGCAACACACGGACCGAAGGGAAGACCATTTGCTGCAGCCTTAGACATTGCCACTACATCCGGCTCGATGCCGTAGTACTCTATTGCGAACATTCTTCCAGTTCGGGCAAACCCTGTCTGAACCTCATCCACGATCAGGTAGAAACCATATTCCTTGCTCATACGTTTCAGCTCACGCATGAAGCGCTCAGGTGCAGGCACTATTCCTCCAGAACCCAGAATAGGTTCAATTATCGCGCCAGCCACCTCATCCGGAGGAACAACATGCTTGAATAGGAAGTCCTCCATATATGATAGGACGGCCTCGGTGCATTCATCACCTTCTAATCCCTTGAAAGGACATCGATAAGTATTGGGGAACGGGACATGTACAGCCCCACCCATAAATGGGAAAAACCTTCTCCTTGCCGTCACTTTGGTTGTTGTGAAGGCTAGTGACCCAAAGGTTCTTCCGTGGAACCCGGGAACAAACCCAATTATGTAGGGCTTACCTGGAGAGTGCCACCTAACAGCCTTTAAAGCACACTCCACGGACTCTGTGCCAGAGTTTCCGTAGAAGATCCTCTTAGGAAAGGAACCTGGGACCTTAGCGACCAGCCTCTCGCCGTAAATCACCTGAAGATAATTATAGAAGTCACATGAGTTTGTGTGATCAAGCATATCGGCCGTTTTCTTAATTGCTTCAACAACTTTAGGGTGTCTATGACCCACATTAGTTACGGCAATTCCTGACCCAAAATCTAAAAACACGTTTCCGTCTACATCCTTTATCCACACATACTCCGTCTCAGCAGGAACTAATGAAGCTGTACGGGTTAGGGAAGTTGAAAGAAGCTTCTTATCTCTCTCGATCCATTCTCTGGCCTTAGGACCCGGAGGCTCAACAACAATTTGCGGTCTAGATACATTTATCACCATCTAAAACACCTGCTCGGGTTTTAGAAGCAGGCAAGATTTAAATTATTTTATTCACGAGAAAGAGGAGAAAAGTAGTTGGGGAAACGAGTGAATCTTGACACACTTTTTACTAGGTTTAATCTATTATTAGGAAACTAGCTTAGAGGTCTGCAACACGTCACCTTCCCAATCTGGTCTCCGTGGGGACACCTTGTAGGGCGCCCTAAAGCAATCCATAGCTTAAGAACAGTCTCTCTAGGTAAGTAAAGTTCTATGAGCCTCGCTACTCTGCATGCTTCGTCAAGCGGAATACCTAACTCTGCTAGGGCCGTCTCTACCACTGCATGTCTCCAAGAAATCTCTTTAATTACTTCCTCACCCTTCTCAGTCAACACATAGCCACGACCTACATTCTTCACCAAGCCATAGCCCATGAGCTTCTTAAGCATTAGGGACGCTGTGGATTTCGCTACGTGAACCATGCTCGATATCTGCGAGACCCGAGCAGCACCGTTAGCTCTTTTTATGGCTAAGAGATAGTCAACATCTCTAATACTTAGGGACTCAGCGCTCATAGGAACTCACCAATATATATCCAATGATTATGGAGGAAACTATCCCTACACCTACTGAGGGGGGCAAAACGAAGTATCTTGCTATTCCGTATCCTCCTATCATCATTAAAATCCCTAAAATATAGGTAAGTCTGAAGGGGTAGATGTATCTTTTCCTTAATGCGTACAGGCCTGGAACAGTGACGATTATGTGGGTAAGGAGCACACCCAGGGACATGGCCAGTGTAGTCACAGTTACCGCCGCAAGTATGTAATAGAGATATCTATAGAATCTCACAGACAGCCCGAGAGATTCAG
>CAZFVC010000007.1:0-14451 GCA_964522175.1 uncultured Desulfurococcaceae archaeon
TCGCCACCCCCGCCGCCTACGCAGTGTTCAGACACATAGCGGCTGAGGGAAGCCTCACAAAACCGGTGGAGGAAGTGATTAAGGAAGGCAGACCACTGATTAAGGACCAGCTGCAGAAAGAACCCGCCGAAGACCTGTACGAAGGCATAAGGCTTGCGAAACAGCAACACCTAGGCATATACTACGGAACCATCCCCGACATAGCTGAGGGGGAGGTTCCTGCAAGCGTGTGGGAAGTCCTGCAGAAATCAAGTTACGACGACCAAGTCAGCAACGAGGTGGTTAGGAACTACCCCATAACTCTGGAGGCATATAGGAAACTGCTTCAATACACAGAGAGAGAGCCCCTGGAAGGAATCAGCGAAACCCACAAAGAAATAGTCAGCCGCTACCCAGACACCCTAGTATCTAAAACCCACGGCTACCCAACAGCCGCCCTCCTTAAGGCAGTGGCTGAAAAAGAGGTGAACGCCGAGCTGTGGAGCGAGTGGCTAAGGAAAAAAGGAATAAACCCAGGAACAACAAGCGACATCATTGCGGCTGCTGTAGCTCTCGCGGAGGTGGAGAAGGCTGCGCGCAGCAGTAGTCCCGTCAGACATGATCACGACTGAGGAGGAGCTGCGGAAACTCCTCCGCCTCCTCCTCAACGCAGGCACCGAAGCCGCAATACTTCTCGGATTCCCAAACATACCCCTCATAAAGCCGCCGGCCGCTGAAACAATGAAAACACTGGTAGTGACAAGCATGCTCAACGACATCCAAGTAACTAAGAAAGGACGTAAACACTCAATACTTCTCGACGGGGAAGTCAAGGAAATAAACGAAGTCACTGTCGGAGGGGTAGGGGGTATAGACCCACACCAAAACATAGACGCCGTAATAAAGAATAGGGAAAAACCTGAAGTAATCGTAAGCTACTTCCCGGCTAAGGGGTGCGGAGACTACATCCCCCAACTTAATGTGAGGAAGGGTCTGGGAGAGCTGAAGGAACTCATCAATCATGTGAAACCCGCCACCCTAATAACTGGAGGAACAACCAACGAGGAATGCAGAATGCATGAAACCCTAGTACTCACAGTCACGAGAAGAAGCTACCTAATAATAGACCTTTTCAGCAATGGGGAGCCTGAAAGCTTCCGATGGTTAAAGCTCCCTAGCCATTAACCAGGCGTCCTCACCGTCAAGGTAGTAGAACCTGATCCTCCGAACCTTCTTAAAACCCAGCTTCTCATACATACTTATAGCTGCCTCATTACTGACCCGGACCTCCAGATAAACCTCCTTAGCCCCGTAGAAGTTCTTAAGCCTATCCATAACCTCAACCATGAGTCTTGTCCCTATACCCCTCCTCCTGAACCCTGGGAGAACCGCGATACTGACGATGTGGCCAACCATCTTAGGGAACGAAACCCTTACGAAGCCCAGCCTCCTCTCAACCCTAGACATAACGTAACCGACTATAGATCCCTCCACCTCAGCAACCAGGAATGCCTTACCCCAAAGCCTGATGTGGTCCTTCCAGAAGTACTCCGGGTAATGCTCCCTCAAAGTAGTCATGTTTATACCTATGACCGCGTCAAGGTCCTCCTCCCTAGCCTCCCTAACCACAACATCACTTCCCGCACTCATCAGCACACACATCTCTTTAATAACAAATAAGGAATTAAAATAAGTAGGTAGGCGGATTGAAGGAGCCTTCACATCACCCCGCGAAAGAGATCTGGGGAAGCAAATCAAGACACCTCACACACGTAAAGATTGCTGTAGGGTTAACTGCCTCAGTAGCGATATACAGAACCATAGATGTTGCAAGGGAGCTCATACGAAGAGGGGCCACCATATACCCAGTCATGACTGAGGAGGCCGCGGAACTCCTCTCACCAACACTTATGGAGTGGGCCACAGGCAGCAGAACCTACGTCCGCTTCGCAGGCGAGACAGGACATATAGGGATAGGCGAGGAAGCATCCGCGATGCTGATAGCGCCGGCGACAGCTAACATTATAGGCAAGCTCGCCTCATCAATAGCGGATAACGCAGTTACGCTTACAGCACTCAACATCATGGGTAAAGGAAAGCCGCTCATACTTGTTCCCGCAATGCATTCAGGTCTATGGAACTCGGGGCCCCTACAGGAAGCCCTCACAAAGCTTGAGAATTACGGGGCGATAGTGATACCTCCGAGAATAGAAGAAGGGAAAGCAAAATACCCCAACATAGAAGACATTGTTGATGCTGCAGATACGCTATCAACCCGCGGCCAGGACCTCAAAGGACTGAAAATATTGGTAACTGCGGGCCCGACGAGGGAATGGCTGGATCCGGTGAGGTACATAAGTAACCCATCCACTGGCAGGATGGGTATCGCCCTAGCCAGGGAGGCCCACTTCAGAGGTGCTTCAGTCACCCTAATCCATGGACCGACAGCTGAGTCCCTCCCCCACTACATCAAGACAGTAAGGGTTGAGACCACGGAAGAAATGCTTAACGCAGTCCTGCAGAAAGCTAGACAAGTGAAGCCTGACGCAGTCATAATGGCGGCGGCCCCCGCAGACTTCAGACCTCAAGAAACAGTCGAAACCAAGATAGAGTCAGGAAAGGAACTGATGCTGAAACTCATCCCCACACCGAAAATAGCGTCGACGTTAAGGAAGGAGTATGGAGGGATAATCATAGGATTCGCAGCCGAAACAATACTCAACGATGAGGAAAGGCTCGTAAGCAAGGCCAAGGACAAGCTCAGGAAGAGAGGATTCAACGCCATAATAGCTAATGAAGTAAGCTACGATAAGGTAGGATTCGCAGCCGAACACAGTAAGGCCTACCTAATCACTGAGGAAGGTAAAGTTTTGAGAATAGGGAAAGGCTTAAAGATAGTAATCGCCAGAAAGATCCTTGACTACGTGAAAGAGGAAGCCTCCAAATGAGGATTAAGGCCCCCCTACACGTAACGGGGTTCTGGATACCCTTCATATATCCGGACCCCATGATAACGGGGTCAATAGGGGCCGGCCTGCTTCTATGCCCCCCAGCAACCATCAAGACAGGTGCCCGAATAACTAAGGTCAACGGTGTTAAGACAGGGGAAAACATAAGGAAAACTATTCAGAGAATACTCAAAACCGAGAACGTTGACGTGGAAGTAGAGAGCCCTGCAGAGCTGGGTGAAGGGTTCGGGATGAGTGCAATCCTCTCCATAGGGCTTGCCGCAGACGGCCTTCAGAGGCAAACAGCCTGCATCACTGAAGAGGAGATAGGGAGGACGGCCCACCTAGCTGAAGTAATGAACAGAACTGGCCTAGGAGACGTAATATCCATAATGACGGGTAAAGGACTTGTGGTGAGGACCAGGCCTGGTCCTCCAGGAATCGGTGAAACATTCAGCATTCCGATCAAGGAGGAACTAAGGATAGTGTCGGTCACAACGGGTGAGGTTTACACTCCAAAAATGCTTGAGAGCCTCGCAGGGAAAATAAGGAGGTTCGGCAGGGAAGCAATGGAGAATTTCCTACGGAACGAAACCCTTGAAAACTTCCTAGAAACCGCCAGGAAATTCAGCATGAAGACAGGTATGCTTCCCCAACACCTTAAGGAAGAGCTGAGGAGGCTACAGCCCTACATAAGGAAAGGGCTCATTCTAGGGTACTACAGGAAAAAGAATGTCCTCATAATCGTGGCTGAGGAATCAGGTGCCATAGAAATAGCGGATAATGTTAAGAACCTGGGCAAAACCAGAGTATTTAGACCCTGCACCAAAGAAAGATTTGAGGTAACCCACAATGATAAAAATACCTAAGACCCACCCAAGATACGAATCGCTGATGATTAGGGAGAAACTGATTGAAGGATTTCATGAAGGCTACGTCGCTGAGGCCGGCCTGATAGCTCACGGCAGGGGAGAATGCTTCGACTACCTCATAGGTGAGGAAACAACCCCGCCAGCCGAGAAAGCAATAAAGGCGGCCGCAGCCACAATGCTCCTATCAAAGCACCCGGTAATTTCCGTGAACGGAAACACAGCGGCACTTGTCCCTAAAGAAATGGTTGAGCTCGCTAAGGAAGCTAACGCATACCTCGAAGTAAACCTGTTTTACCGAACCCAAGAAAGAGCGGAGAAAATAAGGAAGGTTCTTCAAAGCCATGGAGCTTCCGAAGTGCTGGGCGTGGACGACGCGACTGTAAGGATCCCTGAACTGGAAAGCGAGAGAAGGAAGGTAAGCCCTAAAGGCATATGGGCCGCAGACCTAGTTCTCATACCTCTAGAGGACGGTGACAGGGCGGAAGCCCTCAAAAAACTCGGGAAGAAAATAATTGCAATAGATCTAAACCCTCTATCAAGAACGTCCCTAGTCGCAGACATAACGATAGTGGATAACGTTGTGAGGGCGATGAAGAAGCTTGTGGAGGAAGTGAAGACGCTGAAGAACGAGAATGAGGAAACCCTTAGAGATATAGTTGAAGGCTTCAACAACGAAGAAAACCTGAAAGATGTCCTTAAATGGATAAAGAACCGGCTGGAGGAACTAACCCAGAAAAAACTTACTTACTCCCCGACTCCTTCAAAAGACGCTTAAACCTATCCAGCTCGGAAGGCTTCATACCCTGATACTCATCCTTGGATGGAAACTCCCCTGACCTCACATCCTCTACATAACGCCTTACTGCCCCAAGAAATGTTCCGTAGCCATCCACATACTTCCTTGCGAAAGGCGGAGGCTCCCTGTTCAGCCCTACTAAGTCATGGAAAACGAGAATCTGGCCATCACATAAAGGTCCTGCCCCGATACATATCGTCGGGACAGATAAACGTCTCGTAACCTCCTCAGAAACCTCTGACGCGGTGTTCTCGATAACGACAGAGAAAACACCAGCATCCTCCAAAGCCTTCGCATCCTCAATAACCGATAAAGCATCCTCAGCCTTCTTCCCCCTCAGCCTATACCCACCTAAAACAAGGTACCTCTGAGGATTCAGACCTACATGACCCATTACCGGGATCCCGGCCTTAACCATTGCCTCAACCTTATCAACAACCTCCACACCGCCCTCAATCTTTACAGCATCCGCCCCCAGCTTAAGGAACCTCCCCGCATTCCTAACGGCCTCCTCCCTACTAACCTCATAACTCAGGAAAGGCATATCAGCCACAACCAAAGCCCTAGGATGCGCATTAACGACGGCCCTAACAGAATGCATAACCTCCTCCATACTTACAGGAAGTGTTGAGGAGTACCCCATAATCACCATGCCTAGCGAATCACCCACAAGGATTCCGTCAACACCTGCCTCGTCAGCAACGCGGGCCTGGAAAAACGTGTAGGCCGTAACCATAACGATTTTCCTGCCCTCCTTCTTCATCTTAATGAAGTCCCGAGGGAAAACCTTCCCCATAAACCTCACTAAGAATACTGGCCCCCATAAACTAATTAATCATAATGAAACCCTTCAAGCTCTTTAACTAAGAGCCATAGAGACCTATTCACAGCAGCATAAACACCCGCTGAAACACCTCTCGAAACAACAACGCCGTTAATGAAGTCCACCTCCGTCCTCCTACCTCGCAAAATATCCTGAAGCATTGAGGAGTAGTTGTCCTTAGTGGCTGAAGCAACCCGCCACAGTTCTCCAACAGGATCTCGAGGGAAGACAATACCAACGGCCTTCCCAACAGCCTCACACTCCTTCACAGCCTTCAAAGCTAAATAATGGGCTGAAGGATTCGTCAAGACAACCCCGTTCCTAGCCCTAAGAAAAGATGTCACAGGGTTTATCGCTGCGTTAACACATAGCTTAAGCCACCGAAACCGATCTATCTCCTCAACCACATGCAGAGGCATGAAACTCAGAATCTCCGCAACCTCATCAGCCTTACCAACCGTTGAAGGACCGAGAAAGCTTTCACTACATCCAACGAAGAAGGCCTTACCCGGCTCGGCCCTATGAACACCGCAATTAAGAACGAGAGCCAAGGCCCTGCCTCCCCCAACAAAACTCCTGACAGTCTCAAAAGTACCCAGACCGTTCTGTGTGGCAACAATCACTCCCTCTCGCCTAAGCTTCCTCAAAATACCGTAAGCAGCAGGCGGGGCATCATAGGCCTTAGTAGCTAGGAAGACTACCTCAAGCGACCTGTCAGCCAACTCTTTAAGCCTGGCAGGCCTCCCTCGAACATTCACTACCTCACCGCTCTGCAAATCCTTCAGAACAGGAAGAGTGAATTCGGATGAACGATGAATAAGTACAGGTTCAATACCTGCCTTATTAAGGAAATACGTTAAAAGAATTCCTACTGAACCGATGCCTAGAACTGCAACCCTTCCCCCGCCATCACTCCATGGAGTCATTTATTCTAGCCTGAGAAAGAATTACTTCAGGATCCTTAAATGCATCCTTACGGGAAGTCGACCACTGGGAAAGGGTTTTCAGAGACCTGAGAAGGTAGGAAGCCTTAATCATGAATTCCCTGTACCTGTCCCCATGCCTCATGGCGTCCTTAAGAACCTTGGCGATTAAGGGAACATCACGGAAAATAACCTCCCTAATATACTCCTTATCCACCTCAGTGAGTTTCCCATGCCTGAAAATCGACTTAACCTTAGAGATCAAACCGTCGATATTCAAGGCAGCTATTTGAATGTCTAAAGCATAAATCTCGGGATCCTCAATAACGTCGCGGGGGCCAACGCCCTTATCTATTAATGCCTTCTTAACAGCCTCCACATCCGTGAAGACATACCATTTCTGGGCAACGCTCTTATATGAAGTCTCAATAATTCCGTAATCCCTCTCCATAATCCGCAGTAGGTGGCTAGGATTATACTTAATTCCCCATTCAGAAAGCTTCCTCATAATCCCCTTAAAGTCGAAGTGGCCGGGGGTCTTCTTCCCTGAAGCAAGATACTCCTCCATAACCTCGTAGGCGGCCTTCAAAACGACTTTAGCCCTCCCCCCATACCTCACCAGAACTTCCTCAACAATGGTTTCAGTCAGCGTAACCAATTCTAAACCCGGTGATATAGCGAGGCCGTAATCTAAAAAGAAAACCTCGGCAAAAACAGGTGGTCGTTGAAAAATACCTTATATTTCCCCAGTATTACCTAACTGTTAAACTATTACCTAACCCTGGACACAATTTTTAATCATAGGTTATTAACAGGAAGGAAAAACCTATGTGGGGACTGGATGCGCATAAACTATGCCGTGTACCTAGATAGGATCGTCAAGGACTTCGGGAAGGTTAGGGCATTAGACGGATTAAGTCTGAGAGTCCGACCCGGCACAGTATTTGGGCTCATAGGGCCTAACGGGGCAGGGAAAACAACAACCCTCAGAATAATTTCGACACTAGTCACACCCGACAGTGGAGAGGTATATATCCTAGGAGAGAAGCTTCCAGAGGAAAAAGAGTACGTACGCCCACAAATAACCTACCTACCTGAAGATGCCGGTATATATCATCGCCTCACAGGCTGGGAGAATCTACTATTCTATGCAATGATATATCATGGAAAAACACCTGAAGCTGAGGAGATCGCTAAGTACGGGGCTGAGATAGCCTCACTTCCTGAGAAGGACCTCCACAGAAAAGCATCAGAATACAGCAAAGGAATGATTAGGAGGATAGCCATCGCAAGAACGCTAATGCTGAGACCCAAGCTCGCAATTCTTGATGAACCAACCTCAGGCCTAGACATATTCTCAGCCTACAGAGTGAGAAAAATGATTAAGGGCTTCGTGAAGGAAACAGGTTCCACTGTCATACTTTCTTCACATAACATGCTTGAGATTGAGGACCTGTGTGATGAAGTCGCCCTCATACATAAAGGGAAAATAGTTGCTGAAGGAACCCCTCAAGAACTCCTGAGAAGATACAGTGGTAGAAACCTTGAGGAAGTCTTCATAGCTCTCGCAGGTGGTGGCGAATGAACATCTACCCAGTAATATGGAAGGAACTGAAGGACATGACTCGCGACATACGTACATTAGCAGCAATATCGCTTATGCCGCTACTAATGATGCCTCTCCTAGCACTCTCATCAATCTATGCTCAAGGCCTCCAGCCAGGGACAGTCATAATAATCGATGAGGACATGACTGAAATACAGCTAGGGAATGGAACCATAATATCTTCCGCAAACCTCACAACATGGCTTAAGAACGAATTCGTGAAGACCGGATATAAAGTCCTCAACGAAGAAACAGGTGAATTCGACCTAGAAATCAAGATACCTAGAGGCTTCACGAAGAACCTAACTCTCTTCAACACCACCGCAGAACTGACGATAGTTAAGAATGTAGCATCAAGCAAGTCTCAAAACGCTGAAGGGATCGCCAGGAACGTGATTAATGCATTCTCCCATACTGTCGCTGAGCTTAAAGTGAAGTACCTCGGCCACCTAGCTCAGATCTCCATATATCCCCCATCAGTACTGTCACCCATCTCCACATACACAGAACTCGTCAGACCGGGTGGAGAGGAAGCCACCTATGAAGAAACTGTCCAGATAGCTCTAAGCAAGCTGCTTGCCTTCAGCCTAGTATTCGTCACAACACCCTCCATAGCCTACATAACGGACTCAGTAGTCGGGGAGAAAGAGAGGAAGACCTTCGAGTCCCTCCTAACCACACCCCTCTCACGTTCAGCAATAGTCCTAGGTAAGCTTGTCTCGGCCTCATTCATAGGCCTTGTCACAGGGCTAGCGGATGCTGCAGGACTAATACTATTCTTCATCCTCCCTTCCATAGCTTACGGAGTGAACCTACTCGCATTCTTCACACCACCCCTAATACTGGCCCACATAACAGCCGTGTATGTCTCTGTGCTGGCATCCCTCGCACTCATAATGCCTATAGTCATCAGGTCAGGAAGCTACCGAACTGCCCAAGTATTCTCACTGATAATTATTGGTGCAGCATCAATAGTTTTCTTCATATCCTTATACGTAGACATAAATCAGATAGTTCCGGCAGCGAAGTATGTGCTATACATACTTCCTTACACACACGCAGTTCAAATGATTAAAGTGTCGGTGTTCGGAGATCTATCAAGCTTCCTCCTACACCTCTCTGCCGCGGTAGCAGAGATACTTATTCTAATAGGTGTAGCGATAAAGCTCTTCAATGAAGAGAAAATAATCTACTCCCGCACTTAAACTTAAAATAATACTTCTTATTTACCTTTGGGTCTGGAGATGGTTAGGATAAATCTGGAGCCTTTGAGAAGACATAAATCACTGATCATAACATCTGTCTCGCTCGCGGTGTTAATTATTGCGCTGGCTGTGGGGGTCTACCTCCGCATGTACCCCGTATTCATAGCGGAGCGCTGGGGTTACGGACCAACCCTGCAGGAGCTTGATCCCTACTCCGAATACTGGGTGGCCGAGAAGCTCCTGACTAAGGGACTCGGATACTACCTTCAGCTCACACCCCAAAACCCTGAAACCCACATATTCTGGTATCCTTGGGGAAGAGACTTCACAAGGTCCTCGCTTCCAATGGTTCCCTACTTCAGCGTAATAACCTACTACATTGCGAATGTGTTCAGCCCGTCATTAACTCTATACACATGGATGGTTTATGTTCCACTCGTCTTCTTCATTATGAGCATTCTCGGAATATACTTCACAGCTAGGGAGCTGTGGGGGGATATACCTGCAGCAATATCGGCCCTAACTGGGTCACTAATGTTCATAAGCAGGCACCTGGCCGGATTCACAGTCAAGTACTCCGCAGGGCTTGCATTCCTCTTCCCAGCAATCTACTTCCATGTCAGGGCATGGAAAAGGGATAGCAGGATAAGTGCCTTACTAACAGGGATTTTCCTGGCCTTAACGGCTGCCTCATGGGCAGGGTTCAACATACTGCTCGCAATAATATTCCTAATGATCTCTCTCCTCCCGCTCCTAAGGAAAGTTAGGAAGGAAGACTTCATACTTCTCGCCTTAGAAATGGTCCCACTTGCAATAGGATTAGGTATCATACCGTTCTACGGATGGCAGTATCTCATAAAGAGTGTGGGTGTTCTTATCCCAGCAAGCTTCCTAATGCTGGGAATAGGTTGCGGACTCCAGAAACTGGCGGAGAAGAGGGAGCTAGTTATTTCAATGCCCTTCTTCAAACGCACTAGGCTCCTATACACACTGATCCTTATCCTAATTGGTGTGGTTGGGATAGGAGGGCTCATCAGCGGAGTCATCCATGTTAAAGGGAAGGCCCTAGCTGCCCTAGGCCTCTCCGGAGTTGTCCACGTACTGGTCTCCACAGTACAGGAGTACGCTCCCGCTAGGCCAGACGCCTTCATACAGTTTCAAGGAGCAGCAGTCGTGGTCTCACTACTGATGCTAATATACTTCGCCTACAGAGTCATCATGAAGAAGGATCTTCTGGACCTATTCGTGGGGGCTCTCTACCTATCATCCTTCTACGCAACAGTCAACCTCTCCTACTTCTTCCCCTACCTAAACTACCTCACCGCGCTAGTTTCAGGGAGTTTCATCTACGTAATGCTGAAGAAGGTTATGGCCGAAGGTGTTAGGAAGGACTGGTTCATATCGATGTTCTCCATACTTATTGCAGCGCTCTACGTCATAGCTGTGGTTGGGCAGGGAGCGACAGGTTGGGCGAAGACGTATGAATACCAAGCGCCAATGCTCCTGACATCAGGTATCTCACTAGCTGTGGATGCACCTGCATGGCAGGACACTCTTAAATGGCTCCGCAACGACACATCAGATAACTCAGTCGTGATAAGCTGGTGGGACTACGGCTACTGGATCTCCGTTCTCGGGAACAGAACGACGGTAGCGGACGGAGCTACACTGAACGCTACACAGATCGAACTATTAGCTAAATCGCTTACAGGTAGTGAGGAGGAAGCCTACACAACATTTACACAGAGGTTCAAGGCAGACCCCAATAACTTGTACCTAGTTACTTATGAGGTATACATGCTTGACGAGAGAAACGGATACGTGTATGTGGGACCCCTCGTGCTGGGGAACTACTATCTAGGCGCGGACGCCGCTAAAGGTATCGCAGCCATATACAGAATAGCTAACAGAACAGCACCCATATATCAGTACCAGCCTCCGCAATCAAGAATAGCGTACTCACTCCCTGACTGGACAAATGAAACCCTACAGGAAGCCACGCTATTCAAGATACTTCTGAAGACAGCATATGTTGTGTGGGGAGACCAAGGATTCAAAGCAGCCTTCCCATACAAGAACCCCTATAGGCCAGATATCCTTCCAGAACCCAACATGACTATCTTCCAGCCTGCACAAATCTCTGTAAGTAAAGTACTCAGCAATCCAAACATCTACGTTGTTGTGTCCGTCTATAAAGCGGTCCCGCCGGGAGAGTCATGAATGAGCTATGTGCAGAATACCTCGTCCTCACCCCCTACCAATGGGTGAGGAACGGGTGCATAGTTTTTGATAAAGAAATTAGAGAAATCTACCAAAAAGAAAGGGTTGAGGAACCGGGAACGGTTATAACTCATGGACTGACATCATCCCACACACACCTAGGCCTCTACCCCATAAGAACTACCGTAGCTTACGGTCTAAGGCTTGACGACTGGGTAGGGGAATACGCGTGGCCATGGGAGAAGTTCCTTATGGAAAACCCGGAGCTAAGCTACCACATATCAATCATTGCGATAGAGGAAATGGCAGCCAACGGAGTAACTGCTTTCGCAGACATGCATTTCAATGAAGAAGAGGTTTTGAAGGCAGTTATAGACTCCGGCATGAAGGCCGACCTAAGCGTGGCCATAATGAACCGGGGAGTGTTCTCTGACTACCGTCATGGCGTTGATGAGAACCTGAAACTACTGAAGAAGGCTCAAGGACATTCAAGGATAAAAGTGAGGTTCGGGCCATGCACACCCAGACTCCTTACACCGAAAGAGTTCAGGAATGTAGTGGATACGGCTAAGGAGCATGGGGTAGGGATACATACACATCTAGCGGAAGTTAAGGATGATGAGTTATGGCTGATGAAGAATTGGGGAATGAATCTCAGAGACTTCATAAGATACACCCAGCTAGACTGCACGGATTCGCTAATCGCCCACGCAATATGGATTGAGTCGGCAATAGATATTCTCTCGAGATCTACGGCAACACTGATCCATCTCCCCAGATCTAACGTATACCTCGGCGACGGACACATGCCAGTGTACTACCTAGTGAATCAGGGGGCTAAGGTATCGATAGGTATAGACATAGCCCCAACCTACAACATAAGGGATGATATGAAGGCATTCCTCATGCTTAACTCCGGAATGATGACACCAGCACTTATTGAGCTGCCGTACTCCCTAGCAACTGAAGCAGGATATAAAGCCCTACAACTCGGAACAGGCTCAATAAGGGTTGGGGAGCCCGCCGACATAGTTATGTGGAGGACAGAGGAAACCCCTGAAAAACCCCATCCTCTAGCCTCAGTAATGCTAACCAATATGGAGGCCAGCGAAGTATATGTCGATGGCGAACTAATACTTAAAGACGGAGTCCTAACAAGGCTAGGCGAAGACAGGGTGGAAAACTCAAGAATAGCGCTCAAGGAATACATAAAAAGCTTCAGGACCGGATCTAGCTCTTGAAAAACAGTTTCTTAGTCTCATAACCAAATTTCTTGAGCGCCGCAATAACTCCTTCAGTGTAAAACTCATTGATCACCACATACCAATCAACCTTCACGACTATGTATGTAAGGAGAGCTGTCACAGCGATTAAGATAGGTATTGTCCAGAGATAAACAACTGCAACCCCTGCAATCCATGAGGCGTAAAGGACAACAATCGAGGTAAGAACAGCCTTACCCGCCAAAATTGCTATGAAGTAAAGCAGGATAGGGTAACCCATAATCCCTAAAGGGACGTAGAGAATGTCATCAGGAAGCGGAGAGGCAGCGAAAACTAATATAGCAATGAACAGAGATCTTTTAGCTATGCGCTTAAATAAATCAACATTCTTCTTGGTAGACTCGCTGAAACCTTTAGAAACTGCTTTACCCATGAAGTATATCGCTATCTTACCTACGGTAGCTCCTAAGGCAGATACAAGAACGAGAACCACCTTATTCAGTGGATTGACATAGAAGAGGGCGTATCCAGCAACGATACCTAAGTAAGGAATTGTGAAGAAAGGAATCGAATTAGACACGAGGCTAATTAGAAATATGCCGAAGGGTCCGCCAACCAGACTCAGTATAGCATTCACAAGCTCCGTCAAGTCCACCTGAAATAACCAATACTAATTAAGGCCCAATATATAAAGAAATTGATTGGCATGACCCATGAACGAATAACTAAGATAGCTGAAGATATTGTTAAATGCCCCCTCTGCGGCGAGGAAAGCTTAAGGCTAAGCATATTCCTATACGACGCTCCCTACATAGGGAAAATAATTGTGCAGACCGGGAGATGCTCATCCTGCGGATCCAAATGGTCAAACGTCGGCCTCGCGGAGTACTCCAAGCCGAAAAGGATTCTCCTACAGGTGAAAGGAACAAATGAACTGAACGCACTAGTGGTCAAGACTGCGGAAGCAACAATCAAGATCCCTGAACTCGGGATCGAAATAACTCCCGGCCCTGCTGCCCAAGGATACATCACTACGGTGGAGGGGGTTCTTCACAGAGTCCTTGAACATGTCCCTACAGAATGCCTTAATGAAGCAAGCGAGTGTTACCCCAAAGTCCAAAGAATTAGAGAAGCTGCAGAGGGACAGCATGAATTCACTTTAATCATAGAGGATCCTTCAGGAAGAAGCGCAATAACGGGAGAAAAAATCCAAGTTGTTGAGGAGGAACTTAAGTAGCCTTTACTCAACCTTAATCTCGAACTCCTCTCTAGACTTCTTACTTTTCTTCAGCTCTACCTCAAGGACGCCGTTACGGTAATGTGCCTTAGCTGTCTTAATGTCGACCTCTTCCGGAAGCTGAATCTCCTTATAGTACTTCTTCCCGTTCTCAGCATCAATAATCAGTGTCTTCCCTTTAGCCCTAAGCTTGATCTTATCCTTCTCGACTCCGGGAACCTCAACAACCACTCTAAGCTTATCTCCCTCATCAAGGATATCTACGAGGGGCTCAATCTCCTCAACAATCTTCGAAGTTCCTCTCTGCCTCCTAACGTTACCGAATTCCTCAATCTTCGGCTTTCCATCAGGACCTATAGTTATCCTGAAGCCATAGACGAAGGGCCCTGTCCTCCTAAAACCCCTCTCCTCAGGGAACTCAGAGAACTTCTCGAACTCCTTAAAGAACTCGTCCACTACCTCCTCCATATCCCTAAAGAATAGGTCGAACAAGTCGAAGATACTTTTCCTTCTCTTTCTGTAGCTCACGATCTCACCCAAAACATATAACGTTTTGTAAAGATATAAGCTATTTCTAGGTTAGGAGGGTTTGATACTTTACTACTCAATGTAGGAGATC
>CAZFVC010000007.1:14461-30599 GCA_964522175.1 uncultured Desulfurococcaceae archaeon
TCTACGGCTCACAGTCTCACCCAAAACAAATAATGTTTTGCAAGGATATAAGCTATTTCCGGGTTAGAAATGTTGATACTTTATTACTCAATGTAGGAGATCATGAACCTCCTAACACCGAGGTTAATTAGGTCAGGAGAGTCTGGGTCAAGAGTTGAAAGCTGCATTAATTCATCAATGTCAGGATCCTCAATAATACCTACCCTCAACAGTTGAGAAAGCTTCTCTGCAAGTTCCTTATCTCCGGGATCATTTCCAATACCAGCTATGAAGGCCTTCCTCACACGAACATTTCCGCCGAGCGGGGAAGTAACGAAAGCGAACCACACCTTAATATCTACCCTGTTCTTATTTTCCTCAGGCTTTAAATTCAATCCAGAACCAAGCACTCTAAAGGGATGAGTCTTGAGCATCGAAGTGATTGTTATTACTAATGGATCTGAACTGGGTGAAGAAATACTGAGGAGGGCATGGAACGCGGCCCAGAAGCTTTTCCATGAATACGGAATAGAGACGTATGTCATACCTTACCAGGTTAAGCACGGGAAGGTTTCATTAGTGATTAATGGGTTGGAGTATCACGTCACGAAGCTTCCTAAGCCAGAAGAGTTAATGGATCTAATACTGTCTGCAGCCTCTAACGAAGAGATATGGACTAAGGGAGAAGCTGTAGGAGCTGTAATTGTTGAGGAAGGGGACTTAGGCGACGGCGCTGTCGTAGAGATCTAACCAAAACCACTCGTTATGTCACATATCCCTTTCTCTCTCCACTCACCTAACCTGCCTGAAAGAACTACATTCCCCATTTTTAGGCATTCGGGGAATGAGGCTTTACCCAAAACCCCATACTTCTCAAAATAGCTCCTCTCAAACACTATCTTATCTACAGATACCCCCAACCGCTTGAGGTCTGAGTATGCTTTCTGCCTGAAACCCCCAACCGCTTTGTAATCAGTGTATGGAATAATGGAGTACATTAAGCTGTAATCACCGTCATGAGGCATAGGAACCTTCACAACTGCAACTGAAAAGAATTTCCGTTTGCCCAGAAGATAGGTTCTAAACTTCTCCTCACGTCCCTTAACAATGAAGACGCTGACGTAGAGAGGCTCGAAAGGAAAGTTCCTTGAAGCTTCTCCAGGGCTGCATCCCTTAATCTTACGAACTAAGTACTCTAGAGGAAAGGTATTGAATAGTTCCCTGAACCTCACGAGTCCCCACTGACTCATTTTAATTGCCGATGAATTCAGATCGATCCAAATAATCTCCCCGAATTTCCTCTCTGACCTAACGCCAGAGATCATTGTCCGGAATAGCTGGCACCAGCCCTCCCTAGGTATGTAAACCTTGGAGAGTGGTTCCCTAAACCACTGAGGAAGCTCAGCCACATCCAAAGAAAACTTTCTTAGATAATCCCTGTACTCTCCAATCAACTCACTTTCCGAATCCAGCTCTTGAGGCGTACCTCCCAGTCTCTCTATACATTCCGGATTAGTTACATAGATAGGGAGCCTATCCACACAGCTCCCCATATGATCCCAACCATAGAGAGAGCTTCCCCCCTCCCAGAAATCTATTATCAGGTCGTTAGGCCCCGGTTCCTGCAGAAGAGTGGTTAATGAAAGCCCTAGGAAAATCCTATCGTAACTCATCCAAGCATCACCTTCCCTTCTTCTCCATCTTTATCCTGTGGTCGTAGTGCTCCGTTCCATGAGTCCTCATATGATTAAGTAAATCGATAATCGTGAAAAACGTGGGTGTCCCTACCTCTGTGATATTTGTTTCTTTACCTTCAGGACATACTCTCTCGATATCAGCGCATATAGGGCAAAGAATCATACCTGTAACTAGATCCTTACATGTCTCGATACGCATCCCTGCATACTCAAGCTTAACCCTTACCCACCTAGGTTCCCAAGAGAGCGACATCTAAACCCTTTAGGTAAATCAACAAATCAAATAATAACTATTGAAGTCCAGCAGATTTTTCCTTAGCGACCTTGCTCTCAATAGCTAACCTAATTAAGTCACTCTTATTCTTGAAGTAACCCTTCCTAACCAACATATCGATGCGTTTAAGTGACGCCACATTTATCTTGAATGAAATAACCACAGACTTTCTCTTAACGTTATTTTCATTCGGTATTAGCTCTCCCCTTTAAAGTAACACCGCACAGGAATTTATTTTTAACTAGCTAATAATACAAGCCCGCTATTAAAAAGAGAGTGAAGAACTTCCTAGAAATTATGGATTAACGCCCTTATGGATTTACCTTTTTAAGAACTCGCGTCTACAGTATATTGACTGGGGTATAACGTGGAGAATTCGCTATCCAGTATCACCCGATATCTTGTGATTAAGCGACTCTCGGGAGATACGGTAACCATACTTGCGATTAAGGAGTATCTGATTGACGGTGCTTCTCCGAGCACTATAGGCCATAAGTACGGGATTTCCAAGTTTAGGGTGAGGGGATATGTACAGAGAATAATGGATAAGGCAAGGAATCACATGACCGCCGCGGCAATCGTGAGCAGGGTTTTCCCTTACGTCATAAATATAGAGCCGATAATCCTGAAGGTCGGTAACCGGTATGTCTGCCTAAAATGCGATCAGCAACTGGCTAGGAGTCAGGTTGAGCACCATATTCGGAGGAAGCATAAGGAACTAGTTAATGAGTTGGTTTCACGTATCACTGCATCGGTAAGGACTCAGGTCCATTAATTTTCTTGAACTCCTCATCCGATGTCACCCACATAAAATGATTTAATACATATTCATATTAGGTAAGTTCAGCGTGCCAGGTATCGGATTGTTTAATGAGGTGAATGTTGAGAGACCAACCGGTAAAGGGGTGAAAATAGCCCTCCTTTATCCCGGGCCTTACACAGCATCATTGACCAACCTCTTCACACACATATCTTACTACATGCTTTCCTCCCAGCTGCCTAATGCAGCGATCGATAGGTTCACGTCCGACAACCCGTCTAAGGGGGCTTTAACGGGGCTTCCCCTAACAAGTTTCGATGTAGTGCTTACGTCGGTGGGGTTTGAGCTCGATCTGCTTCAACTAGCGAAAATACTTCTCCAAAACAGCATAACTCCCCTTACACGTAAAAGGAAGGGGAAAAACTACCCTGTCTTGATAGGCGGTGGTCCCGCCTTAATGGCCAATCCCTTCCCCGCAACCTCAATACTTGACTACGTATACGTGGGTGAGGGTGAGGAGCTATTAGCTCAACTCATTAATTCATTCCGTGAACTTCCCCCGTCCACTCCTCGTTGGAGGATCAGAGAACTTCTCCATGTCCCCCTGCTGCAGAACCCTTCCGTGGTGTGCAAGGATAAACCTCAGGGGATGAGGTATCATGCCCCCAAACTAGACGTCCTCTTCATACCTGATAAGCTAATCAGATCCCTCACACACACACCAATCTATGGAGACGGGTACTACATAGAAGTGAGCAGAGGCTGCAGACGGCTCTGCCCTTACTGCATGGAGTCCCATGTCTTTCATCCTCCTAGGCACAGATCAAAAGACGTAATTGTGAACACCACCTACCGGGGAGTTAAGAACTTGAGGGTGGATAGGGTTGTGTTTTATTCCTTATCCTTTTTCGATCACCCTAAAGCGGACGACATTCTTTATGCAATGCTTGAGAAAGGAATCCTATACTCCGTCCCCTCCCTCAGATATCACACGCTGAATGAGGAAAGAGTTAAGCTGATTAGGAGGGGCGGGCAAAGGACGCTTACCTTGGCCCCAGAAACAGGCTCCAGGAATGCCTCATGCTTGATAAGGAAAGACCTCGATACTGAGTTAATTGAGGCTTTATCCTCCACAGCTTTCGAGGAAGGAATGAATGTGAAGCTCTACTTCATGTTCGGACTTCCCGGCGAGGGTGATGATGCAGGTAAAGCTGCTGGAGAACTGGTTAAGAGGGTTGCTGAAAGAAACAGGAAGGTTGCTGAAGGTGTTAGGGTGAGTGTAAATCCCCTAATACCTAAACCATGGACACCTCTACAGTACTGTCCACTGATCCGAAAGGATGAGTTCAGGAGAAAGACTGCTGACCTCCGGAGGATGATTAAGGGACTCAGAATAAGGGTTTTCACTTATGACTGGCGGTGGGCACAGGTGCAGGCAATAATTTCTCTCGGTGACGAAGCAGTTGGAGAAGCCATCGCTGAATGGAGGATAGAGGGGGGAGGGCCCTCCAACTTCATGAGGATCTTGAGGAGTAAGGGATTAGATCCAGACTTCCCCTTAGAACCTAGATATCCGGAAGGTTTTACTAAGTGGAGAAACATTGACGATATTCATAAGGAAGTTGTACAGAAAACAGGAGAGAAAATATATGTGGAGTACTGCAGCCGTTAAGTCTCTAATGGATTGATTATGTCGAATGCTGGAATCTTGTAGAGATTCTCCTCCGAAACCTCAACAATCAACTGATCACCCAGAAATATGCTGACGCCCGTAATCTTTCCTGAAGTCTTCGTTATTAACGCCCTCACATTCGTCCCCTTCAACACCTCACCTAGCTCATCCACCTCAACAGTCCCGTAAATAATGGATTCTCCCAGAAGTCTGAGGGTTTCCCTCCTCACCACATGGCAGTTGCTCTTCTTCAGCGACGCCTTAGTTAGCTCAAACAATAAATCCTTGGGAGGAGGTAAGATCTTAAATAATGTGAGCACTGAAGACAGATCTGTACAGCTAACCCTCTCAAGAAGCTCAACTAAAGGTGGGCCGGAAACCTCCAGACCAAGCTCCAGACCCCTATTAATTATTTCTTTAAGCCCGATCAGCTCCAGAGACAGGGCAGAAAGCCCCCTCCAGGCATGTGTATAGGTACTCATATTCTTCTGGCTGAAGATGAACCTAGTTAATGCATTGAGGCCTATATCCATGTTCTGGTTAAGCATTCTTCCTAAATATATGAGGAGATGAGAAGGATCTCCACTCGTCTCATAGATCTCGGCCGCTTTCCTAATATACTCATGAAGTATGTGTTCCTTCCTCAACTTGCTTAGATGTGTAGAGATAAGCTCTTCAATATCTTCTTCACCTTTTACAGTATTCTTTCTTCTTCTAAAGAGCACTGCTGAATCCCTTTAGAACTCTATGCACTCGAATGAAATATAAAAACGAGGGCCCCTAGAATGGTTATAACCTGTGCAGCTTAATCAGGCCTAACCCCTCAGCCATCTCTAGAACCCATCCACTAAGCTCTTTCGCTATTTCCTCAGCAGGATCACATGCGCATCCACCCCATGCCTCCTTAATTGCCTCCTCAGCAGCTTCCTTATTGATGAGGGGCCTATACTCCCTTTCAAGGGCCTCAAGCAGTTCTTCAAGCGATTTCCTCCCTTCCTTAACCATTCCTTTAATTCTTTCTAGAAGCTCCCTGCTTGGAAGGACTCTATCTCTCACCTCGTCGGGAACGATAGCTAGATAAATAAGGAGAGGTCGGTAGTCCCTAATTATTTTTCTTGTAGCCATTAATGGCTTATCTATGACTCAAACCCGAATTATATATGTTTATGTTAAGATAAATTATTTGGGGTTGAAGATGAAGGCACTCGTATGGGACCATGACCTATTCATTGATGATGTTCAAATCCCTCCCATTCCTGAAGGATGGGTACTAGGAAGAACTCTCTCTGCGTCATTATCCTCCATAGATAGATCCATAATTTCCGGTCTACATCCTGGAACACCCAGGAGGGTGCTTGGTTCCTATGGGGTTGTGAGGGTTCTGGAGGTTGGGATACATGCAGAGGCTGAGCAGGGGAAGATCTATGGAGTAGTGCCGTACTGCAAGGATAAGGTGATTCCTCTACACATCGACGGACTGATGAGTGAGTACTCCTCTATTCCTTCCCAATGCCTCAGAAGTATACCTAGTGATGCAGACCTTGGCACAGCACCACTAGGACTGGAGGTATCTTTCCTGAGCCACCTGAAGGAAGTGGTTGCTGATGCGGAGAATGTTCTTATGATTGGATGTGGTTTCCAGGGATACATAATCAGCAGCTATTTATCATCAACAACTAACCTAATAGTGAGTTGTCCTGACGCTGAGAAGGCATTAATGAAGGAAATAAGCGGGTTAGGGGTCAAGGTCTTAAGCATCGATAAAGTACTTTACGAAAAGTTCGATGCCGTAATATTTAATTCAACAAGCACATACTACTCAATAAAGGCGCCGAGACTTCTTAAGGATGAAGGAGTGCTGTATCTCACACCCTTATTACCGACTTATGTAACAACACTCACACAAACACCTGGATCCTTCAAGGTAGTCTGGGGGAAGCACACATCAATCCGCCAAGGAATGGAGGCAGTATCTAAATTACCTAAGCACCTCATGAACCGCTATGTTAGAGTTACTAATGAACTTGAGGAGGTTCCTCAACTAATTAGGCATTTCCCTAGAGTCATTTATGTCTCCAGCAAAAAGTGAAGTTACTCTCCCTTGAAAAAGCTCAAGGGGGTTATCTTAGTAGGTTTTTCCTTTATCTTCTCTTTAACTAAGTCAGCAATAATTCTAACTCCTTCCCTGATTTCCTCCGGGGACGGATAGCTGAAGTTGAGGCGCATAGTGTTCCATCCCATACCGTTCGCGAAGAAGGATGCTCCAGGAACATAAGCAACACCTGCATCTATTGCCTCCATCAACATTTTCTTTGTGTCTATGTCGTAACTGGGCAGGAAAACCATAACGAAAAGCCCTCCAACAGGTCTAGGCCACCAAGCCTCTTTACACATGTAAGTGTCTAAAGCCTCAATCATTGCATCCCTCTTAGCCCTGTAAAGAATCTTGGCTTTATTTATTGTTTCATCAACTACCCCACGCCTAATTGCCTCCAATGCAATGAATTGCGTGAGCGTAGGTGTGTGGAGATCTGCTGTCTGCTTAGCTCTCTCCATGAAGTCAACTACATGCTTATTGGCCACAACCCAACCTATTCTCAGGCCCGGGGAAAGGATCTTGCTGAAGGTACTCATATAGATTACTCTGCCTTCCTTATCCAGGGTCTTAAGAGGAGTTACATCAACACCTTCATCATAGATGAAGTAGGAATAGGGATCGTCCTCAACAATTATTAGGTCGTACTCTGAAGCCAGCTCAAGCAGCTCCTTCTTCCTCTCCAAACTCATCGTAACTCCTGCAGGATTATGGGCTACAGGAATCGTGTATATGAACTTAATTTTCCTTCCCAGCCATTTAAGCCTCTTCAGCTCCTCCCTGAGAATATCGGTCTTCATACCGTCTTCGTCTATGGGGATGGCCGTTATGCTGGGTTTAGAGAGCCTAAAAGCATTCAGAGCTGCGAGATATGTCGGTAGCTCAACAATTATCTCATCATCCTTCTGTAAAAGAATTCTTGACATTAGGTCCAGAGCCTGCTGCGACCCTGTAGTTATTATGATGTCATCATCACTGTTTATTTTGACCCCTTTCTTCTCAAGAAACTTAAGAAGCTCCTCACGGAACTCCGTCACACCTATGGTTGGGGAGTACTGGAGGGCCTTATCACCGCTCTCCCTAATTACATCGTACGCTATCTGGGCAAGTTCCTCCTTAGGGAAAACCTTAGGATCCGGCAGCCCGCCTGCAAGACTAATTATCTTTCTTCCTTCAGTCAGCTTCAGGAGCATGCGGACCTCCGAAGCCCTAAATAGGTCTGCTCGATCTGCTAGAAGCCTTTCATATTTAACCGTAAGCTACACCCAAATATAAAGAGCTCAAAAGATTTTTAAATATTAAGAAATTGTTTTAATTAAGTACTCACTTCTTTAAAACAGGTATGAATTTAAGCCCATAATATATTAGGCCGTAGGGGTTGTCGCTACTGAATCTCCTTAAGACAGCCTCAACCTCCATACCTTCCTCAATCTCGGAGGGTTCAACATCTACAATCTCTCCCGGAACCTTCACATCCTCTTCCAGCTCTATTAGCCCTATAATCCTAGGCATAGACTCCTCCTCACCCTCACGCCTGAAGTAAGACACAGTATAGCTTACCACCCTGCCACGGCCTCTAGAAGTGAATGTTTCCACATCTCTTGAGCCGCAGAACGGACAGACCTCCCTACCAGGGAAGGAAACCCTTCCACACCTCCTGCACCTCGTCAACTTAATGAAGTAGTATGAATCTTTCTTCCTCCAGAACTGTGATATTGAGTGCCTCATTACTTCCACCTCCTTAAAAGAATCAGGTAGGCTGAGAGATCTGGACCCGACATTGAGTGAATTAGGGAGTATTCTCCATCATACTTCAGTCCATTGAAACCTGACGTCATAAGCTCATAGTTTTCAGCCACTGCATACAGTGGGGTGGCTCCCACAGGATGACCCCTAGCCTTCAGCCCACCTCCCACGTTAAGGAAAGGCATATCATCAAGGGATGTGAGAAGCTTTCCAGCCTCACCAATCCCTAAAGCCTCTAAAGCTAATAACCCGTAAATACTGTAGGCGTCATGCACCTGAATAGCGGTATTCTTGTCTATAGCGATTCCGGCTCTCGAACTTAGCTCTCTCCATGCATTAGAGGTTGCTTCAAAGAATGTGAGGTCATCCCTGAGGTAGAGCGGGTGCCCAACCGCTTGAGTAATCTCCTGAACCTCAACAGGCTCTGCGGAAGCCTTCCTTAACCCCTCCTCACCTGAAAGAATTATTGATGCAGCACCGTCTCCCAAGGGGAAGGCGTCGTAGAGAGTTAGAGGCTCCGATATTACGACACCGTTTAAAGCCTTCTCACGCGTTATCTTGAAGGGTAGCTGAGCCAACGGGTTGGTGGAGGCTTTCTCATGCATATTAACTGACCATGCAGCAATCTCCTCCTTGGATACACCTCTTCTCTTCATAAACTCTCTCATAACCATTGCTGCATATGACGGAGGAGTGATATTTCTCACTACCTCATACTCGAAATCAAGTAGTGTAGAGTAGGCATAGTTTGTTTTATCGGTCGGGTACTCCGTAAGCTTCTCGAAACCCACCACTGCTACGTACCTGGCCCTCTCTGCCTCCAGAAGGGATTTAGCTACCTCTAAGGCAGCGCTCCCGGAAGCCTCACCATACTCAACCCTTAACGCCTTAAGATCTTTGAGCCCAAGCTCCTGAGCAAGGATTCTTGCAGGGTCTGACTGATTCATTAAGATCTGCGGGAAAGCAGTTGACACTATCAAATAGTCTAGATCGTTCCCGCTCACACCGCTTTTCTGTAGAGCTTTAGAAAGGGATTCCATAGCCAACTCCTTAAACCCTTTACTGAAATGCCGACCGATCTTAGTCATACCCGAACCTATAATGAACACGGACATTTCCTCACCCCACATTCCTATGTATTATTCTCCTGTTCTTCGCATACCTACCGTAGGTTATGTAACGTTTCCTTCTCAGAAGCTCCTCAACCTTAGGAGCGAGCTCCGCCTTACCCTCTATCCTATCAGTAACTATGAAGCTCATGGCATCACTACCGGCCCCGCTCCCGAATGGGGCAACAAGAATTCTTTCACCAGGTTTCGCAGAATCCAAAACCTTGGCAAACCCTATCAAAGCGGAAGCGTTGTACGTGTTCCCTATCCAGGGGGTGGCTATCCCCGGCAAGATCTTCTCTTTAGGGAAGCCCAACCTCTTCCCTACGGAAAGCGGGAATTTTCCGTTGGGCTGATGAAAGATCGCGTAGTCGAAGTCGCTCGGTTTAAGACCCAGCTCCTCCATCAACATTCTTACTGCGGCCATTATGTGGTGGAAATACGCGGGCTCGCCAGTGAATCCCTCACCATGCATAGGGTACCTCGACCCCTCCCTCCTCCAGAAATCGGGTGTGTCAGTAATGTAAGTTACGGCACCCTCAAACCTTGCTACTGATTCCTCAGCATTGCCTACAATGAAGGCCGCAGCCCCAGAGGAGGCTGTGAACTCAAGCACATCGCCTGGGTTTGCTTGAGCAGTATCTGAACCTATTGCTAGCCCGTATTTTATGGTCCCGCTCGCGACTAAAGCCGTAGCTAGCCTTAATCCTTCACTACCCGCTCTACAAGCGAACTCCATGTCGGTACTAAGTTTCCTGCTTGAAGCACCTATAGCCTCAGCGATTATAGTTGCTGAAGGCTTAACCGCATACGGCTTAGACTCCGTTCCCACGAAGACCGCTTCAATTAATCCAGGGTCTATTCCTGCCCTAGCTAGAGCAGATCTAGCAGCATACCACCCCATAGTTACAGTGTCCTCATCCTCTCTAGCAACAGCTTTCTCCTCAATCCATAAGCCTTTAGGAACCTGGGGAGGGAAACCCCATAAAAGAGCTATGTCGTCAGCCTTAAGCCTGTCCCTCGGGATGTAGGCTCCCCAACCAATAATACCTACCTTCTCTTCAGGCCTTCCCATAAATCATACCTGAAAACAAACTTGAAGAAGTTCCTTTTATTGCTTATGAATAAAGAAGGGAAAATTAGTGTTTAGCATGCAGCCAGCAGGCCACGTAATGGTCGGGCTTAACCTCTATTAGTGGAGGCTCCTTCTGCTTACAAACATCCATTGCGTATAGGCATCTCGGATGGAATCTGCATCCGGGAGGAATCTCGGCCGCGCTCGGAACCTCACCCTTTATAGGTACGTTCCTGGTTTTCAGCCTGTTGCTTGGATCGGGTTCCGGAACAGCTGCCAGCAATGCCTTAGTGTAGGGGTGCTGAGGGTCATTAATCACTACATCAGTCGGCCCCATCTCAACAATCTTACCGAGATACATAACAGCTATCCTTGTGCAAAGGTAGCTAGCGACAGCCAAATCATGGGTGATGAAGAGATAAGCAAGGTTCCTTGAGGCCTGCAGGTCAAGCATAAGCTGAAGAATCTCGGCCCTGATAGAGACATCGAGCATGCTCACAGGCTCGTCAGCCACAACCAGCGTAGGTCTAAGAATCATTGCTCTAGCGAAAGCAACCCTCTGTCTCTGACCGCCTGAAAGCATGTGGGGGTATCTATCCATGAACTCCTCAGGAGGTATCAGCTTAACTTCTGAGAGGGCCCTATAGATTATTTCCCTCCTCTCTTCCTCAGTGCTGCCGAAGCCGTGAACAACTAGAGGCTCCTTAAGAATGTCGTACACCTTCATCCTCGGGTTCAGGGAACCGAATGGGTCTTGGAACACTATCTGGGTCTCTCTCCTCAGAAGCTTAGATATCTTCTTAGGGAGTTTCTGGGCTAGATCCATATACCCATCCTTATCCATAAGCTCCTTAGGTATTTTGGCTGCGACCTCTGCTGAAGGCTTGTAAAGCATGCTCCCTCCAGTGGGCTCAATAAGCCTAGTTATTAGACGACCTGTAGTCGTCTTACCGCATCCAGACTCTCCCACAAGACAGAAGACCTCACCCAGCCTGATATCGAAATCAACACCGTCAACAGCTCTGACATATCTCCTAGGCTTGAAGGTGAAGATTTCTTTAAGGCTTCGTCTCAAAGGAAAATATTTCTGAAGACCCCTGACCTTAAGAACTATCTCACTCATTTCTTCTCACCCATTAGGTGGCATGCAACGAAATGCTGGGGCTCCACCTCAATTAGGGTTGGCTCAATCTTCCTGCACTTATCCATGGCGTATGGACATCTCGGGTAGAACCTGCATCCAGGCGGCGGCCTAACGAGGTCTGGAGGTACTCCAGGAATCCAAGTAATCTTCTCCTTCGACCTTATCCTCGGAATAGATTTGAGAAGTCCCTGAGTGTAGGGATGCTGTGGATTGAGGTATATCTGCTCCGACGTCCCTATCTCAACAATCTTACCTGCATACATGATAGCTACCTTATCAGCGATCTCGGCAATCAGGCTTAAGTCGTGAGTAATGAATATCATGGCCACCTTATACTTCTCTCTAATTTGCTTGAAGAGATTCATGATCTGTGCCTGAACAATCACGTCGAGAGCTGTTGTGGGCTCGTCGGCAATCACGAGCTTCGGGTTGAGAAGCAGGGCCATAGCAATGACTACCCTCTGCTTCTGGCCACCGGAAAGCTCGTGGGGGTACCTCCTCATAATGGATGCGTCGAGACCCACAGCCTCAAGAAGCTTAGCCACCTGCTCCTTCGCCTCATTCTTTGTGAGTCCAGCATGAATCATTAGAGGCTCAGTCATCTGGTTCTCTATGGAATACACTGGGTTGAGAGCGTTCATAGCTCCCTGAAATATCATGCTTATTTTCTTCCATCTGACCTTCTTCCTCAGCTCATCCTCAGAAAGCTTAGTGATCTCTATCCCGTCGAGATTTATTGTACCGCCAGCAATCCTTCCAGGCGACGGAACTAAACCCATTAATGCCCATGCAAGTGTGGACTTACCGCATCCAGACTCTCCGGCAATACCTAGAACCTCGCCCTCCTCTAGGGTAAAGGAAATATCATCTACTGCTTTAACCACACCTCTAAGGGTGTAGTAATAGGTTTTCAGGTTCTTTACTTCTAGTACGGGCATCTCTCGCACCTCACCTGATCAGCCTCGGGTTAAGTATTCTGTCCAGCGCGTAGCCAATAAACACGAATGTCATACCCACCACAGCAATCCCTATTCCTGGAGGAACCACCCACCACCAAGCACCGTTCAGCACAGCACCAGCTGCCTGGGCATCGTGGAGTATTTTACCCCAGGTCACCACCGCTGGATCTCCTAGGCCCAGGAAGCTAAGCCCTGCCTCAGAAAGAATAGCTCCAGGTACCGATAGAGCTATGGAAGCGAATGTATAGGGAAGTACCTGCGGGAACACGTGTCTCAATATAATCCTCTTGGAGCTGGCGCCTATGGCCCTAGCAGCCTCCACATACAGGTTTTCTTTAATCTGTAGAACCATGCTCCTTACAGTGAACACCATACCTACCCAAGAGAATACCACCAATAACCAGACGATGTTCCATATGCTCTGACCGAAGAAGTAGGCAAGTATAATCAGTAGAGGTAGAACAGGAAGTGAATACATAATCTGCGCGAACCTAAGCATTATTATGTCTGTCCAGCCGCCCATATACCCGGAGATAACTCCGTAAATCACCCCTATCAAGGTGCTGAGGACAGACACTACTACACCTATTATGAGTGCCCACCTAAGACCGTAAAGCATGGCAGACCATAGGTCACGGCCCTGATTATCAGTACCTAATACACCGTAAATCCCGAGAACCTTCGCCCTCAGAATCTTGAATTCTCCGACTGGGAATCCTTCAGGAACTCTTATCAGCATCTTAGTCTTCAATACGTAGGTTCCTTTCAGTAAGGGTGCCTCACCAGTTGTTATACCCTTCACAGCTTGAGACATGATGAAGTTCGTGGGATTTATATAGGTGCCGGGCGAGTAGCTCTCTCCAGCAGCCTCCAGCAGCGGCCCCATCACCTTATTGATTATGTCAGGGTTACCTGTGTTCAGCAGGCCACCCATATACTCCCTGATCGAGAATCTCCAGTGATCAGGTGTTGCTATATATTTCACATATGTTCCTTCCTCAGTAGTGTTGGAGTAGGACGGTATCTTAAGCAGGTTCAGAAGGTTATGATCCGTTAGGTCAGCATACTGATTAATGTCCCACACGTTGCTCATGTTTGGATTAGATCCTGGGGTGAAGGTGAGGACTATGCCGTCAGGTCTATGCCACTCTATACTTATTCCTTGAGGCATTCCTTCCTTAATTATTATTGGTCCGAGATCGCTCAGCATAATTATGTCGTCCGGAGCCGTGTTAGCTGTTAAGGTGTACTCGAGATCGTTCTCAATATATAATATATACCTGAATCCAAGACCTTTCCTAATACTGTCTAGAAGCTGTTTCTGCTGATCCTGGGGTAGTTGCTTAATGGCTTCAGCAGCTCCCGGCTGAATCGCTTCCAAATACTTCAACATATCCTCGTCCTTGTTCAAGTCTAGGAGGGTGTAATTGGCTGTAGATACTGTTAGGTTAGTGGTTTCAGGCAGAGTGTTACCAACAAACCAATTAACCCACTCCGGTGAAGCCAACTTCGGCAACATCTTCTCGTCCCAGTACTCTCCATGACCGCTCCAGTTCTCTATGTCTTGAGGGTTGGCCAGAAGGGGGAACGCAAGCGCTAAACCTATGAGGATTATCAAGAGTATGAATCCGAATAAGCCGGACTTAACCCTTTTTAATTCACCTAAGAACCACCTAACCTTCTCCCAGTCTATCCTCATGTTTACCTCCCTCCGCCAACAGTGCCTGTCCTAACTCTCGGGTCTAAAAGTGCATAGATGAAGTCTAGGAGGACAATCACGGCCACGAATAGGAAGGCGGTCATGTATGTGACGGCTATCAACACACCAGTGTCACCGTTCTGTAGAGCAACCCAGTAGGTCCTTCCCATTCCAGGCCAAGAAAACACTGTCTCAGTAATTATGGCTCCACCTAGAGAACCAACTATGCTGAGGGCGCTCATCGTGACGATCGGGGGGCTGGCAGCCCTTAACACGTGCTTATACAGCACTGATCTTTCGGGAACTCCCTTAGCCCTAGCAACCATTACGAAGTCCTCAGTCATTGTCGAAATCACTACATTCCTGATTATGTATGACCAGCCTCCGAAGCTTACGAGAACTATGGTAAGTACAGGGAGCCAGAGGTACTTCAACCATATAGGTATTGAGTAGATTACGTATAGGAAGCCTGAATACTGCTGAGCCAAGGCAGCAAGCTCCGCATATATATCTATTGAAGCGAACGGAGCCCACCCCAGCTCGAAAGCAAATAATAGAAGCATTAACATACCCACCCACCACATGGGCAGTGAAGCGGAAATCATAGCAACTGTGGATACTGTTCTATCCATTAAACCTCCAGCTCTCTTAGCGGCTTGGAGGCCAAGGAATATACCTATAGCGATCACTATCAGTGTCGAAGTGGTGAAGAGTATGATAGTGTTGGGCAGAGCGGCAAGTATCACGTCTGTTGCAGTGTTGCCCTTAGCACCAGCATAATGCGCCCTAGCATGGAACATATCGAAATTAAGTGTCAGTGACCAAACGGCGTAACGAAGCACCCTAACGGGTTTTGGATCCAGTAGACCTAGATCACGGTAGATTGTGTAATTCATTCTCTCAACCATTTCATCAGTTACAACTACTCCTCTACGCTCTAATGCTCGGATTTTCTGTTGAAGAAGTTCTTGAGCATAGCCCCTAAGCTGCCTATCTCCCTGCTCGACGAATATGAAGGAAATCACAAACGACACTATTATTAGAACTATCAACGCGTTAGCAACAGCCTTGGCTACCGTAACCCCAAGTCCAGCCAAGTAAAACCCCTTGAACATTTAAGGGAGTGGGCTTTTAAGCTTATTTCATTTTAAACCATTAATTGCAACGAATTTTTTCTACAGCTAGAAAAATAATAAGTTGCGTTAAAGAACAAGTATCAAAAATTAATTCTTTATTATTTAAAAAGGTTATTTCTTTTTCAGTGCGAACCCTATCAGTGCTCCGACTACTAGACCGACCAGCAGCAGTATTCCAGCCATCGTCCAGTCCGTCTGGACGACGGGGACTGTAGTAGGCACCTGCTGCGTGAATGTCGTTGTCTCGGTGTTGGTCTTGTACTGGGTTGTCGTGTAGGTCGTTGTCTTCGTGACTGTTACAGTGCCCGTTCCCGGCGGTGTCGTCGTGGTGGTCGTTGTCGTGGTTGTCGTGGTTATGGCACCTGTGCTTACCAGCTCTAGGTTCTTAATGACGCTGATACCTGACCTCGGGCTGCCGATTATGAACTGGAGCATGTAAGCTCCTGCTTGGCTCATGTACTCACTGGTGAAGTTGCTCGACAGCTTAACCTGGTACCTGCCAGGTGAGCTGAGCGTTATTGCATCATCTGGTAGTGGAGCTATGTACACAGTTCCGTTCTCAGTCACCTTATACAAGTTGGCATAGATTACTGAGTCAGTAGGATCTTCCTCATAGAATGTCGGCAGTATTCTATATAGCTTAGTTCTCAGCACCCATGAGTACTCCTGCCCAGGTATGACTAGCGAGGGTACTGTTCCCTCGAAGCCGACGAAGGCGGGTACGTACAGCTCGAACTGTGTGTTCCAGTATCCTGGAGCATACACATAGTCATTGAACCACTTCATCACCAGC
>CAZFVC010000008.1:0-13933 GCA_964522175.1 uncultured Desulfurococcaceae archaeon
ATCGCAGCTTATCTTAAGGGTTTATTCGACGGTGATGGAAGTATAGATAGATATGGAAACATAGTTTATTCAACGAGGAGCGAGGTCCTTTCAAAACAGGTCTTCCTCCTTCTCCTGTCGCTGAGAGTTAACCCCTCCGTAGTGAGGAACGGTGACGACATAGTCATAAGGATAGGGAAGAGCAGGTCAAGAACTCCGCCAGAGACCTACAGTTACTTCAGCGGAAGAGAGCCCGGAATCTTCCTAGCCAGTGAACCCACATATGGTCTACCTATAAGCCAAGGACTAAGGAAGGACCTAATCAAACTAATGAATAAGGGAGCGACCTCATTCTCCACTAAGAACAGAACAATATCTAAAGCAAAACTGGCTCTCCTAACATCTCAGAAGCTCCTCCAGCTTCCAGCAAGCTATAGAACATTAGTGAGAGGTGACGCTACACTCGCGAGAGTCATTTCTGTTGAGGAAGAAGATTATGAAGGATACGTATATGACTTCGCTGTCCCGGCAACAAACTCCTTCATTGGGGGCTACGGAATAGTTTACCATAATAGTGACCCTTACGGGTGGTATATCTTCAGTGTGTTTAAGGTTGGTTCTATAACGCTTTCTTATGAGAGTGAGCGGCTTGCTACTCCGTCGGCTAGGCTGATTGGTGTTTTACCTTCTGATATTTACGGGAGTAGGAAGCTTAAGAAGAACCCATATCTCTCGGAGGCGGAGAGAAGGAACTACATAATTAAGGCTAATGACCGCGACCTTAAGAGAGCTAAGGAGCTTAGGGCTTACCCGTGGTTCAAGACGAAGAGATGGTTAGTGGAGCTCGATATATTCAAGAAATATAAGTCTAAGCTGGAGATCGAGGCCCTGACAAGCAAAGGGTTAAGGTTTCTGATGGATACTTATATTCCGGAGAAGATTCAGACGGGTGATTGGATTGCTTAGGTTGGGTGAGTACCTTATCCCTTACTTGACTAGTTTGGCGTCAAGGATTGACCAAACCATGCTTAAGTATGATAGGAGGCTTCAGGACTATGAGAAGTTTGTTGAGAGGTCTGAGCCCTACGGATTCAGGGCTCTCGTAGTGCCTCCATTCATGGTTAAGTATGTGGCCGGAATAACCAGCATGACTGTTGCAGGTGTGGCTGGGTTTCCTTACGGTTACCAGCCGGTGAAGAGTAAGAAGGCCGATATTGAAGCTATTGCTGAAGGGGGAGGTAAGGAAGTCGATATAGTGATTAATTTAGTGCTTCTTAAGTCAGGCAGGTTTGAGGAAGTTGAGAATGAGGCTAGGGAACTCGTCGGGTTCAGTAAGGAGCTTGGTCTAGGCACTAAAATAATTGTTGAGACAAGCATTCTGAGCGAGGAGGAGTTGAGGAAGGCGGCCAGGCTCGTCCTTTCCTCCGGCGCCGACTTCATTAAGACCAATACAGGCTTCGGGCCGAGAGGTGTTAACCTGAGGGACATACACATAATCAGGTCAGCCGTCGGCGAGGAGTTAAGGGTTAAGGCATCTGGCGGTATTAGGACGGCCCTAGACGCAGCCATTCTGCTTGCTTCAGGCGCCGACGTCATAGGGGCTAGTAAGGGGATAGAGCTGGTTGAGGAAGCTAAAAGGGTTCTGGAGGAATAAAACTACTTAACCACAAATCTTGTCAGGTCAGTAAGCGTAACTAAGCCCTCTAAACCCCCCTCCTCATTCATTACTAGCACACCCCTAATCGATTTCTCAATCATTAACGCCGCAGCCATACCTATAGCGTCATCAGGCCTTAGTGAAGGAATTAATGGCCTCATAATCTCCCCTACCCTAATCCTTTTGAGGGCGTTCCTAGCACCCGACTCCGCCAAAACATCAAGAATCTCTATTAATGCATCCATAAGCTCAGTCACAGTAACTATCCCTATCACCTTTCCGTCCGCATTCATGACGGGAAGTGTTGACAGTCCCTCCTCAACCATAAGCTTCCTAGCCTTAATTAAGGAATCATCCTCCATGATCCACACAACCTTCCTAGACATAATGTCCTCGATAGGGGACGCCTCCTTAATGAGGACCTTCGCAATATCCCACTTACTGAACAGGGAGATTACCTCCCGATCCCTGTGAGCAGGAATGCTGCTAATGCCCGCATCCAGCATCACTCTCGCCGCTTTACTGATGAGAATGTCCTCAGGAAGAATGAGCAGCGGGAAAGACATGAAGGAGGACACATGCAGTGATGAGGGAGGTATACGTCTCCTCCTACTGCTGCCCACCCTAGACACAATATCTTTCTTAGTCACTATACCCTCAGGCTCATCGTCAGAGTACACTAACGCCCTATCAACACCTTCCTTACTCATCTCCTTAATTACACCAGAGATGGAGTCATTCTTATTGACGCGCAGGAAATCCTTTGTCCCTAACTCCCCAATAGTCACAAAGTCAAGGCTCAACCTCACACCCTCCTTAAAGCCTTAATTATGTCCTTCTTCGTGAGGAGGCCGACTAAATAACCGTGCTCGTCAACGATTGGGAGAGTCCCTATGCGGTTCTTCACCATTACGTCGGCGGCGAGGGCAAGATCGTCGGACGGCCTGGCGGTTATCGGGTCAGGAGTCATTAGGTCCCCTGCCAGCGGAATGGTGTAGAATCTGACGGAACCCTCAAAACCTCTTCCAACAATCCCTGCCTTCTTATAGTACTTAACCCTCCTCCTTATAGTCATCTCGATATTGAGGAACATTATGTCCGACTTCGTTATGACGCCTATCGGTTTATTCCCTTCCGTAACCACGACTTTCCCTAATCCGGAATCGTTCATGAGGTCAATCACGTAGTAAAGGCTGTGAGTAAGATGGACCACAGGAACCTTCTCACTCATGAATTCATTCACCTTGAAATGGCCGAAGTACCTCTCTGCAAATGCCCTAACAAGGTCCGCCTTAGTGATTATGCCTTCCGGAACACCTTCAGGATCCAGAATGACTAGGGAACCGATACCCCTCTTAAGCATGGCCTGCGCAGCTGCCTTAATGGTTTTACTGTCATGAATCGCGTATACAGGCGTGGTCATTATTTCGTAGGCCATTATCGCTGATAGAGGCTTAACGTATCGCTTCCTATTATACACAATTCTGACGAAGTCACTCTTACTTATTATACCGAGAATTTCCCTACCTTTATCATCAGTTATGACGACCTTCCCTATCTTGTGCCTAATCATGAGGTTCCTGACATGGGCCAGACTGTCGTTCTTCGTTGCGGTAATGACAGGCCTGCTCATATATGTCGATACTCTTGGAGGCACCTCATTCACCTCGCCACAAGCCCGTAAATAATGTCCCTCTCAGTAATGATCCCCTTCAGAACACTGTCCTCAGTCACCAGCAGGGAACCGACATTCCTGTCGAACATGAGTTGCGCAGCGTCCCCGAGATCCATATCCTCAGAAGCCGTCACCACTTCCCTCCTCATAACCTTAATTATTGGGAATGAATGGAACTCGAATATGGACTGGCTACTCAGCTCCTCGAATATCTTATGCGTCCCCACATAGTCCACAACACCTCTCCAAACCATGATCCCCTTAACCACACCGTCCTCAGTCACTGGAAGCCTCCTCACCCCTGTCTCAACCATTAGCTTCATCGCGTCGAGCACTGTGATGTTCTGGGGAACAGTAATGACTTCCTTAGTCATGACCTCCCCCACCTTAACCCCAACAGGCTTTCCAGCTAGGTACTTCATCAACTCTCTCTCAGTGATAACCCCCTCAAAACCTCTCTTACTGACGACGGGCAGTGCACCCACGCCCTCCCTAATCATGAGCTCCAGAACCTCGGTGAGCTTCATATCCACATCAGCCACTATCGCCCTCTTCTCCATAATTTCCCCGACAGGGATGTCGAGAACTTTATAGATGAGTGTGTAGCCCCTGCTCTCAACCAGTCTATGCTTCGGTCCACCGCCCAAGAAGTCAATAATGTCCATCCCTGTCACAACTCCTTCCACGGAATTATCGGGAGTGACTATCGGGACTAGCCTAACCCTTTCCTGAGTCATTAGCTCACAGACCCTCAGAATGTTTGTGGATGAGGTGGCTGTAGGGGGGTCCCTCCTCAATATGGGTTCAAGCTCCGGCGGCTTCTCATGCACCCGTGAACTGAAGTTAGGCTTCCCATCGCTCCTCAACCACCTATTTCTTTCCCGCACACGGCGGGGAGTATAGACCTTCAATTAATCCCACCTCCTAACGAGAACCTCCGGACTTAAGGTAAAAAGAGCAGGCATCGCTCCTGTCAATAAGTCCCTGCAGTTCTCCCTTATCATTAACCACCGGGATCCTGCCAATATCACGCTTAACCATTAGGAAGGTAGCGTCCTTTAGCGTTCCCCTCAAATTAACAGTGATTGCCGGAGAGTTCATGGCTTCCTTCACTTTAGGCCCAGGCCTGGGACCGGAGTCCGACTCCAGCTCTATCCGAGTATACCCTTTCCTAAGCAGGTCGTGCTGCGTTATAATACCCACAACAACCCTGTTCTTCCCCTTAACCACAGGGAATCCGCTGAACCTCAGCTGCGTCATTTTCCTCCACACCTTAGCAATAAACTCCTCCGGAGTGAAGAATTCGACCTCCCTATTCATAACCTCCTCCACAGGTGTTGAGTGGGCCGGATGATCTCTCCTAATAATATACCTCAGGAAGGAGTCCAGCGAGAGGACACCCTGAAACCTTCCCCTCGCCTCATCCACGACCGGAACATACCACTCGTCGAACTCTATCATAACCTCGAAAGCCTTGAAGGCATCCTCATCCGGCTTGAAGCTGAGGGGAGGATTATCCATAACGTCCCTAACTAACGCGTTGGAGCGTGTGGATGATAGTGCAAGGACTGACTCCCTAGTGAGCACGCCCTCAAGCTTCCTTTCCCTGTTAACCACGGGGAGCATTCTGAGGGCGAGATCCCGGAAAACCGCGCGGGCGTGAGTGAGAAGATCCTCAGGAGATACCTTAGGGTAGTGAGGATCTAGAAATGACTTAACACGCAATGTTACACCAATATAATGTTGGATTCAAGCATTTTATTCGTTTAATCCGCGGCAACAAACCTGTCGATAACCCTACTCTCGCCCGGAATTCTAGCCATTAACTCGTCCGGGCTTAGACCTATGAACCTGTAGGGAAGTCCAGACACTAAGTTAATGAATTCCTTAGCCACACTCGCCCTGCTCCTGTCCCCAGGAACTATGGTTACGTAGGCCTTAACCCCTTCAAGACCTTTAACATAGTGCGGAGGCCCTATAACCACTTCATAGGTGGAGTCTCCTGCAATCCTTAAGGCTATACTCAGCTCAAGCCTGAGGCCCCTCAGGAAGTTCTTCCTACCGTAAACCATGAAGGAGCCTGTGGGCAGAAACTGTCCGGGAGGCGGTGACTTACTTACCTGCTCCCCCCAAACCCAGTAAGCGTCGAGAGCCCCCACACCTTCCCTCCATGCCCGGCTGTAGGACGCTGCAAGAGTCCCTACCTCCCTCAAATCCTCCTCAGGCGGGAGGGAACCTCCACACTTAACCACGAATACTGAAGCCCCCCTAACATCCGCATGGATAAAGATGTCTTTAGGTGTGAGGTACTTCCTCACAACCTTCTCATTCTGCTGAGCGTCCTTACCGCCGACCGCGATGAATCCTGAGGAAGTCCTGATCCAGTGGTACTGAGAGTACCACTCACGCCTCATTACTAGGGCCTTCCGCTCCTCCTCCCTCCTCCTAGCCTCCTCAGCCTCCCTAAGCCTGGCTTCAAGCTCCTTAACCGCCTCCTCAGCCCTAACAATCTTCTTCCTCAGGGAAGCCACCCTCCTCCTAAGCTCGAAGTACTGCTCCTTAACACTCGACTTAACTGTGAGGGTGATTAAGTAGTCCCCGGCCTTGATAGAAAAAACTCCCTTACTGGGGTCGTATGCCTCAACACCGCATGCCTCAGGAACCTTTCCCCAGCCCTCATCCTTAACAGTTCTTCTCACACACCTCCACACATCCTCAAGCACGGCGTAGTTCCTTTCAAAAAGCTCAAGCTCCTTAACGGACCTCTTAAGTGCCTCCCTGCTGCTGGCAAGATTCCTTAAGGCCTTCTCCAAAGTCCTCCTCGCCCTACCCTCCTCCACGACCTCACCACTACCGGCCCCTGACTTCCTGAGTAGTGAGGAGAAGAATTCGTCGACGGCCTCATTCATTGATTGGAAGTTCTTAACCTCACAACCTCCAGGAATTATGGAGGGTCTGAAGGGGTAGAAACCTATAGGGTCTTCCCCGCATAGAACCACTACGGGGGACGGGTTTCTTAGTACAGTGGCGATGAACCCTAACACCTTCTCCCGAACCTGCCTCACAGTGTCTGTATCCAGGCCCTCAACAGGTAACCTACGCATATCCTCAGGGAGGGACTCGTTAACCACCTCCGGAGGGATTCCAAGGGATCTGACAAGCGCCCTCCCTAAGGAACCGCCGCTCCCCAGCCGGGAAAGCCATTCCTCAACCCCTAATTCCCTAGGGTCGGGAAATGTCGGTGGGTGCTCATAGGTAATCCCGGGCCTCACGACCCTATCCTTAAGGTGAAGGTCTTTACTAGACACAAGAACCTTCCCTGATGAATCCACAACGACCGCGACACCTCTAGGCATGAGTTCAGTGACGAGAGTGAGTGACGAACCGCCCTTCCTAATAGAGAACTCTGCTATTCTCTCGAAACGGAACTGCCTAACTCCCTGAACCTGGCCATCCCTAAGAAACCTCCGGAAGAGAGGGATCCTCCCCCTCAACTCCCCCTTCGCAATGAATCTAGTTAGGTGGATCCTCCTACCCTCCTCAACCAGCAGGTAGATGAGGGAGCCCTCCCTATCCCTAACCTTGAACAGGAGAGCTCCCGTAGCGGAAGCATATATATTATCTATGCGTCCACCACCCAGCACCTGGTTAAGCTCCTCAACCAGTACCGCCACATCCAGAGAGGTGAGGGAGTTCTTCCTCCTCAACCCACTCACTCATGAACCACCTCCACACATATCCCCTCCCTCCGGTTCAGTGTTTTGAAGCTTCCCCTACACCAACCGGTAGGAACAGAATCGGCACCCTCCTCACACAGCACAGTCACCACAAGCCTCCCCCCACTTCTGAGGAGGGTCCTCATCCGTGAAGTAACTAATTCTAAGTCATCCCTGCACCTCAGAACAGTGAAGGCTGCAGCCATGTCTCCGGATCCCTCGCGGAATGGAGGGCTGGAAATATCTCCCGCCACAAAGAAGGAGGGGGTAGCGAGATCCTTAGCCTTATTCGCAGCCATCTCCAACAGATTAAGTGATATGTCTAGACCTACATACGCTTTAATCCTGCTTTTCTTCGAGAGATAGAGGAGAAATTCCGATGTACCGCAACCCAGATCATAAACAACCTTCCCATCAACATCCTCCAGATACCTAAAAGCTTCCCTATACTTCCCCCTCTGCTCGGCTGAGTAAAGCTCATCATAGGAAGGCGCTATGGACTCATACCACTCCAACACGTCCTCATAGTCCCGCAATAACTCCTCACCCTATGAAAGGAATAGGCGGTAGTATGCCTCATAGGTAACTATCCATGAAGCAAACTCAATGCCGTAGAAAACCATTACCCCTTTCTTCAAATCACCTTTACGGAATACGTATTGAAGAATGAGTGATGCCGCAAGATAGTTAAGGAAGAAGACCGCTAAAAGAACACCGTCACCTACCGGGTATGTGAGAACACCCTTAATGAGGGGTGTTATGATAGTCATTAGGATGCCGAACAACACCCCGGCCAAGGCCTTAAGACTGCTGACCCCTAGCTCCATACTGATTCCTCAACAACACCTACTTACCGCACGCCTAATAAGTTAACGAATTCACTCACCCACCGCAGCCTATTCCTCAAACCTCTGCACTCCATCCAGGAAAGGCTCTCGAAGGACTCGGGTAGAGAACCCATCACCCCTTCCGGGAGGAGGTAGGTAATAATCCTGCCTTCCCTGAATACTGCACCGAACCATTTGCCGCCCAACTCAATGATGCATCTAGTGACAGAGCTTCCTAGGCAACGGCCCGCTCGCGCTAAGGTCTTCCTCAGCGTGCTCGTTTCCTCCCTGCTAAGGGAATGAATAATTACATATACCCTTCCCCTGCAGAAACCTACCTCATCAAGGAAGGAGTCAGGAATTCTTTCCAGCTCACTTAAAGACCCGGCCGAGAATACGGTCTTAAGGACACTGCTTTCAGGATTATAGTACACTTTATGCTCAATGTTTTCAACAGCCTTAAGCACACTTAAGTAAGTGTTCTTCACAAACCCCCTGACCTCAACCCTATAGACTACTCGCATAGACCCATAGCACCCATCTGAGTGGCTGCGTTCTTAATGATGAGTGGAAGAATCTTCTTAGGTATGTAGTAATAGGTCAGGCCTTTATAGCTTCCGTACAGGGGCTTCACCTTAACCTTATAGAACTCGTCGGTCTCCATTGACTGGAAAAGTCCGTTGAGGTCATCCGTGAAAAGCCTTACAACAATCGACTTCCCTGGATCGATCTTATCCACCATGACGGAAACCATTAAATCCAGGCAGGAGTCCGGGGTGAAGCTGTCCTTAAGCAGGTCATCAGCAAGCTCCTCAAGCTCCTCCGCCAGCACCCAACGAACCTGTCCGTCGAACGTGTCGTAGAAGGCTACAGTCTTAAGGCTTCCCTTAAGCTTTCTCATCTGCTTAAGCTTCCTCTCAACGTAGTCAGGAGGGAGATTAGTAACTTCAGAAACCTCCTCAGCCGTCAAAGCCATTCCGCGAAGGGCCTCCGCAATCACGTGGAGTGTTGCCCCATACCACGGCCTCAGCGGAGGCGCAGATGAAATGATTCTGGCTATCGGGGATAGAACTGGAGACCTCACAGCAATAATGGGTATATCCCCTTTTAAGAACCTGCGAAGCGTTTCGAGAGTACCTGTTTCCTGACCCAAGTCAATAAGGACCTGACGGACAGCCTCCCTAATAACTATCGGGTTCTTCATAGTGCCGAAAGATACGAGTAATTCTCTCAGCTTCATATGGTATTGCGGGGAGAGCTTGATTGCTTCCTCAATAACCTCACTCCCGTCACCTAAAGACCTTAAAGCACTCCACAACTTCTCGAAATCTCTGACCTCAATACCGAGCGGTGAAACCCTCACACCAACTATTCCGTGCCCTATCAGGAGTGCTGAATACGCTAGTAGGTAGCCAAGGACCTCGAAGAATTTATGTCCCTGAGCCCCCCAGATGAATGTAGTGCCGTCTCCCCTCTCAAGGTATAGGACATTGGGAGAGATCTCTATTCTAGAGTCCTTGAACCATTCGTGTAGGCCGTCGCTACATATCTCGCACTCGGAGCACTTCCTAAGACACTCGAAAAGCTCTCTAGAGAGGAGAGAGCTGTGGGTGATCATGCTGCCTCCCCATGAAGGTATTTCACCCCCACCCTCAGCAGGCTTAACGATGATGGTTTTATGCACCAAATCAATGTTCACAATGTTCCATATTCTCCCGCCTATCCTCACGCTGTCCCATGGACGCAGATACTTAAGCACGTAGGCCACATCCAGCGTACCGACATTCTTGTCGCCAACCTTCACAGTGAATTTATCGTCCGTGTTAGGAATTAGGGTGAAGAACCTCCTAACATCACCTCCGGGACCTTTCCTGCTCCAGAACCTGTAGAAGTATGGACCTATCTTAAGGCCCTCATCACCGATCCTTAGAAGGCCCTGGGAGGAGAGCAGGTTTATCACTTTCCTGATTTCTGAAGCCCTCCCCCTACACGCATCCACGGACGTTAGTATATCCACAGCCTCATCAACACTCACCCCGCTGGTCTTAAGGGACATGCCGAGAATCTCCCTGGCAACAACGTCTAGGAAGCAGGGCATGCCGCTCAATTCCTCCAGAACCCCTCTCTCCGCAAGATTCTTCGCCGCGAGGGAGAGGTAGTAGTCCTCGTCATTGTCGGAGATTATTACGGCTTCACTCACCCTATCCACGGAGTGCCCTGCCCTACCGGCCCTCTGTAGAAGTGATGTTACCGATATAGGTGCGCCGAGATGTATGACCTGATCCACAGCACCGACATCAATCCCTAACTCAAGTGTCTTAGTGGCGATGACTACGTTTACCTCACCACTTTTTAGGCGCGACTCCACCTGCTCCTTAATCTCTCCAGAGACTGAAGAGTGGTGGACTTCCGCATCAATCTCGTCGCCGAGGAACTCGTGAATCTTCTCCGCAAGCCTCCTGGAATTAACGAAGACTATGGTTTTCTTCCCGTCTCTTAGAACACTCCTCAGCCCTTCCTTAAGGTTGTCAGCCCTAACCACCCTTATCGAGTACTTCTTTCTCCCTCCGAAAACAACTCGAACATCCCTCTTGGATGACCCGAGGAATGGTTGAAGAGCCTTAAGCGGGTTATCCATCGTGGCCGAGAGCGCTAGTACCTGGAAGTCCCCGGCCTGCCTCCTCAGCCTCTCCAGAAGGAAGGCAAGCTGCAGACCCCTCTTGGTTGACGCTATCTCATGGAGCTCGTCAATAATCACCCACCTAACATTCTTCAGGTATTTCCTGAACTTCACCGACATATCCAAATCTATTTCGAGGCTTTCCGGAGTCGTTATGAGTATGTGGGGAATGTTCTGAAGCCTTTCCCTCCGTTCCTTAAGGGAAACATCTCCGTGCTTCCTAGCCACCCTGAAACCGAAAGGCTCAAAAATGCTTCTAAGCCTCCTAGTTAAGTCATTGATTAAGGCGCGTAGAGGCGTGATGTAGAGAACCACGATAGGTTCTGCCTCACCACCCATCTCCACCATTTCGGCAAGTATGGGAACCACAGCGGCTTCAGTTTTCCCTGCCCCAGTAGGTGCAGAAACTACCACATGGCTCCCTTCCCTAATAGCTTCCTGGGATATGATCTGATGTAGGAATGGCTTAATCCCTAACCGCTCCCATACCCCACTACCGTCGTCACCGAACACTCTGGTCATTGAATACGGAACCTCCGCTCTGAACAGATAAATTACTTTGGGGGCAAATAAGTGTGAGGTTCAATAAATGAAGGAGAAGCTGACATGTATAGTGTGCGGGAAGAAGTTTCCGAGGGGTCAGGGAATAGTGCTTAATGTCGGCGGGAAAGAGTACGCGTTCCACAGTAAGGCATGCGCCCTAAAGTTCCTGCGTAGGGTGCTTGAGGAGCTTAAGCCTGAGGAGGTTTCTAAGGCATTCGAGAAGGTTGAGGGAGAGTTCCGGGAAGAGCTTAGGTTAAAGGAAGAGAAAACAAGAAAGAGAATTCTTGACTAGGATTATTTGGGTGCGGATGATGTCTGTGGCGGTCACGGAGCAGTGAAGACTTAGGAGCCCCCTGACGCACCTACTTCATTCCTGAAAGCTTGGGCAGTGTCACGCCCTGCTGCCCCTGATACTTCCCTTTATAGGGCTTGAACACTGGGTTAAGGGTTCTGGAAAATATTACGTGTGCGAATCTTTGCCCTCTGTACAGCTTAATAGGGAATGAGGAGCCCTGAATCTCTAAAGTGACCATGCCTTCGAAGCCGGCATCGATTATGGTGGGAGGCATTAGGAGGCCAAGTCTGGCGAAGGAACTCCTTAACTCAACGAAAGCCATCAAGTCGTTCGGGAGCTTAATGTACTCTAGTGAGGTAAGAAGCACTTTTTCCCGCGGGTTGATAACGAAGGCCTCACCCTCCTCAACAACGTAGAATCTGCTTAAGTCAGTTTCAGGGTTCCGCGTGTCCAGGACTTCATCAGTGTCTCTAAGCCTAGCTATCTGGTTACCTAGCCTCAGATCAATCCCGTTCTCCCTAATTATCTCCTCCGAGAACGGCTCAATAACTAGTCTACCTGACCTTATGTATGAAGTTAGGTCGAAATCGGACAGGATCACTTAAATCCCCCTCCTACAACCCTCCTCAATCATTTTAGGTAGCTCCGGAATCACCTTAGTTGCCTCATCAACCATCCGGGAAACCATTTCCCTAATCTCCCACTGTGCATGAGGTGATCTCCGGAGACATACAATATGGATTAGCTCCCTGAGGTTAAGCGTCATAAGTATCCTTGTCTGGACCGCCTGAGGGAGAATGAATCTCGCGTCCTCATACGGGATTCCTGAAGCCACCATCTCCTCGTATAGGTCGTAGCTTGACTTAACGAGTTTCTCAAACCTTTCCCCATGCTCAGACTCCTTAACCGTCTCAGGAACTACGTAACTCCTCTCAGCAGCGGAGTACCTCTGAGACTCCTGCGTGTATGAAGCCATTCTGTGCCTCACGAGCTGATGGGAAGCCACCCGTGAAATACCTTCAATCATGAAAGTGAATGAGACGTGTTCAAGGACTGATGGAAACTTTAATGCCTCAATTAACCACCCAGGTATCTTCTCCTCAGGATAGTCCATCAGGTAGTAATCAACACCCTTCTCCTTCACCTTACCCGCGGAAGTCTTTATCGCGAGGATAACGACCCTCCTAGGGTCATCCACTCTTCCAGAAGTCCAAGCGATTAATCTGACCTTAACAGCTTCCACCTAAGATATAGGTAACCTGAGTGAGGGCTTTAAGCTTTCTTGGAGCATCTCTCAACATATTCCCTGTGTAGATCCCTCTCGAAAACTTTACCCTTCGGCTTCTCCTCCTTAAACGCCTTCGTCCTGAAGCGGTAAACATGCACATCCCTCTCCATCCAGCAGTCCGGAGGGAGGTAGGCCTTGAGGCATGTCTCAGAGAGGAAAGTCTCCTTATCCCAGCAGTACTCGACAGGGACCTCAGGAAGTAGTAGCCCTGTGTAGTAACCTGACTCAACTATTAGGCCATCCCTCCCAATAACTATCTGCCCGAAGAGATCTCTCCCAACACCTTCCAGAAGCTCGGGCTTAGAAAGTATTGAAACCTCGAAAACAACCCTGTCAAGCTCGGAGAGGCTTAAGGGAGGGAACCTAGGGTCCTGTGTCGCGGCAGCTATGGCTGCGTGAACAACGTTCACATGGAGAGGCTCGAACGCCCTAGTATACCCTATACACCCCCTTAGCTCTTCACGGCCGTTCGAGACACTCATAATGGTTACGAATGATGCTCCAGGTCTACGGAACTTATTCCTATCAACCGGAGGGGAAACCTCCTTCCCTTCACTGAGGTATTTCTCTACAGCAGATCTTGCCAGACGGACGAGCTCAGCACCCTCCTCGAGAGTGATTTCGTCAGGATCCACTTGCTTTCCTAACACCCCTCCTCACTCTCCTCCTGCGTTCAAGTAGTTCATTGGCTTGAGCCAATATTTCGTTTATCGTTCTCCAGTGGCTCCCCTGCCAATAGATACGTCCACATTTAGGACACTTCCAGAACCTGTCGTAAGCCGAAACAACCTCTGCAGGAAGGAAGCTTAATGCCTCAGCCCTAGTTATTCTCACAAGCCTCACGTTGCAGTGGGGACATAAAGTCTTATTGGGGTCGAACCTCAACTCAATACCTGTTCTGTAGGCAATCTCGGTCAAGGCCTCCTTCACGTCACCAGGATCCAGCAGGACAGCCCTCAGACCCCTCTTCCTAGCCCTCACGAACAGGCCGTGATCCCTAGTCACTATTATACGGTCATCCTTCTCAGCGAGCTGCAGGATCTTCCAGTCCTCATAATTCCTTGAGTAAAGCGTGTCATAACCCAGCATCCTGAGCCACCGGGCTATATCCCCAAGCATTGAGTCAACTATGAACCTCATTCCTCCACACGCCTATGGATACATTGCACCCAAGTAATTAATGTGTGGCTGGGAAGCTTATAAAGGGAATGAATAAGTGTTGATAGGGATGAACTATGGCGCAGAAAGGAGGAAGGAAGAAGTCTAGGAAAAC
>CAZFVC010000008.1:14033-20458 GCA_964522175.1 uncultured Desulfurococcaceae archaeon
ATTGAGACAGGAGTGGGTGTAGTCTTAGGATACAGGAGAGGTACGAACACTCAGTACACAGGCCAGGTCCTTATCAAGGTTATTGAGACCTTCAAGAAGAAGGTCGATAATTTAGTGGGTGCTAAGGTACTTGTCAAGGATAAGTACGGGAATGAGTACCATGGGAGAGTCATTCGCCCGCATGCCAGAGGGAAGAATAATGTCGTTATAGCTGTGTTCACGAGAAATCTCCCTGGACAGACAATAGGTGCGGAAGCCATTATCTATTATAAGAAATAAGGAATAGGGAGCAATCAAAACAATTAATTACTCAGAAACTTTCTTCAGCTGATTCCTATACATCTCAAGAAGCTCCTCCGTTGCTGTCGCGTCCTCAGGTCCTTTATCATCCCTCCACCTAATGAATCTAGGGAATCTTATCGATATGCCGACCCCTTTCCTGACCGCGTCCTTACAGCAGGTGTGTTGAGGGGAGAGAGTGAGTTCAGCCCCTATAATCTCCGCAACTAGCTGGGGAACGAGCCACACATGTGGAGTAACGAGTGAATCCACCCTCGGGTGCTTATGGTCTATTATGAGTGGCTGAATCATCTTCGTTATGTTCTCAAGGTCCTCGTCCGTGAATCCTGTACCGACTTTACACACAGTTCTGAAGAGATCAGCTTCCTTATCGTAGGCCGCAAGGAGGAGTGTTCCATAGCGGCCTGCCCTCTTCCCTCTGCCTGCGAAAGCCCCGACAACTACGAGATCGACTGTGTCAGTCATTTCGCTCTTATAATCCCTCTTATACTTAATCCATAGCCAACCCCTTGATCCTGCCTGATATATCGCGTCCTGGTGGACAGCCTTAACCATGACTCCCTCAGCACCGTTCTCTATTGCCTGCAGGAAGAACTTTTCAAGCTCCTCAACGCTGTCGGTGAATACGTGTTGAGCTATCTGGAACCTCTCACCCTCCTTAATTATTTCCTTTAGGACATCCCTCCTCCTCGTAATGGGTTTAAGCGTCAGATCCTCTCCCTCACTATAGAGGACGTCGAAGAGGTATACCGCGACAGGATATTCCTTAACGGCTTCATGAATGTCGTGCTTCCTTTTCCTATGCATTAACTCCTGGAAAGGCCTCATCTCGCCAGTCTCTGGATCTATGGGAACTATCTCGCCCTCAACTATGGCTTCCTTCGCCTTGATATGTTCCTTCACCATCTCCACAACGTCGGGGTACTGATGCGTTATGTTCTCGAGACGTCTAGAGAATATGATTACTGTATCTCTTTTCTTATGGATCTGTCCTCGCTCGCCATCATACTTATACTCGACGAGGGCCTTACCCCCGACCTTAGCGAGGATTTCGTGGGGATCGCTAAGCCTCTCGGCCAGCATTGGCCTTATCGGCACGCCGACCTCCGGCTCTATGTTTTCAAGCGATTTAGGTCCCTCAGTTGCAAGGACCTTGGCGACATTCCCTAAATCAGCCCTTATGTTGTAGGCCCTCTCCACTAGAGGTCTGTAGCTCTGTGAGCCTGCGTAAGCAATAGCTAAAGCATCCATTATGGTGGCGTCCCCTACACCCAGCCTTAAGCGTCCCTCAATGAATCTCACGAGATACCTTGCCTCAACAGGTGATGCCTCTGAGAGAATGCCTGCGATAAGGTTTATCTTCACGTCCCTGCTGCCCTCGCCTATGGCGGTAGCGACCCTGGTGAACGTGCGGTAGACCTCATCAACCGTCAGCTTCTTCTGGGAAGTTGTTCCGCCCAAGAATTTCGCGAGACCCACCCCTCCTGCTGAGGCCACCTTACCCTTAAGAGCTTCAGCGACCTTCCCCAAGTCACCCATCTTCTTATAGAGTTCCTCGACCTCGGCCTCCTTAGAATGGGTTGACTTAGCTATTGCCTTAATCAGGAACTTCTCCCCCACACCCAGCTCAGGCAGCCCTTTCCAGTCGGGCCAAAGCTTCCCCTGAATGAGGTAAACCACCTTATCGATGAGTTCGGGCGGCGTCTTCTTAAACAGGTCGACAAGGATCGCCGTTATCTGTATCCTGCTAGTAATTGTTTCCAGCTTACTGAAAGCCTCTACAAGTATTCCCAGCTCCATCAACTGAACCCGAAAATATTCTGTTTCAAGGGATATAACACCTTACTGTATCCTTATTATTTCTCAACGCAGTAATTACTCGCCGATGACGAGAACCCGGCAAGGAGGTTAATGATGCCTGGTCAGTGTTACGCTGAGGACTCTCCACTACCTAAATTCTTCCAAACGAACTGTATAGCCAGCTCCAGCTCCCTGTAGAAATTTTCCTTAAGCTCACCCACCACCGTTATCTCTGTTATATACCCCTTCCTCTCACTCACCTCATAATCCTTCAGAAGGCCGGACCCTTTCTTATCCTCCAGTAGCTTAAGTAGGAAGGACTTCACGTAGGGTGAGTCGATCGGGAACCCTTCAGTGAAAACTATTTTGGCTTTACCTTCACCCTCAACCACATTGGCAAGAATGTTGCCGTCGGAGGTGATCACCCTGACCTCGGAAGGCATTAGGGTGCCCTCACCTTCCTCAGCAACCTCACCGCGTATTAGGGCAAGCAGGGCCTCAAGGCGGTTCAGCTCCTCCCTCAACTCCTCAATCTTCTTGAGGAGGAATGACTCAAGCTCCGCCTTATCAACGCTCTTCATTGCGGGCACTCCCACGAATATAGTCAAGAATAGTTACGCGTTTCCCATTAATATTCTGTCTGGGAGGGGAAAGCTCGTTGAGGAGTTTACGAATCGTTGAGAAATCCTCCTCAAGCCTGTCCTTCAGCTTAGGGTTGTAGAGGGCGGCTGCCGGGTGGTATGTTGAAAGAACCTTAACCTTCCTTCCCTCGAGAAGGAGGTCGTGAACCCTGCCCCTCTCCCGCGTAACCCCTCTCCAAGACCTACCCATAAGCTCCTCATACACGAACCTTCCGGAATGGTTACCCAGCGTGACGACTACTGCTGGGGAGATGAGCCTAAGAATTCTGAGGGTATGGATAGAGCAGGCCTCAACCTCCACAGGCTTGGGGTCCCTGTTGTTGGGGGGCCTGCACTTAACGACATTAGTTATGAATACGTCGCCCCTCCTCAACCCTATTTCCTCAAGCAACTCATCCAGAAGTTTCCCCGCAGCCCCCACGAAAGGACGGCCTGTCTCATCCTCCCTCCTGCCGGGGGCCTCGCCGAGGAATAACACCTGCGCGTTGAGCGAGCCCTCACCCGGCACAGGATTTCTCCTGAATCTGTGGAGAGGGCATGCCCTGCACTCCTCAATCGCCCTAACTATTTCCCTCCACTCAGCATCCTTGCCCAAGACATGCCCTCCCCGCTAATGAAGAAATAGGGAGAAAACAGCTGTTTTCACTTTCCGGAAGCAACCGCTATTATTGTGGGGCCTGAACCGTCAACTATTTTCAGCGTCCCCTCCTCCGCCATAATCCTGATGACTTTCCTGGCGAGGGAGAGCCTGATATTAAGCGCGTTGGCTAGGGTGTATGGAGTCACTATGTCAAGGTCCTTAACAGCCCGGGCCGCCCTCCTAAGGAGGATATCGTTAACCTCATGGAAAGCAACCGCCTTCTCCTGCTTCTCACTCTTCTTAGGCTCAGCAACCTTCTTCCTCCTCTTATCCGCCGACGATATCGGTTTCTTCTTCTTACCTCCTCCCATTAAACACACCGTAATCTGAAGGACTCACAGGTTTAAAGGTTTACATCATGCCATCGGTCTTTTAAGCTTTCACACACGTAGAAGAATTAATATGGTGTAGATTCATGAGACTAGTGACGGTGAAAATACCTGAGCTTTATCTTGAGGGAATAGATGAACTTGTTCAGAACGGGAGGTACTCAAGCAGGTCCGAGGTCATCCGGACCGCCATCAGAGACCTCCTAAAGAAGGAGTTATGGGTCCCCATGAATGAGTCGTATATGGGGAGACCTAACGGCGGAAACACACAGGTGAAGAGGATTTCCCTCCTGCCCTACTGAGTCGATCTTAAAACGTTTTTAGCGGATTAACAAGTGGCAATGAGGAGGGCTGGTATTACTGATAGGTGAAGACAGGCACCAGAACCGAGCCACTGTTAAGGAGGGAGATAACGTCCTTCTTTATATAGATGAGAGGAGGTCAGTTCTTTTCCGCACGGTTAAGGGAAGGAGAATAAGCACTGATAAGGGATCCATAGATACTGATGAAGTCATTGGTAAGGAGTGGGGAGCCCAAGTCAGTCTCTCAACAGGGGCGAATGCATGGATCCTTAAGCCCCTACTAACCGATATTCTGATGAAGGGATTCAAGCGAGTTACTCAGGTAATATACCCTAAAGACCTGGGGCTCATAGTGATCCTTACAGGGATTAGTGAAGGGTGGAGAGTGCTTGAGTCCGGTGTCGGTACAGGCTTCCTCACAGCAACGCTGGCCAACTACGTGGGGGATTCAGGTCATGTTTACGCTTATGAGGTGAGGAAGGAGTTCATTAAGGCCGCCTCAAGGAACCTGAAGAAAGCAGGTCTTGAGGACAGGGTAACCATAAAGCTAAGGAATATTAATGAAGGTGTTGACGAGGAGGGACTTGACGCTGCCTTCCTAGACCTTCCGGATCCTTGGAAGGCCCTCCCCGCGGTGAGCAGGTCGCTTAAGCCTTCAGCCCCACTCATAATTTTCGTGCCTTCAGTTAACCAGATAATGAAGGTTTTGAAGGCTGTGCAGGAAGGCCCCTACGTCGATATTCACGTATATGAAACCATTGTAAGGGAGTATCAGGCGGACCCGGAGGCCCTCAGGCCCCACACAATATCTATAGGTCATACAGGCTACGTAATTTTCGCCAGGCTTGTTAGGAAGGGTTAACCTATTAACTCTCTAAAGCAGGTTGGATTAGGTTTCGGGAGATGGGGAAAGGTAAGGATAAGAAGGAGTACATTCTGCGGGTTCGGGAGGCTAAGAAGTATGAAGCAACTAGAGGGAAGGTTAGGATACCTGAACGCGTGCTGAGAATAATCGGTGCAGATTCCGGCGATGTCGTCGAGATTGTTGGGAGGCGCAAAACCGTAGCGATTGCGTGGCCTGCGCTACCGGAAGATGAGGATGAAGACATCATCAGGATGGACGGGATACTGAGGAAGAACGCTGAAGTCAGCGTGAATGAGAAGGTTGTTGTGAGGAAGGTTGAGGCACAGCCCGCGACCCAGGTGAAGTTCTCTCTAGGGTCATCAACAATAGAGATAAGCAGGAGTGAGGCCTCAATTAAGGCTGTTAAGAGGAGGCTCCTCGACTACGCCCTCGTTGAGGGAGACATAGTCCCTCTACAGCTCCTCGGCAGCTTAACACTTCTATATACTGTGCAGACGAAGCCTTTAGGCCCTGTAATAATTACTGAAGACACGAAAATCGTGATCCTGGATAAGCCCTCAACCTTCCTGAAGCTTCCGAAAGTCACCTATGAAGATATTGGGGGGATGCGGAACGTTGTCGAGAAGATTAGGGAGCTTGTTGAGCTACCTCTAAAACACCCGGAGCTATTCAGGAAGCTCGGTATTGAGCCACCTAAAGGGATACTCCTATACGGGCCTCCAGGATGCGGAAAAACACTCCTAGCTAAAGCAGTGGCAAGCGAGTCCGACGCATACTTCATCCCTGTAAACGGCCCTGAAATAATGAGTAAGTTCTATGGAGAGTCTGAGCAGAGGCTTAGAGAGATTTTCGAGGAGGCCCAGAAGCATTCACCAGCAATAATATTCATTGATGAGCTCGACGCGATAGCGCCGAAGAGGGATGAAGTAATAGGTGAGGTTGAGAGGAGGGTTGTTGCCCAGCTGCTGACACTGCTCGACGGATTAACGGGACGAGGCGACGTAATAGTTATTGGGGCCACTAACAGGCCTCACGGACTTGACCCCGCGTTAAGGCGTCCGGGAAGGTTCGACAGGGAGATAGAGATACCTCTCCCAGATAAGCAGGGCCGTCTGGAAATCCTCCAGATACATACACGTAACGCGCCCCTCGACGATGATGTAGATCTGAAGAAGCTTGCTGAAATAACCCACGGCTTCACAGGTGCGGATTTAGCGGCACTCGTTAAGGAGGCTGCCATGCATTCCCTCAGAAGGATACTTCCGCTCATAGACCTAGACGATGAGATACCTCCCGAAATCCTTGAGAAACTAACGATCACCATGGAGGACTTCATGAAGGCCTTAAGGGAGGTTACTCCGAGCGGCCTTAGAGAGGTTCTTGTTGAGGTTCCTGAGGTTAAATGGGATGATATTGGAGGGCTTGAGGACGTTAAGCAGCAGCTTCGGGAAACTGTTGAGTGGCCTATAAGAAACCCGGAAGCCTACTCCAGACTCGGTATTGAGCCACCTAAAGGGATACTCCTATACGGGCCTCCAGGATGCGGAA
>CAZFVC010000008.1:20558-26885 GCA_964522175.1 uncultured Desulfurococcaceae archaeon
CTCGGTATTGAGCCACCTAAAGGGATACTCCTATACGGGCCTCCAGGATGCGGAAAAACACTCCTAGCTAAAGCAGTAGCTACTGAGTCGGGAGCTAACTTCATCGCTGTGAAGGGACCTGAAATACTGAGTAAGTGGGTTGGCGAGTCGGAGAAGGCTGTGAGGGAGATATTCAGGAAGGCCAGGACCTACGCGCCTGCAGTGGTTTTCTTCGATGAAATAGACGCTATAGCTCCTATGAGAGGCGATTACGGTGACTCACATGTTGCTGAGAGGGTTGTGAGCCAGCTGCTCACAGAGCTTGACTCCATAGAGAGACTGAGGAATGTCGTCGTTATTGCCGCAACGAACAGGCCTGACCTAGTTGACCCAGCACTCCTTAGGCCAGGAAGGTTTGAGAAACTCATCTATGTGAAGCACCCTGACGAGACTGCTAGGGTCGAGATTCTGAAGACCCATACAAGGAGAATGCCTCTGGGGAGGGATGTTGATCTATCGGAGATAGCTGCGAGGACTGAAGGCTTCTCTGGAGCTGACCTAGCTGCGTTAGTGCGTGAGGCCGCCCTAGTGGCTTTAAGGGAGAACATAAACGCTAAGAAGGTTATGATGAGGCATTTTGAGAAGGCATTAACACTTGTGAAGCCTTCACTATCTACTGAAATAATTAGGTTCTATGAGGAGTGGAGTGAGAGGACCGGGAGAAGGCTTCCAAGAAGCCTAAGCCATCCCCTCAACCTCTAATCCTTTTAATCCCGTATCTCTAAGTGTGAGTGGTAATTAATTTGTCAGCAGTGAAGCCACCTTCAGAGGTACTAGCTAAAATACTGGAAATAATAGCTGAGAACTCCTGCATTATAAGGGATTCGGAGCTATATAAGAGACTTAAGAAAGAGGTAGATATAAACTACTCCGACCTCCTCCGCTACCTAATGCTCCTAGAGATAAGGGGCTACGTTCATGTCTCAGGCGGTAGGGAGGACGTAAGAATAGTTTCGTTAAGCAGGCTCGCGAAAGAGCAGCTTAGAATAAACTCCTGCTAAGGTGGAGTAACTCCGTAAACCTTAACAATATTATCAACCATCACCTTATGCACCCACTCATCGCTGAGATCCTTAACCACCTTCTGAAGCTTCTCCCCTATCTCCCAAGGATACATAACGACACCAGGCCTCCTCGGGTCATCAATATAGTCACTCTCCAACATTAACCCCTCAACAACACCCCTCTCGAAAGCCCGAAGCATCACCTCAGCCCTTCCAGTGACTGTGGATGAATAACCCAGCCTTGACGCTGCGGAAGCAATATCCAAGGATGAGTGATGGAAAATAACCCGCTTCCCCTCAACACCTACCGACTTAGCGATAGTATCAACACTTAACACTGTCGCCTCCCCTCCCTGCTCAAGGTGAAGATGGATCACACCCCCATAATCCCTGATCAGCATCAACGCCTCTGAAAGAATAACTTCGTTAAGCACCACAGACTCTGGCAGTGTTTTGTAGTGAGGCCTCCCGAACTCGCCTAAACCCTGAATCACTCCCTCCTTCAGCATTCCCTCAAGAACCCTCATAACTTCCCTAACAACCTCAAGCACCTTCCCAGTTTTCGAGGGACCGACCCTCTTCAGCATCCTATCGATGAGGGCGGGATGCATCCCGGCTATGCAGGCCACCTCAACCCCTGCATCCCTCGCCCTATCACATTCCCTTAAATGTATCTGGAAGGACTTGAGTATATCTTCCTTCCCTATTCCTAGGCCGTAGTCGTTGGGTGGGAGCGATACTAAGGCCATGAACCATCCTCCAGCCTCCTTGAATCTCCTGCCCAGCTCCTCGCCTCCCAGACCCCTCGGTGATACGTGGGTATGACCATCAGCTATCATTATCGGCAACACTCCTCACCTGGATAAGTTTATTAAATAGTTTCCTGTGTTAATTTAAGTGGTGTCCGGCATGGTAACTGTGGTAAGAGAGTTTAATAGCCTAGGGGAGTTCGTCAAAACCCTTGACGACGACTTAAGCGCCATGAGGAAAAGGCTTGGAGAACTCCTCAGGAAGCTGGAGGAGTTAAGGGTTAAGGTGGAGCAGGAGAAGAAAATCAAGACGATCCTAAGCAAGCTGGGTGCTCAGGCTCAGAAAGCTACGGAGGCCAACGTGATTGAGCTTAAGACACTTAAGCTCATCATGAACCCCACGGCCCAGCAGGAGGTTTCCGAGCTGGAGCAGGCTATCGAGAACCTGAACAATAAGATTACTCAGCTTCAGGCCGTGAAGAAGGATCTCGAAGTCTTAGGAGGTATGGAGCTGGAGATAAAGGTCACAGCCACCTACATTGACGGCGTACCTAAAACCATTATGATTAAGGTCATGTAACAACCTTTTAATAAAGTAGAAACCCGAGTCTCCCCGCAATTAACGATAATTGTTAATTACTTCTATGGATGAGATTAACTCCAAGTGAAAAATTAGAAGAAGGATTATAGGTTTAGAAGATTTCTTCAGGCTGCGCAAACCTCTCCAGTATCTTGGTTCTCAGCTTCAGTATCAGGACCACACCAATTATCGCTATTAGAGCCACTACAATCACTGGCAGGAACCTGAAGAGGAGTGTTAGAGGTTCAGGAGCGAGCACAATGCTTACTTCAGTGTTCTTACCTAGTGAAACGGTCTTCGATGTTTCATAGAATCCTCCGGCCTTCACATCGATCCTGTAGTCGCCGTAGTAGAGAGAGGCCATAGTGGTTCCAGTGTCGTCCGTTAAGAGTGTGGTGACAACACTTCCCGTATCTATGCTGTAGAATGTGACCTCAGCGCCCTTGAACGGGTTGCCTGTGTCGTCAGTAACTATGATTTTCAGCAGGTAGAACTTCCTCTGAACAGTGAAGCTTATGTTGGTGTCGTTATAGAGCTGAACGGTTCCAGCACCGGGAGCTTTATATATGTTGTCTGCGGCAGACACAGGCTTCACGAGGATCTCATAGGTCCCGTACTCTAAGGTCACGTTGCTGTACTCACCGACCTCGCTAAGAACCTTACTTCCGTTAACGTAAACATCGAACTTCCCGATCAGCTTACCCACAGTTGTGTCCTGAATAGATATGTTGAGCAGGTAGGATTTCCTCTGCAGAGTTACTGACACTACAGTGGGTTTCGTGACTGACGCATTAGTTTTAGCCGGGTAGTAAACGTTCTCATATCCTTCTAAAGGCTTAAGCGTGATTGTGTAGTTCCCGTAGGGGACGTCAAAGGTTGCCTTAGATCCGCCAAACCCTATAATCTTCTCCTGGTAACCTTCGACAGTAACCCTTATCGGGGCCAGAGGTGTTTCGCTCTTAGTGTCGACAACCATTACTTCAAGCGTGTACATCTTTCTGTTTAGGACTGCGTCAAGCGACATATCCGAGGATATGAAGACTGACTCTTCAACCCCCTCATACACTGCCTCATATCCCTTAGCTGGCTGCACAGAGATCGTGTGGTTCCCGAATATCAGGGTGAGGCTCACCGTCGGGTCCCTACTTGACTCAATAACTGTCTCTCCATCAACCATAACCATGTAGGGCGCAAGAAGCTCTGTCCCTGTATTGTCTTTAACGTTGAGTGTGAGGGTGAACTCCCTATAAACCAGTGACACGTTCTTATAGATCCTTCCTGATGTTGTCGGAATGATCGTGAAGGATGCTGTGGTTAGGTAGGGTTTGGGATGCACGATTGCGAATGAATACTGTCTGTAAGGTATGAGGTTGGGGAAGCTCAGCTCCCCGGTTTCGTTAAGCACGTACTGCCTCACACCGCCGGGGTAGCCGAAGGTAACAACAGTCCCGTTAACCGTCTCCTGCGGCGGTACAGTGACAGTTAGGTAGAGGGTTGGAGCCTTAATGGAGTCTATATCTATAGGTTTACCGTCCTCAACAAGCTTGTCAAGACCCTCAACAACTGTTAACTTGCTTCCGCTCGCGATTACGGCCATCTTAAGGTTCTTGAGGACATCTCCATCAGCGACACCTCCCCCGTAACCTATGTCCGTTCCTGTCCTAAGCAACGGGACCTGATTGGGGTATGCCTTAACTATGTGGAGTCCTGTGGTGGAGTATGCTATGTAGTAGTAGCTGCCTGCTGAAGGAACTATGGACATCTTCTTAAGTTCACCGCCCAGAGTCAGCTCCTGCAGGAATTTGTATGTCCCTTCATCGTAGGCGTAGTACTTCACCTTGCCTTCCTTAAACCCTGACACCACAAGCTTTCCGTCAGGGAACGTGAAGGATTCCTCCGCTTCCGCCTTCATGCCGACATAGTCACTCGTCATACCAACCTCCTTGAAGGAGTTGTCGTAGACCCTGAGGTAGAACATTCCGTCGTCTGGGTCGTGGTATGTGAGGACATAGTTCCCTAGGGCCTCACCCCTAACTAGGGAAAGGCCTGTGGCGGACGGATTAATCTTCGTTTCGAGAGTCGTTATTCTGTTATAGGCTGTGGGTGCGGATGATACATCGAGAATATCCACGACCGCCAGCTGGAACTCCGGTGTCTTATAGAACACCTCTGCGGGGAAGGTTATGGGTTTCTTAGGTAGCTCGAAGTAAGCGTAGGTCTCGGTAGTGCCCGGAGGAAAGGTTGTTGGATCAACATACCAGTAGTAAACCCTGTTATAGACATCCTTAACCGAGATGTTGGCCTTGAAGCCTACGGGTACAAGAACCTCAGCAATACCGTTATCGTCTGCGTTAGTTCCGTAATGGAACTGCACATCAAGGGTTCTATTATAGGCCACGACATTAATCAGTGTGCCAGCTCCCGGAACATACTCGGTTTCGTTGAAGTACGTCACGTTAATAACTACTCTATAGAACTCTTGGTAAGGCACCCAAGTAACCACGAATGTGGAGGCGTCATAGTAATACATTCCGTTACTAACCCTTAAGGCAGCAGCGATATCTTGAGGGAATACCCTCTCGAAGTATGTGGAGGCGTTACCTACCTCAGGACCTATTCTGAGAGCACCGCCCGTGGATTCATCAAACACGTAAACGTGACAGGTTGTGCACACACCCTTATAGGTTCTGGCCTCCTCGTCAGCGAGGACAGCCAGTTTATATGTGCCGCCAGCCCTAAGTATGAGGAGTTTCTTAACCATGAAGTCCGTACCTTCGATGGCGTGGAGAAGAGCCTCAATCCTTCCTCCACTCACCTTAAACAGAACTATATCCCCCATATCGGTACCGACAGCTATTCTCTCAACCGGATACCCATTAATCGCTACATCAGTCACTTCTCCAATTAGGGGATAGGTCTGAAGAACGCGTGGAGGGTTATAAGGATCTTCAATGTTGAGGACCTGAACAACTGATGAGCCGTTAGCGGAACCTATTACAAGAACTGTGCTTTCATTAAGCACGTAGAGATATGAAGGCTCTAAGGATATGTTGAGTTCGTATGCATATGAGTAGCTGGTTGGTTGGGCATGCGCTATGAAGGGTGTAGAACCTAATCCTTGAGTTAATGTAGCAGGTATGAGCATACCTCCAGCAACTACGAAAAGAATGATCGCCCCTAAGTATATTTTAGACATAACCTTTACCTCTAATAGAACTTTTAGAGGTTAAGATATAAGAATATATGGGTTGCTTACAAATCAATAGTTGTAAGAGGAAGAATAGACTTGCCTAATCCATTCAGCAAAATAAAGAAGGCTTTTAAGAAAAAGAAGGAAGAGGAACCATCTCTCGAGGAAGTCCTTCCCGAAGAGGAGAAGGAGGCTGGACTTACAGTACCCAGACTCACTGAAAGGACTGAGAGGCTTCTTAGGGCCAACCTAAGGCCCGTTGATCTATACCCCCTATACCAGCCGTGGGCCTATGCCCACATAGCTGAAGACCTCAAAACAGGTAGACTCATCTACCTCGTTGAGGAGGTTACGCTAAACGAGCAGGAGGCTAAAGTATTCCAAGACATAGTTGATTACATAACTTGGAAGCTTGAGCCCCCAAAGAAGGCATCGATAGACACGAGAGAATACATAATGGCCTACGCCAAGAAGGCCCTGAGATTATTTCAAATCAAGCTCGGGAGGACTCCAGGCCTCTCCTGGAGCAAGATAGGTTACTACGTTGAGAGAAACCTCCTCGGATACGGCCCCCTCGACCCCATATTCAGGGACGAGAACATTGAGGATATATCATGCAACGGCCCCAGAAAACCTGTATACGTATGGCACAGGAAGTACGAGTCCCTACCCACAAACATAATGTTCGAGTCCGAGGAGGAACTGGACGAGTACGTCCTTAAACTAGCCCACATGGCAGGGAAACACATATCGGTCGCATACCCA
>CAZFVC010000009.1:0-16920 GCA_964522175.1 uncultured Desulfurococcaceae archaeon
TCCGGTATTTCCCTAATTATTCGCCCGCCAATCACTTCATGATTGGTTTCGTAATTCACTAGCACATGGTCCTCGAAAGTATGGGAGAAAGGACCATGCCCTATATCGTGAAGTAGACCAAGAAGCCTAGCTATCGTGACCAGACGCTTTACTTCATCAGCCTTAATCCCCATATGGGAATAAATATGCTCAGCAAAAACCCCCGCTACATGCATAACTCCGAGAGAGTGAAGGAACCTAGAGTGGGTAGCGCCTGGGTAAACTAGATAGGTTGTAGAGAGCTGCTTCAGCCTCCTAAGTCTTTGGAAGGCCGGTGTGTCTATAATGCATTTCTCATGGGAGAAAACTCGAATATATCCATATAGGGGATCCTTAATTAGGACATAGTCCCTCAATAACAGCACCTTGAAGTATAAACTATTCTGCCAATATTAATATATACTGTATTAAGAGAAAATGCTCAGATACAGAACAATCGGTGCCAGATTAATTATAATCAGTAAAGCAACTAATCCTTTCTCCACTGTCGAACCCATAACAGCTAACTCTTCTATAAGGTCGAATATTTTACTTGTGGCTAAAGGAACCCCCTTTATAATAGTTTGTGCCGGTACAGCCTCGGCCTCAACCTCATCCTCTATAGCCCTCTTAATGGCTTCCTCCACTGCTGCTGTGAGGGGAGGGCAGTTATCCACAACATCATAGGGAGCCTCCCTAAATGATGCAGCACAGCTGTGATCATCAGGAGTCACGATCTCGACATCATCTATGGGGAATTTCTTAGCTATCTCCTCGAGCTTAAGTCTGTATTGGCTCCTCATATTGTTTCCGTAAATGTAGAGAATGAGATACCTCTTTCCCCCCAAATTAATGGTTAGTGCCTTAACCTTCTCGTTACAGAGGCTTCTACATTTTGAGGATGCTTCAGCTTCTCCGTAGCCAACAAGAAATCTTTCGCCTTCTCTGCAATTATACTTCTGCAACACTGTCTCTACTAAAGGCTTCAAAACTTCTAAGTCCATCACTTTAGGACCTTTGAATGAGTGCGAGTCCGCTATCCCTATGACTCTGGGAGAGTGGGAGTGGGCCTCAAGATACTCCCAGAGAGCTGCAGGAAGATCATCGTTACCACTCTCCTTATTTACAATGAACATGAAAAGAGAGGAGGGTGTGGGTAAAGATAGGGCCTCCCAGCCCTTATCTACTGCTACTCGGTAAGGCTCGCAAATCCCCTCGCCGTTGTCTTTCTTTACTGCATCAAGAACAAATTTAGCAATTCTTGATGCAAGTCTTCCAGACTCAGCCGATGAAGTAACGTTATGCTCATGTGAGCCAGCCGTATGGAACACCATCAAATCCAGAAGGTTCCCTATCTTCTCTTCTAATTGATAAATGAATCTAGAAGAACCCACTTTCTTAAACGGCCCGTAGTGTATTGAAGGAAAAACAAGGACCACAGGCTTCCTTCCTTTCCTCCTTAAGGAAAGCACCTTAACTCTTACATTTTCTTTTCTTCCAAGCTTTGAGAATACCGTTTCCAGCGCCTCAGGCTCATCAGTGAACCACGTCTTAAGGAATGATCTGAGAAGCCAGGTGGGAGAGACTCCACTGCTTCTCCTCCCCTTCACCTCAAAATAGAGAATATAGAAAGTCCCTGCAGACAGAGAAATCAATTCAGTTACTAAGGCACCCGTAAGTATTCTTGGCGTAATTACATGTCCCAAGAGAACATTAGCTCCATAGAACGCGAGGAAGGGAAGAACTGATGCTGAGAGAAAAGCCAAAATAGGATGGATAAAGGCAGTTATTGCTACAAGAATGAAGCCTGTGCCAGCAAGAATTCCAGTACCCCTCAATCCTGTGAGCCTGAAAAATACTAGCTCCGCAGGAAGAGAAGCAATAAACATTACTGTTGCTAAACCTAGAACCTTCTTAGGTGACAGAACTTTAGTCAATAAAAGGAAAGAGAAAAGAATGAGAAGCGAGATCCCGATTATGAGGTAGCTAAGAACGGAGTAGAATATCTCCCCTAACTCTATTAAGGGGAAAGCATTGATAACGCCTACAAGAACTACAATAAATAAATATATTCCCAGCAGAACGTGCCACTTAGGGAGGATGAAGAGCCTTCTGTAATATCGCTCCGTCACTTCATCAACATTCATTTTCTTTCCTTATCACCAGTTAAACCAACTAAATTTTAATGTTTACCTCTGGATTTACTCCTGTAAAGGATGGCTGCCGCCAGTAATAGCCCGAAGAGACCGAGGATCGCTACAATCATTAAAGGATCTAGGCCTCCGGGTGTGGTCCCCGAACCTGTATCACCGACCTCCACAACACGTATTGCCTTACTAGATTTGGCAACTAAGTCACCATCAGAATAGATAGCGGCCCTAGCAACCACATAAGAATCTGTGTAAGTGGGTGGGATGGTGAACACAACTTCCAGTTCTCGGGAAGATATTGGACGAATACTCCTTGATTCTATTAACTCGTTTCCTAGAGACATAATTGAAATATTGAGAAACCAGGAAGTTTCTATCTTACCTAAGAGTGTGAGATTTAATTTCAATTGCCTAGAGCCGTTCACTACCTCGCTGAGCCCATCAATAACTATTCTAGTTTCGCTTGGAGTGGTTTCTGCTTTCACAAATATTATTTGTATATATGAGGTTACGTTAACTCCTACCACAAGCCTTAACGTTGCTTCAGAGCTCTCCACTGATTCATCGGTTACGATCCTAAGAAGCTCCCATCCTTGTGACGCTCCCAGTGAAATATCTATTGGTGATGAATTCCTCACCACTAGAGTATGATCCCCTTCCCTAAGCAGTAACTTCCGTAAATTTCCAGACTGATCGAAATATTGAATTCTTGCTAATCCTTCTCCTATTATATTTATCGTTAGGTTCACACCTGAATTATCTTCTGCCGCAAGAACAGAACTACCAGTATAGGACAGAACAATGAATAGGAATATCATGGCAGCCAGAAATATGCGAGAGCAAATCTTAATCACTTCCCACACCTTCACCCTTCTCTTTCAGGCCCTCACCTTTTCTTTCAAGCATCGCTTTCTCTTCCCTTTCCCTTAACGTCTGCCTCGCTACTGCCTCCAGATGTTCAAGATCTCCTCTAGCTCCTCTAAGTCTCTCAGGGAGCTTGCTTAACACGTCTTCAGGGCCGTAGCACACGAGTGTGTCCCCACTAATGAGCTTCAGATCTCCTCTAGGAGCACCTAAGAGTACCTCCTTACCTTTCACTTTTCTATAAACCGCAAGCACAAGAACTCCTTCCTCATTTAACTTCAGCTCCTGAAGGGTTTTCCCCTCAAGCCAGGACCCTTGCTTTATCTTAATCATAGATATTGAGTATCCTTTACCTAGCCCTAAAAGCTGCTCATAATCCATTATCCTTATATGGGTCCATTTACTTAATGCTCTCTCAATAACCCAGCTTAACCCTTTATCCACAAGCTTAGACCGTCCGAATATGTAGAGGAGGGCGAGGCCTATGAAAAGCCATATCCCATTATACATCATTTCTTGAGGAGTGTTTCCCACGAAAGTAATGATAAGTGTAGCTACGGCTGAGGTGAGCCCTGCACTCCCTAGAAGCATGAGTATTCTAATTATTCTTCGCCTCACCGGATGTGAAACCACATACTCAGACTCTGAAGTGGTGAAACCCACTCCAGAGAAAGCTGACTGTGCCTGGAAAGCAGCTACTTCCCGGCTTAGGCCAGTCATCGTTAAGGCAACGGTTCCCACCCTCACAACAATAATGGAAAAGAGGACGACCAGCATGAAGCTTAATAGAGGGATCACCCTGCCACCTAACGTAAACTAACAAAACATATAATAAACTCTAAAGACGTCCCCTGCTGCCTCAATCACCACGCGTCACTAGGTAGGTGATCAACACCACAACTCCAGAGAGGAAAAGAACCCAGATAGGCAAAGGAATACCCATAGGCGACCAAAGGAGAGCTTTCTTGGGACCGACTGCTACAGCCCCTCCTATAGCTAGACCCACACCCAAAACCAGTGATATTGTAGCTCCGTACCTGGCTACTTGGCTGGAAGCCCTTGAAGGGGAGATCCATGCAGCAATAGTCACTGGGGCAAGTGGAAGAAGAACCACTGAACTCAGTACGGACATCTCAACAATGAATGTAGGTCTCGTCAACGCTATTGCAGCCGATGCCAAAGTGAGAATAACCACAATGACTGTAGTTGCGTGAATAATTGTTTTATCTCTGGCTACACTTCCTCGCTTCAATCGAAGCACGAGATCTTTAATGAAGGATGCACCGACAGAGAATACTATGGAGTTAGAGGTAGTGATTGCTGCCGCGACTATGGATACGTAGATCACGGAAGCTAGGACAGGGTTAGTATAGGTTAGTAGAATTGGGGTGACTAAGTCCCTATTAGTCACGTCAGGGAAGGAGCCTAGTAAGGTTAATCCCTTGGCAACCATACCCACAAAAACAACTATAACTGTGTACAGAAATCCGTAGAGACCGAAGTATTTAATCATTTTCTTTAAGGAACCCTCATCTGCAGGCATATAGAGCTTCCTCACAACCTGAGGGTTAGTGACGGCGAAGAACCACCAAGGAATTGTGTATGCTAGAAAGACGTGGATAGGCCATCTAGGCTCCACCCCCGTATATGACGCTTTGGTTAGAGCGTCAGAGATTAGGCCTAAGTTCACCCCACTGGAGGGGACCAAGAAGAAAACCAGCCAGAAAACGAAACTTCCTGCAGCGATAATCATCCAGAGACCTTGGAATAGGTCTGTAGTCGCTATGCTCCAAACACCTCCAATAACTATCCATGCAAGAACCAATACAGCACCAACCCATACGCCTAAACTATAACCAGCACCAATCCCCTCAAAAATTGAGCCTATGCCGATAAGCTGTGCCGAGGTATAGGGCAGTAAAGCGAAGAGATATATGAAGGCCGCCAAACCCCCCAAGAACGCGCTATTATATAAATCTGAAAGCATCTGGGAAGAAGTAAGCCATCCCTTCTCACGAGCTTTCTTCCAAACATTCTCTGCGAATATCCCGAGAAGGAGAAGGGTCGTAAGGAGATAAGCAAGCTCGAAGCCTAAAGCCCCTACTCCTGTTGCGTAAGCTATCCCAACAAGCCCAACCATCATGAAGGCGCTGTAGGTCGTTGCTGCGTAACTAATCGCAGATATAACACCCCCCAGCCTGTGGCCTGCAACAAAGTACTCCTTAATCGACTTAACACCTAATTTCCTCGAAACTAAAGCAATCGCTGTTCCAGCCACAATGTAGAGCGCTAAAACACCTAGGAATGCCACCTGCAGAGAATTCACTTCACCCACCTCCTCAAGTAAACAACAGTAATGGCTATCCATGCCGCTGCCAATAACACCCAGTAGATGAAAAGACTAAATCCAGAAGCCTCGCGAAGAATAGAGTATGGAATAATGTAGTGAAGTAAAATGATCGTGAGCCCTAAAGCTATATAGAGCGACCTACCCTTCAACGGTAGAGCACCCATAACTATCCCGAACAAGTGTTCGGAAAACTTAATTATAAACTTAACTAAGCATAAATACGGTACCATGCCAAAAAAGAGCATTATTAGAGAGAAGCTGCTGAGGCTCCTGAGCGAAGGGGGTGAAGTACCGCAGTCTCTCCTACCTAGGTTGTTGAACGCTTCTAAGTCAAGAATTAGCGAAGTTCTGAAAACCCTTGACGCGGAAGGACTAATCATAAAGAAAAAGATGGGTAACCAGTACCTAATAAGCCTGAAAAAAGAGTATCAACTATCCCTGAAGAAGGAATGGAGAAAGGTTCTGAGGATTGCTGTTGTATGGTCAAGCGAATACCCTTTCCTAACAACGTTCGCTAAGAAACTGAATGAAAGAAACCTGAGGCTTAGGCTATCCGTATATCCAAGTGCTATTGAGGCAACATCTGCAGCAATCCGGGGAGAGGTGGAGTTGGTGCTGGCTCCTTTAATCACGGAATTGTATGTTGCTGTATGGACTAGAAACCTAAGGATCATTGGGGGCGGGGCAACCGGAGGTGCCTACATACTTAAGCACCCTGAAGTAGAAACCGGCATAGCAATATCGAGCAAACTCTCGACAATGGACGCCCTGCGGGCAGTAGCTATTAAGGAAGGGGAAGTTCCTGCAGAAAGAACCTTCTATTTCAGTGAGCCTGACGAGCTGATAAAATCGGTTAAGCGTAAGGAAGTCGAATACGCAGTTGTTTGGCATCCTCTCACCAAAAAACTGGTGAACCTAGGTATGAAAAGAATTCATAACATTATTGACTATGATTTTCTCAATTGCTGCACCTTGGCAGTAAACACATCACTTCCCCCAAGCCTGAGAGCTCTACTAAGCAAAATCTATGAGGCCTCCCTAGAAGAATTCAGTAAAAACCCGAAAAGATGGATAGAGTGGTACTCCTTGAACGTAGGAATAAATCCTCAGATAGTTTCCGATGCATGGACTGGAGAATACAGAGTAAGTAATTACGTTGACAGAAAATATGTGGAAAAGCTATTGAATCGTGTGGGAATTTCAATACCAAGCACTTCCACGTACATCACATACATCCAGAAAGAATAATCCTTTTACCTGCAGAGTTTAATTTACTTTCAATACCTCATGTAATATGGGAACAAAGGAGTGGAAAGAAGAGCGGCCGAAATTAAGGTGTTTTGGAGCAATCTCTATAGAGGAGTGAGGACTATTTATGTTTCTTACGTGAAGCCAAAGGAATCCATCTCAGCCTACAGGTTTCTCCTCTCACTAAGCAAACGTAGAGGAGATCTCTCCGAATTAAGAGACATGGAGTCAAAGCTTCTTCTTAAGATAACGACAAGAAAAAGGATTAAGGAAAATGAAGCAGCATTCTTCTTATTGCCCTCTGCCCTAAACATACTATCCAAAGCCGTCACAAAGAGCCCGAAAATCGGTATTTTCTCACTAGTTTCGTTTGGTTTTAAGAAGCCTAGGCTGGTGTCCTATGCCTTAACAGTTAATAAGGATGTCCACCCCGAGCTGATAAGACCTCTAGGAATAATTCTGTACCCGCACGTCTCTGTAAATACTTTAAAGAGACGTTCCAAACACATTTTTTACTCATTGTGGAACGACGTTAGAAGCGAGCTCAGCCTACTAGGAATGAGGTACATAGATTTTGAGAAGGTGGCGCTAGCTCCACCCATAGCTGTAGTGCCAATATATCTATCTTCAGGTGAGAGAGAGGAAATTAAGGCAGTTGTAAGTGATGGTGGAGAATATAGGGAAGTCAAGATTCCTGTGAGGATCCCTACCTGGAGGATTGATGATTTACCTCCAAAGATTATCGAGGAAATTAAAGTCTCGATAGTTAATCCTGTCAAGAACAAGATGCCTTTCGCGACTAAGGGCGCTTTCCTCACAGGTCCTCCTGGAGTTGGGAAATCTGTTATGGCTGAGGCGTTAGCTGATGCTCTTGGGCTCAAGGTAGTGGAGCTCCGTCCCCAGAGCTACAGGTCTATGTGGTACGGCTCTACAGAGAAGATGCTCAACGCCATCTTCAAACAGATAATCAGAAGGAGAAGGAGCATAGCCTTAATAATTGATGATGCGGAATTCATTTCATCCAGAAAATTCACAATGCATGAAGCACACATAAGCGAGATATCCACAATTCTTTACCATCTTCAAAGACCTGACAGACCGTTCACTGTCCTCACAGCCAACAATCCTGAACTGATTGATCCAGCAATTCTCAGGCCGGGAAGGATAGACGTAACTGTAGTGATAGGGTATCCGGATAGAAGCATGAGGAGAAAAGCTCTGCTAAGAAACGCTGAGAGGTACTCTATAAAGATTAAGGGAGATTCAGTTATTGAGAAAATAGTTTCTCTAAGCAAGTGGTTCACTCTTGCTGAGGTGGATGCTTTCCTGAGGCTCGCAGCAGGAAAAGGTAACGGTATGGTAGGTATGGATGAGGTTGAGTGGGCTAGAAAGAAGTTCAATATTGATCATTCAGAGAGAATATCTGCTCAAGACTATCTAAGGTGGTGGGCGAGGAAAACTCAAGGAATAGTTATTAGTTACATTCCCAGAGAGAATGAAATGTAGACCTAGTCACTAAGCTTCTTGAATAGGTATATCTTGTACTCGCCATCGCTGAGAATCTCTGAGCATCCTTTAAGATGACAGTAGGCCACCGCTGCAGAAACTGCTGAATCAATAATGTCCTTGCTTCTTAAAGTGTCTACTTTAATATCTACTCCCAGCCTCTGAAGCAGCTCGAAAACATTAGAGGTGCCTGCAGAAAGGAGTGCACTCCTAGGATGTGTCTCAATAACCTCAATCCCTAGCTTAGCAATGGAGTTAGCAATTCTCCACCCTCTTAAACTCAGCTGCTTCATCCAAGAGAAATTAGGTGGGAATACCCTGATTCCTCGCTTAAGAAGCTCCCTATCAACTCCTCTCATCCTAGGATTTCTCATTAAAGGAGCGTCAATAGCCACTATCATTGGGGAAGAGCTCCTTACTTCCCAGAGTATGGACTCATCACTTCCTAAACACTTCGCCTTACTGAGAACGGCCTTCTTCCCCTTAACCTCTATCACTGAGAACCCGCTGCATCTAGTAGGCTTAGCGGCCAAGTCAATTCCTGCAACAACTCCCATTTCCACACCAGTTAGAATAACGGGAGGTAAGAAAACTTTAACTGATATATTAGCTAGGAAGGGAATATAGGAAAGGTGTCTTTATGAGTAAAGATTGCTTAAACGTTTTGGAAAACCATGTAAGCATTAGGAAATTCGTGGCTGAAAGCGTTAAGGATGAGGATCTCCAAAGAATCGCTGAGGTTGCTAACAGGGCTCCGATTGCATGGAACCTTCAGCCAGTACTGATAACTATCGTAAGGAGGGATGAACTAAAGGAAGAAATATCTGAGGCTTTAGGAAACCAGCCACATATATCTCAAGCGCCAGCAATAGCAGTCATCTCAGTAGACTTAGCGAAGGCTGCGGCAGCAGCCAAAGAGGTAATGGGAGAGGCTCTGAAGCTAGGATTAGGGCTCTTTGTGGAGGCTTTAATAAGCGCAGCGCTTACGGGGGCATGGTTTGAGATAGCTGCAGAAACCTTGGGTTACGGAGTAACGAATGTAGCCATTTATTCCGATCCATGTAAAGTAAAAAGCATTCTAAGGATGAATAAGGGAATCATTCCTGTACTGGGCATAATATTGGGTAAGCCAGCCGAGAGGCCTAGTAAACGGCCTAGAGCCCCACCGCAGTATATGTGGGGAATTGAGGAAGTTCCTCCACTAAGCGGTAGGAAGGAGGCACTCTTAAGAAACATAGGAAACGACACTTCCCTCATAAAGATGCTGTTTGGAAGCGGCGGAATTTACGAATCAGTGACTAGGAACATAGAGAAATGTCTAAGGGACGAAGGAATTCTCCCGTATTCAGCTACTCCCACTTAAGGGCCTGAACAACCCTAGAAATACACCAAGATAGGTATGGCCCCTTAATACCAACTTTCCCCAAGAATCTGTGGAATAGAGGGGCCTTGATAGGAGCGCCAGCAGCGTTCCTATGACCTCCTCCACCGAGTCTCATAGCTATAGAACTAACATCTGTGTCACCTAAACTCCTAAAACTGACGGATCCTTCCCTACATATTACTGCGATTTTGGCTTGAAAGCGGTTTAGGAGAAGATTACCTATGTAAGAAGTAGTATGCTCATCATCTTTCTTCAAGACATACGCTATTCTCATGCCTGCAGCTCTAGTAACTTTTGCTTCCCTGAGAACCCTTGAATATGTCTTTAACTCCTCATCGAATACTTGGCTTACAGTGTCAATGATATCCTGTGAAAGCATCCCATCAAAATCCTTAAGTCTATAAGCAACTTTTTCCCTCCATTCAGCTCCTCCTTTGAAACCAACATATCTTGCTAAGAAATTACCTCTCCAGTCGTTAAATCTCCACAGATCTATAGAGCATGTCGCGGAAACAAGTTCCCCAACACCTTCACCCTCAACAGGGAGGTACCTAGCTACGACCCCTGCTCCGCATGTCGATGTATCGACATAAATCTCAACACCTCTATCCTTAAGTCCAGCAATCCATTCCTGCTTCCAGATATGATGGTCAAACCACCGGATCCTCCCGCCGCCCCTGATTATTCTTTCAACCTCTTCCAAGACCTTCTCAAATATGGACGTGTTCATACCTAAGTCGGATACATACACGTCCGTCCCGTTCAGTATTTTTCTTAAAACACCGTAAAGCTGGTTCGGCTGAGCGAAGAATACCTTGTCAACACTGCCTACTCCTCGGAGAATAAGAGCAGCTGAAGCAACTCCGTCAAGATCAGTGTGAGTAATTATTACCTTCATCGAGTTGCTATCCCCCTACCCATGGGCCCTGCTCGAAACATACTTCACTATCCTCCCTATAGTTTCCCTAACTGTTTGAGGCAGATGGGGGGTGGGCAAAGTTATGAAGCCTCTAAGTATAAGTGCCCTAGCCTCATCCTCACTAAATCCTTTACTCATTAAATACATGAGCTCCTCCCTACTTATCTTACCTATGGCAGCCTCATGGGTGAGTATAGCTTCAGGAGTCCTGGAAATAAGCTCTGGAACGCTGGAAACTTCCGATTTCTCCCCCTCAGCTAAACCCATACATTCAATATGCCCTTTGCTCGGACCCTCCTCACCTACAAGTCTTGCTCTCGCAATGACCTTTGATCTATATCTCCCGATCACCCTAGACACTATTTCAGCGTTAGCTCCTTCACCTCTAAGAACTGCTGAAGCACCTAAATCATAGATACCGTTTCCTTCACCAACGACAACAGAGTACAGATAGGCGGATGCATTCCTTTCCAGAAACACCTCAGGATACGCCTGAATCGAATCTATCCCGCTATATATCATGTAGTAGCTCACATATTCTCCGTTTTCCTTCACATGGACGGCAGTCCGAGGCCTGACAACTGCTCTAGGTGACCATGCATGAATCATTGCAAAAGTAAGCTTAGCTCCTCTCCCCACATAGAACTCCGAAATCCCAGCGTGTAAAGCTCCAGCAGGAATGTCCGAAATCCCGCATCCTGTTATCAGGTTCAGTTCTGCATCATCGTCAACAATAACAATATTGTGAAGTAGCTGAGCATACTGACCTTTCGTTATGAATAGGCAGGTATAAATAGGGTCCTTAACCTTTACACCCGGAGGAACATAAATGAAATAGCCCTGCTCTTTCCCGTATAAGTAGGTTACTGCAGTAAACTTATCTTTATAGGGAAGTAACAGTTTCCAAGAATACTCCTTCAAACGCTTTATTTTTCTGAGGGCCTCATACGTCGGCAGTACTGAAGCCCCGGCCTTTTCCAGCCCTTTCCTCATTTCTGCTGTAAGTATTTCTTCATTAACCTGAACATATCCTGCCCTCCTCCATGCGCCGCCTCCGAAACCTATTTTCTCCGCAATGTGTCCAATAACCTCTTCCTTAATCCCATCTTCTTTCTCCATACCTTCGCCGGATAGATTCACGTACTTGGAGAGATCGACGTCCGGCCCATACTTTGGAGAAGCATTAAGGGCCTTTAATGCCTTCTCCTTAAATACTGCATCCACCACGCCTCTCAGCCTCCAAGAAAATCTTCGCTGCACCTCCGTATCCATACTTAGAGACTACGGGAACTACCTCATCGTATAAGCCCGAATAAAGAAGGGTTCCTCCATAGATTAGATGCACCCTATCAACATACTCCTTAAGGAGGTCCAGCATATGCATCGAGTGTGTGACAACTATAAGTGAGGTTCCACTCTTCGAAGATAGGTGAATGGCTTCAACAATCTTCTTGACGCTGTCTATATCAACCCCGCTATCAGGTTCGTCAAGTAATGCAAGGGATGGCCTATAGACGAGTGCGAGAAAAGTTTCTAGCCTTTTCCTCTCCCCACCGCTCATACCGTTAAATAGCTCCCGATCCATGAATTCCCCAATAGAGAGAATCCCAGCCAGCTTCTCCATAAAGGGCTTACTTACCCCAAACCTTTTCCTGATCTCATCCAACAAAATCCTGAGGGTCAGACCTTTGAATGGGGGAGGGTTCTGATAGGCAAGAACTATCCCTCTCTTAACTCTTTCGTGAGGAGGCAGATCAGTAATGTCCTCATCTCTAAGATGAATCCTACCCTTCAGGATTCTGTACGGCTCAAGACCGGCTATACTGGACAGCAGGGATGTTTTCCCTGCTGCGTTAGGACCGATAAGGGCATGCACTTCTCCCTCATCAACACATAGATTCACGTCCGTCAGTAGAGTTCTGTCCCCTATCCCTATTACAGCGTCCGCAACTCTGAGCATTCTGCCACCGGCTATATTCTTTAACTCAGTTAATTAAGGTTAAGTTCACTCTATGTAGGGAGGATAGGTCTCCAGAACCATCCCCTCGATAGTTATTGGGAAAACCTTACTTAGAAGCTTAACGGCCTCCTCTAATCTGGCCTCAGAATTGCTGTATATCTCCAGCAGCACATTCCCTTCCTTAACCTTATGCCCCCTCTTAACATGAAGCCTTATACCTGCACCTTTATCGACTGGGGCCCCTGCTGCCCGCGCTATGGTAGTGAGGGGTTTATTATATACTCCCGTTATATACCCTTCTATAGGGGCCTTAATCACGACCTTATGAGAGCCTACAGGTATATCCTCAAGCTTTACATTGGGGTTCCCTCCCATAGCCTCAACAATCTTCTTGAATTCCTCGTAGGATCTTCCCGAGGCCAGTGCTTCCTTAGCTAGCTTCTTACCAGCACCTCTGGGAGCGACACCTGCCATCTCATAAACTATACCTGCTATAGCTGTGGCCTTCTCTCTTACAGACATAGGTCCTTTACCGAGAAGAGTCTCTAGAGCTTCCCTTGCCTCTAAGGCGGGTCCTATAGTGTAACCTATAGGTTGCCCTCCATATGTTATAGCACAGGTCATGTTGATTCTAAGGCCCTGACCCACCTGAGTGAATATCGATGCCAGCTTCCTCCCCTCCTCAATGTTATCAACCTTGGCTTCTCTACCTACAGGAATATCAATTAAGAGATTCTGAACCCCCATGCTGAGTTTCTTAGACAGGATGGATGCAATCATCTGGGAAAGGGGATCTACTCGAAGAACGTACTCAACTCTAATCAGTATGTCGTCAGCAGGGGCTAGACCTAGAGTCCCTCCCCAGATAATGAATCCCTTAATTTTCTTGAGTAATTCCTTAACCTCCTCAACCGTGAAGTTTACTGGAGCAAATACCTCCATAGTGTCTGCCGTACCAGCCGGTGAAGTTATTGCCCTTGAAGAGGTCTTGGGTATAAGTATGCCTGCAGAAGCTATAGTAGGGACAGCAACAATCGAGACTTTAGAGTTTCCTGGAACACCTCCTATTGAGTGGATGTCATATACAGGCTCCTCGAACTGAAGCTTATTGCCCGTGTCAACCATTGCCTTAGTTAGGTTAACCATTTCATCTATATCCATACCTACGCTCATCTGTGCCGAGACGAAGGCTGCTATCTCAACATCAGTCAGCACACCGTCAACAACGTCACGTATTATCTCATAGATCTCCTCCTTAGTAAGTTTCCCCCCCTTAAGCTTTCTCCTGATGTAATTAACTGATGGAGGAATTATGTAAGGTTTCAGCTCAAGCTCACTAGGTGATCCAAGGATTTTATGTAAGGATAAAGGTAAAACAACGAGAGATCCCTCTATAGAGTTATCGACAGCTACAAAAGCGGTCGTCACTTTTCCCTGTGAAGTAATTATCTTGACCCTGCCACCTGCAGCCAGATCAAGCTCTTTAGCAACATCTTTAGATACGTAGGCTATTCGATGATCACTTAAGTCAATTTTTATCGCTTTTACTTTAACTTTCACCGCTATCACACCATGGGAGTTTATATTTTATGTGAAAGAAAATAAATTTTATAGGTCTTCATTTACCCATTTTCTTACTTTTCCCGCCCTTCTTTCTGGTGAGGAACCAGTATTGCAGTGAAAGAAGCTTTTCTGAATTAAGAAGCTTAGAGGCCACTAAAATCATAATTAAAGAGAACGCAAGAGCCCAAATCATTGTTACCGGGATTAGATAATAGAGACCTTCAAAGTATGCCTTCACGAGCAGTACTGGTGCTATAAAGGGAGAGACTGCCACCATGAGTGCCTGACCTATTTCATTAAAGGAAGAGAGATCTAGGAACGTCAGTATAAACCCTGGTATGATGATGAGGAATGACAGTTGCCCTATATAAGAGTTCGCTGTTCTTGCGTCTGGAGCTAAGGAACCGAGCAGAATCCCGAGAGACGCCACAGCAGTCAGTGAGAGAAACGTTGCTATACCTACACCCACAAGCACCTGAAGATTAAGCACAGAGGTGACGAGATCTCCGCCAACATTCATAAATCCTTCTTCACCTGCAGCCATCATGGATATGCCGCTCCCTATAGCTGAAATATAGATAATGAAACCAATAACGAAGGATATTGTTGAAAGAGTGACTAGAACCATTGTCCCCCCTAACTTGGACAGTAGAATCTTAAATCTTGAGACAGGAAGAGATAAAAGCACTTCAAGAGTTTTTTCCTCATTCTCAACAGCCATAGAAGAAGAAGCTACCCCCAGTGATGTCGCGATTACCATAAGGGGCGCAAACATGAACATAAAGAACACCATTGATAGAGAAGCCAGTGAAGAAGGAGGAAGTAACGCTTCCCTGAAAATCACTGCCTCCACAGACTTAACTGGAGACACAGCTATTTTGGGGTCTAGACCGTGATTAGAAATAATATAGGCTCTAATGAAAGAATTAAGTCCCTGAGAATAAGCGGAAACTGTTCCCGAGGCCGCCATAGATGAAAAGGAGAATCCGCTAACTTTTCCAATAACCTTCACCTCCACAGGCTTCAGCAAAGTCAAGTTTTGTGAGGCCCCAGCAGGAATTATTACACCTATCGTGTAGTTCCCGTCAAGGAGGTGCTGTTTAATATAGTCTTCCCCGCATCCTTTCCTGACCTCCACTTTCTTAGCAAACAGATGCGAATAGTTGAGGGCCAATGAAGTGAACAGCCCACCGTCATCATTGTCGCAAATAAATACGCTTGCATTCCTTATTTGCTCCTCAACAACCTCCCCTGTTTTAGAGAATGCGAAACCGTAGATCACACCCATTAGAGCGAAGATTATGAACGGCATTATTATGGTGGTAAAAACAACTTTCTTATCTCTGAAAGTGTTCTTAATCTCCTTCTTCACAAGCTCACTCAGCATGGCCCACCACATTCACGAAAACCTCTTCCAGATTTCTGGCTTCATATTCCTTCATTAGATCCTTAGGAGTTCCTTCAGCGATTATCCGGCCCTTATTGATTAAGGCAACTCTTTCAGAAAGAAACTCGACCTCCAGCATATTATGTGAAGAGAGAATGACTGTGATTCCGTAAGTCTTCACGTATTCCTTAATCACCTTCCTTAAATAAACGGAATGGGCAACATCGAGCCCGGAGGTCGGTTCATCAAGTATAGCGAGTTTAGGTCTAACCATCAATGCTCTAGCAACTTGAAGCCTTCTCTTCATTCCTTTGCTGTAGGTCCCGACATACCTATGTAGAGCTTCCCCTAAACCTGCGAGCCGAATACCATCTTCCAGAACATCTTCACCGTGCCCATAGATTTTACTCATCAGTTTAAGGTACTCATACCCTGTAAGATATTTGTATGCTCCCGCCTCCTCTGGAAGGTAGGATATTATCTTCCTAATGCTGTTGGTTTCCTTCATCACGTCCATTCCGAATATTTCTACGTGGCCAGAGGTAGGTTTTAGAATAGTTGCCAATATCTTGAGAGTTGTAGATTTTCCTGCACCGTTAGGACCTACAAGACCGAATATTTCCCCCTCCTCAACCTCAAATGAGATTCCATCCACGGCAATAACCTCACCAAAAACTTTACGCAGCTCGCTTACCTTAATCGCAAGCATTTCTCATACCCCTACTTACCCTTTACAACGGCTATCGCAACGAAGCCTAAAGAATAATGAGTACACCAATTAATTTATTTATCCCTTCCCCTTCACTCGGAGAGGTATATGAAGTGGTTGAGGAGGTTGTCGATGGTTGAGAAGTCTGTGTTTGGGTAGGCATTGACTGAGTACAACCATATCAATAATTACGTCCCTCAGCATCCCAGAAAACATAGGGCTCCTTTCATCAATCCTTAAAACATATCCATCCCTCATAACATCGTCAAGTATAAGCCTAGTCACTAGCTGATTCACTACAACAGGAGAAGGAACTAGAGAAACGTTTCCCCTGGCGTAGTTAAACTTTCCTCCATTAAACCGTATAGTAAGAGAAGCATTCACAGTTTTTGAATACTGATAGTAAAATCTGCCCGTAGCCATAGCGTATATTGTTCGGTGAATCAGTACAGGCTTCCCGCTATCTCGACCAGCTGAGGCTTAATTATATACTCATAGTTAACCGAAATGTTAAAAACTTCCGATGGGGTGCTACTTAGGTCTATACTCCATTTCAGTAACGGAAGGTTACCTAGAACAGTTTCATATTTTTGAGAAAGATTTCCCGCTGACCAGGGAACAGTCATTTCCTCGACTATCTCCCAATCCAGAGGCTTTCCATTCAATAATATGGTTACATTACCTTCCCTGACTTCGAGAGGCACAGGGAAATACATCTCCAGCTTTTCATACCCTACGTTTCTGAATCTAAAGAATCCGTGGACATTTGTGGTAAGGGAGTCACTGCCTGGTCCTTGAGTAATGTTAATGCTTATTCTCTCATTTTTGAGAATAACTGTTGGATACGGTATTGGGTTTCCGT